>JAVHPT010000030.1:0-41058 GCA_036170735.1 Patescibacteria group bacterium | reverse complement strand
TGCATAATACCAGATAGAGATTAGGGATTTGAAAAATTAAGAGAGAAACCAGTAATTAACTATACCAAAGATAGTAATGATCGTAAACATGATAGTTTTAATAAACATTCCAATTTGTCCCGCCTGTTTCCATGCTACATATGATGATTTGAGCCAGAAGAATTGGGAAATGAGGTTAAAGATGAGTCCATAGGCTGGAAGCTTGAGTGATATTAGGAGTAGTCCACCGATCGTGAAGAATATAAGACCCGCCTGCATTGCATTATCTAATGTGAGAAGTTTTATAGGTTTTTTTAGGGGATAAAGATCAGGATTCGATATATCTCGATTATAGAGTTTCTCAAGAAAAAGCAACTTTTGTCCTTGTGTGCTTTTTCAGATAGATTACCGATAAAATAAATAATATGAGAAACAATCCTCCGGCATACCAAAAAGGAAGTGCTATATGCATCGCATAGAGCCATCAGGTGATGATCGGTCCGATAATCCCTCCGATTCCAGTCATGGAAGTATTCATTCCCATAACACGACCAGCGTGTTTTCCAGCATCTTGAGATAAGAGTGATGCGATCGATGGACCAAACGATCCCATACCAAGAGGGAAAAGGATGATGATGAGAAAAACAAAAGGAGCATAGGTGTTCCATGCCAAGAGTATCATCCCAGCTGAGACCAATGCAAAACCGACTTGCATCATCCTTTGCTCGTTGAGATACTTTCGAACATACTTCACGAGGAATCCTTGGAAAATAATGGAAATCAGTCCTACAACCGCCATAGTGTATCCGCGGAGATCAGCATTGAATCAGAATCTATCTGCATAAAACTGTCCGGAACCTGATTGCATAACGGAAGAACCGATACTTGCTCCGAGGGCTAATATGAGGAGGATATATATTTCTCTCGACATCTTCCATTCTGCGATATCTACCGTTTTCATCTCTCTTTCATGATGCTTTGGTTCAGGAAGTCAGAAGATAATCCAGAGAAGGTTGATCGTTATTATAGCAATAGAGACGAGGAGGATTCCATTTACTCATGCGAAACTTGCGAGAACTCATCCGATAGCTGGTCAGACGAGGAAGGCAGTTCCAAATGCTGCTCCCATAAGTCCCATATTTTTTGTCTTTACTTCGGGGGCGGAGATATCTGATATATACGCTTGTACAACTCAGTATCCTGCTCATCCGATTCCAGCTATGAGTCTTGCCGAGAGATAGAGTCAGAATCCAATAATTCCTGTAGTGCTTCCGATAGAGAGAGCTGTGAGGGTTGCAATATATCCAAGGAGATTGAATGATGAAGTAACGATGAGCATTTTCTTTCGTCCATACTTATCTGAGAGGTTTCCGATGATAAAACCAGAGAAAAACATCCCAATCGCATAGATGGATTGTGTCCACATCGTCCATGATTCTGCCATATGAAAGTGTGCTGTCAGATCTGGAAAAACAGGAATCAATATAGACATTCCAAGAATATCGAGAAATGCCGTGAGAAGGATAAGGAAGAGTTGAGAAGTTTTTTTCATACAATTTTTTAAAGGTGCGGTTTTTTTGAAGTTTCTTTATATTGATGACTTTTGTCATCTCGACCGAAGTTGAAGCCAAGCGGAAACGGAGTGGAGAAGTCCTGCTCAATAAGAACAGAGCAAGATTTCTCGGATTCATCTTTCACTCGAAATGACAATTAGCCAGGAACCAAATTATTTTGATGCTCGTCTCTTTTTTGATATCCATCATTTTACTCGCTGGGATAGACCAGCGTGGTTACTCACATAGATTTCATAGTAGATTCCTTTTACCACGAAAAGTGTAAGTATAGAGGCAGAAATAATACCGAAGATAATTGTGAATCACAATCCTGACCAGAAACGATCCTTGAGAGCGATAGGGATCATACCGAGAGTAGTTGTGAGAGTTGTGAGTGTCATCGGTTCAAGACGAGATGACCCTGCTTCAACGAGTGCAGTAATCCCCTTCATTCACTTTTGGAGATTCTCATTGATGGCTGAGATCAAGATGATTCCATGGTTTACAGCAATTCCCGTGAAGGCAATAAACCCAATTCCAAACAACATAGAGAAGTGATTGTGTGTGAGGATGAGTCCCACCATCACAAATGGTAAAGACATGATTATGGAATAGAGAACGATCAATGGTTGAGAGAAGCTATTGAATTGGAGCGTGAGGATAGCGAATATCACCATAACTGCCAGGAAAAAAGAGGTGACAATCGCCGTAATAAGATCTTGATTTGCAGCATTTTCTCATCAGATCGAATAAGAGACTCATTTTGGAAATGTATACGCTTTGGCAAATTCCTCGAATTTTGCTTGTTTGGTCACGGTATCCATCCCAGTATCGAGATCGGCATCAACAGTGATTTGGATTTTTCCATCTTCACGAGCAATGGAGGCTACTGCATTTTGTGTTTTTGTGTCGACAAAATCACCAATCCTGTAGGTATTTGGTCATACAGTAAATGGAATATTGAGCACATCTTCCATGTGAGCCCCACTTTGAAATGTATCAGATTTTAGCACAACGTTCATGTCATTTCCATTATCCTCCACAGTTCCAACGGTTATACCATTCATACTTTGGGCAATTTGCCCGTAGATAATAGTTGGCGTGATTCCATAGTTTGCGAGGAGATCCTTCTTGAGGGTAAAGATGAACTGTCCTGGGGTATCTTGGGAGGTTGTTCCAACATTCTTTGTTCCAGGGATAGATTTGAGATAATCCCGGAATTCCCTGGAAGTCTGTATAAGAGATGGGAGTTCTGTCGCATCTTCAGCAATGAGCTTGAGTCCAATAGCCTTTCATCAAGGAGGACCATTTTTTACTGTAGAGCTTACCACCTTGAATCCTTTGCTTTCGAGTGCTGAGAGTTTTTGAATCAGTTCTGCCTCTAGATCAAATACACTCTTTTCATTATTTGCAGCTCGGATACCTTTTTTTGTGAGTTGAACCGTGATACTAAGAGCGTTTCACTTAATCGATGATGAGATGTATTTTATCTCAGGATGTCCCACGAAATATGGTGTCCAATCTCCAATCATCTCTTGCATAACCTCTGTCTTAATTCCAACGGGTCATTCGATCGTAAACATAGTGAGATTATTGTCGTCACTTGGGAAGATCTCAACACCAACAATTGGTGCCAATACAACGAAACCGAAGATAAGGAAAATAACGGGAATTATGATAGATGCTCTTCGGAGATATGTGTGCTCAAGAAAATTGGTGAGTATTCTCTTGTATCACTCTGTTACAGAGTGGATAATACGGGTTCGAAGTGGTGCTGATCATTCAGGAATACGTTCTTTTCCTTCACGTTCAATCAAGAGTAATTCTCTTTCGAGCGCACCAGCATATTCAAGAGTGGTTTCACTTTCCACATAAGTCTTCTTTTCCCTTACAAAGAGAAGATAGAGAGCACTATTGACAGTGAGAGCAAGCACGAGTCCACTTGCAAGAACTCAGAAAATGGAGGTTGGAATATAGGCAAGGAACTTCCCTGTCATACCTGGAAGCATCATCATTGGGATGAATACAACGATAGTTGAACTCACTCCGGCGATAATCGGTACACCATATTCACGAAGGGCGAGCATGATTGCGGATTTTGGAGAGTATCCTATCCTGAGCTTCGCGCTCGCCGCTTGGACGATCACGATGATTGTATCAACCGCAATACCAAATGAGAGAATAAAGGAAAAGTTTGTGAGAAAATTGAGAGAATATCCAAGATAGTTGAGAATCATGAATGTTGAGAGGAAGGCAAGAGGAAGTGTGAGTGTTGCGAAGAGAGAATCCTTGAATCCTACAAAGAGGAACATCGCAAAAAATACAAGAGCGAGTGTAGTCAGAGCTTCATGAAAAAGTTCCACATAATCATCACGAATAGTATCGGCAATATCTGATCAATAGATAAAGGAGAGTCACTGAAAATCATCTCACTTAAATATAGATTCAATCTTTTGTTTTGCAATATCACTAGCTGCAAATATGCTTGCGGAGTCAGATTTATTGATAGTGATACCAACGTATGAATGAGTTTTTCATCCTGTTCCAATCATGATTGTATTGATGGCATCGTTTTTATAGTTTCTCTCTATTTTTGCTATATCCCCTAAGTGTATTGACGTTCATCCGGGTAGCGGAATTGGAGTACTCAGAAAATCAAAACTTAGTGCATTCTTCCCTTCTATACGATAATCATAGTTCTTATATCAGAGTGAAAAATTCCCAATTGGTTGGTCAAGATTCAGACTTTTTATTGTATTTGCAATAGTTGCAAGAGATAAGCCCATAGCATCGAGTTTTTCTTTTGGAATGATAATATCAATATCATATGTTGTATCGTTTCCTCATTGGCTTGTTGAGACGCTTGCATTCATAAGTCCTTGGGCAGAAAGAGTCACCTTTTCTATTCATGGGAGCTTTTCGAGCTCTTTCTGTACTTCCACAGCACGAGCCGTGAGGAGTGCACGGGAGTAATTGTCGTTATTGCTATAGATAAATGTAGAAAATGCCTGATTCGTATTTGTTTCGATTTCGGTAATCACTGGTGTCTTCGCATCCGTTGGAAGCTGGACTTTATTCACATTATTTCGCACATCATCGAGGACAACTTTTGTGTCTGCATCTGATCTTAGAGTTATAACTACACTTCCGACTCAGAGCGATGAGGTTGTTTGTATCTTATCAATTCACTTAATGTCTTTTACCTCTTTGTATATCTTGTTACTAATAAGTGAATCGATATCCTCTGGATTGGTTCATAGATATACAGTGACAATAGAGATGATTCCGAGTTTTACAGATGGACTCGACTCTTTTGGTATCGAGTTTGCTGCTATAACTCCAAGCACTACGAGAACTATACTTATGACGTAGGAGATGCGATACTTTCGTACCCAGAAACCGAGAAATCATGATGTAAAATATGCTTGTAATTCTGAAAGACGAGACATAAAAAGTTTGGGATTATAGATTCAATATTTGCTAATGGCTTATTACTGAGATACTTTCTGCACATTATTATTTTGTACAACCAGCTGTTGTTTTGAGCTATCAAAATTTGAAACATCACTCATGATGATTTCCGTGTTTGTAGGGAACTCTTCGAGAATCTCAATACTATCACCATGAAGACTTCAGAGTGTCACTGATTTTCGTTTCGGTATGAGTTCAGACCCACTCCGCGTGAGGAGGAATATTTCTCATTCATTTTCACTGATAATGTTGATATCTAATAGAGGGAGAGATATGCCCGTCAGGGTATCTTTTGAGTTTGAGATAGTAAAGATTATTTTTGCCGCTTGTCAGATTAGATTCTTTCCTGATGACACACTAATACGAGTTGTATAGAGGAGATTCGAGTTTGCGATATGAGATATGGCCGATACTGTTCCTGTAAGAGTAGAATCCCCTACCTTCACTTGTACCGAATCTCAAGCTACGAGATTGAGTGCAATATCTGCTTCGGTATCGATAGTCATCTCTGGCATACTTGATGCCATCTCCCCTATAGGAGTTCCTGAGTTAATGGTTTGCCCAACAGAGACGGTAATTTTCGTGACTTTTCCATTTACAGGAGCTTTAATAGAGAGTTTGTCATAATTTGCTTTTGCGAGAGTGAGTGAAGTTGAAGCACTATTTACCGATGCTCCAAGTTGTTTTGCCGTAGCATCTCTGTTTTTCTTCGCTGCAGCGAAGTTTTTCTGTGCTTGTTCAAGTGAGAGTTGAGCTGCTTGTATCTGGTCATCAAGACTAATGATGGTACGATTGTATCATATGGTTGCAGAATCATTCCCTATTTGGATTGCTCTCTCTGCCCCAGAAATCTGGAGATTAAGGCTATCAATATTCATCTCGGCTACACTCTTTCCACCTGCTGTTGGGATGATGCTTATTGCCCCATTTTTCCATGCGGTGAATTGAGACTCACTTGCTTGTTCTGTAGCCCGAAATCCTGTCCACTGAGCAATCCAGCCATTGAGAATATCTTGAGACAATCCAGCACCAACCATACTATTTTCGAGCATAGTACTCATGGAGGTTCACATGTCTCTGGCTGTCTGATAGTAGCTTGAGAGTTTGTCTATCTCCGTTTGGATGTTTAGGGTAGTGATTTTTGTATCCTGCTTTGCTCGGATTTCTCCACGTGCGGCATAGAGTTCTCCCCATTTATTATCTGCATCCACCTTTGCACTTCCTATGTAGAGACCAAGATAAGGTTCCCAATTATCATTACTATATTGGTAGGTTGAGGTGATACCAAGTATACGGTCTCACTCGAAGAGCATCGAACTAGAGAGTTTCTCAAAATCATTGGCATACAGATGATAATTGGCATCAAGAGTTAAAATCTGGTTGTTATAGTTATTCTCTGCACTTGCAAGATCGATTTTAAGTTTTTCTATATTTATCTGTGCTGTAGATCCAGTATTATTTGGATTTGCGTTAAAATAATCATTTTGTGCCTGTTTTCTTCGTTCCTTCGAATCTTTTAGGAGAGTATCGAGAGTTCTCTGTGCTTGTGCTTGCGCGATCTCCGCATTGGTTACCGCTTGATCGAGGTTTGCAAGAGTAGCTTCTCTACTCGCATTCGCACTCGTAATTCCATTACTTGCTTGCTGCACCTGTATTCCATACATAGCTGCAGAGTCCTTGAGTTTGACGATAACTTGTCACTTCTTTACACTCTGTCCTTCTTTTACGAGGATACTATCTATTTGACCTATACCATCACTTGAGATACTAAGGGATGAGGCTGCTGTGAGCCTTGCAGATTTTTCTACGGTGTAACTTCCTGTAGTGCTTGAGAGCTTCAGAGTTTTTACAAAAAAATCTGTTTTTGTACTTCATACCGTTGTTGTAATGGCAGATCCACAACTAGAAAGAAGAAGTGAAGAAATAAGGATGATGGAAATGATGCTTTTCATAATACGTGTTTTTTTATTTAAAACATTTAATTGGCTTTCCTTGAGTATCTTTTACCTAAAAATAGGAAAGATTATTGGATATTACACTCTGATTTGAGGAGATTGATAAAGTTCTGCATATCCTCAGTTTTAATAAATCCAACAAATTTCCCATATTTCGTCATGGTCATGAGTGTGTCTCATTCATTGATATCGAGCATATCGCGAACATCTTTTGGGATGACGATCTGACCCTTTGTTCCAACAGTCACTGATCAGTGCATCTTGACTCCGAGTGAAATATCACGTTTTATCGGTTTTTTACTTCAGAACATATGTATAAAAAGTTAGAAAAGTAAGAACGGTATGTATTGTAGGAATAGTTTAGTTTATTTCAAGTCAAAGTTTAACTTTGTTTTAAGATTGTTCTTAGCTCTCGCAAGAACTGAAAAATAATGATTTTCCACAGAATATTATCTAAAAGATATTGCACTTAGCCAGAAATGATTATAATGTCTAACGTATCTGTATTTATTGAGTCATCAGGTACCTCCTTATTAGTACTTATTCATCATTTTATGCAATTTATTAAACGTATATTTTTCTTTTTCTTGACCAATATTGCTGTTCTTTTTCTTTTGAGTGTTGTCTTTGCTATTATTGGATACTTCTTTCCAGGACTCCAAAATATGGGTGGAGGTATGATTCCACTTCTTATTTATGCTGCTCTATTCTGATTTCTTGGTTCGTTTATCTCTCTCTGGATTTCTCGTTGGAGTGCAAAGAGGATATATAGTATACAATTATTAACCCAACAAACCGCAGTACAAGATGCAAAACTTCAGGTAGTATGGAATATTGTTTCGCGTATTGCTTTGCAGAATAATATCCAAATGCCAGAAGTTGGGTATTATGAATCCTCCGATCCAAATGCTTTTGCAACTTGAGCTACCAAAAATAGTGCTCTTGTCGCTGTGTCAACAGGACTTCTCCATGCAATGGAGAGAAATGAGATCGAAGGAGTGGTGGGACATGAGATGGCACACGTTATTAACGGTGATATGGTTACGCTTACTCTCCTTCAGGGTGTTATGAATACATTTGTTATATTCTTTTCAAGTATTGCTGCTCGTGCTGTTGCTGCATCCCTCTCTCAAGATGATAAGGAAAATGCTCTGTCATTCTTCGTATATCAGGCTATCTATATAATCTTTCAACTCCTCTTTGGATTCCTGGCTATGATAGTTATCATGTATTTCTCTCGTATTCGTGAGTATCATGCAGACCTTGGATGAGCAACATTCGCTGGAAAGATGAATATGATCGCCGGACTTAAGAAACTTCAGTCTATAACCAAGCTGATTCATACAAAACCTACTGACAGCAAGATGACAGCATTTATGATTCAAGAACCAGACTCTTTGTTTTCAACTCATCCCTCACTTGAGAATCGTATCAAAGCTTTGGAGGAAAATTATCAGCTTGTGTAGTTCCTACTTTTTACCCTTTTGGACTATATGCCTTCTCGAGAAACTATGTGTAAACGGTGTGATGGACTCTGCTGTCGAGTGTATGATATATTTGATCAGGGAGTAGGAAAGCTCGTGAAACCAGCGTGAGATAAGTGCGGGTATCTCGATATATCCAACCGTTGTCGTATCCATACGACACGATCGAAACATCGTGGATACTGTGATTCATGCGAGATGTATGATTGCATGGAAGGCTGACCGATCGTAACGACGTTTGTCCGCCGAATATGAGAACATTCACAGCGGACTGGAATTGCCTCTTCCCTTCTTGAGACGATTCGTCTTCGGATTGTTCTATCTCCAGAATCACGAGGTGCGATCCTCCAATTTGCCGCAGAACTCCTCAATGCGATAACTATCGATGGTGCAATCCTCCTCTCGGTGAAAGTTGCAAGAGTGAAGATTGAGAGGTGGGAACCATTAATAGAATGAATGAATATTTAAGTATCGGAATAATTTCTTCCTGTCATTGTTTTGCTTTTTTCAGCGTTCGTTATCTCATGGGAGAAAGCCTCATGGATAAACAGTAACTTTGGTATTTGATACATAACACACTTGTCATACTTTCTCAAGCGCAGATGAGAGATAGCAGTCTTCTGCAGGATAGTGGAGTTGTAATACTTCCTTGAGTCCTATAAGTGGTTCGAGTCCACCACATGCGAGATATGCGGATTTTTTGCATGCAAAGTTGGCTCACCAGAAGTAGAAGTGAAATATATTTCTTAATATTGGGAGTCACTGAAGAAAGAACCAAAATGCAGCCCGATTTCATCATGGATTATCATAGGATCTTACAGATCCTCAAGTTGCAACGATATTATCTTCTTCCATGAGAGGTTTTGTGATATTTAGAAGCCAATCTTTATCAGCAACACCATCTCCGTCAATACAGGCGACGATTTCATTTTTTATAACTTCGAAGCCTTTTATTCGTGCAAAGTGTGGTCATTTTCCTTCGGTAGTATACTCAATAGCCTGTACTTCTTTGTAGTTTCTCACAATTTCCAGTGTTTTGTCGGTTGAGTTATGGACAATAACGACTATTTCATCTGGTTTCTTTGATTGATTCAGAATTGACGCAATACATTCTGCTATATGGAGCCCTTCATTGTGAGCAATGATAAGTACAGAGATTTTCATCATTACTTGGTTAGCATCTCACTTCCCTTCTCAGTAACGAGGATCGTGTGTTCCCATTGTGCCGAGAGAGATCCGTCTTTTGTTCGAGCTGTCCAGTTGTCGTCAGCAAGTTTGGAGGCATATTTTCCCACATTAATCATCGGTTCGATCGTGAAAACCATCCCGGCCTGTATACGAGGTCCGCTATTTTTTGGAGCTTTATGATAAACATATGGTTCTTCATGAAAATGCACCCCAACCCCATGTCCGGTATAGTCTCGTACAACAGAACAACCATGAGATTCTGCATATTGACTAATAGCATAACCAATATTTCCAAAAAAGTTTCCTGGTCGTACTTCTTTGATTCCGAGTTCGAGGCATTGTTTTGCGACATTGATTACATGTTTCGCTTTGTCTAGTATAGTTCCGACAGTGTACATTCGGGAAGCATCTCCGAAATATCCGTCTACGATTGTTGTGACATCGATATTCAGGATATCTCACTCTTTAAGGAACTCATTCGCATGAGGGATTCCATGACAGATAACGTCATTGAGAGAGATGCATGTGCAGCGGGGATATCCTCATTTTCCCCATTTGTTCGCTCACTTGTAATCGATACAAGCAGAAACACCCCCATTTGAGAGGATAAAAGTATCCATGATCTGATCGAGCTCAAGCGTTGAGATCCCTGGTCTGACATATTGTCAGATCATATCAAGCGTCATAGCGGTGAGCCTTCCTGCTTTACGGATTCATGCTATCTGTTCTGGGGTTTTGATGAGGATTTTTGACATAAAAATAAGATTTTTCTAAAAACATTTGCAGTATATGAGGAAATATATATATTTCAAGAGT
The DNA here is from genome assembly GCA_036170735.1 of Patescibacteria group bacterium. Lineage (GTDB taxonomy): Bacteria > Patescibacteriota > Gracilibacteria > BD1-5 > UBA2023 > JABFSX01. The sequence continues at coordinate 30,612 of JAVHPT010000030.1, read as the reverse complement.
TGACAATTAATATATATTACATATGAAAATAACTGATGGACCAACGCTAGCACTAGCAGAAAGGACAGAAAGAGGAAATATTCACCAATATTTAGGTCAAATAGCGGACTGGTGATATGAGTATGTAAATGGTACCTTTACTCGAATGAAGGCAAGGTATGAAAATGGAAAATGAAGTATTGAGAGGAAAGCACTTACTCCGGAAGAAGTTGGAATAGTTGCTCTTGCTGGCAGGTATTTTAAGCCAAACTTCCCAGAGAATGATATCAAAGCTCAGAAGGAATTTGCTGAGTATCAATTTCAACTTCAGCAATATCTGTGAATTACGGATCCACAGTCAGTAATTGACTTTTATGATGGGTTAATCTCTTCTGTGAGGTCAGAACATAATAAGCTAATTCCAGTTTTACATACATATCATGCACAGATTCATGCCCTAAAGATTGCCTATGAGGCATTAAAATGAGAAATGAATCAAGCAAGTCCTGCTACTCGTGCTATATTTTGACTTGTTTGTATTGAGTTTATGAAGCTTCAAGTACGACTGTATCTCATCGAATCACAAGCCAACACGGAGGAATGAAAACATCTAGATTGGATATTTATGCTTGATAAAGTATTTGATGATTTTTCTTTTAGATCGAGTAGGAATAGGTCGAGCTTACGACGAGAAAATGTAGTAGAGATCAACCCATACCATGACCTTGGATTAGAGAAGATATTACTTCATATAAAAGAAATTCGGGATATGGTAGATGCTATGAAGAGAGGAAAGGCTTGAGCTCGATCTGAGCGACATGATGATACCTGGAATCGAAGGGTAAAACCGGATTATACGGGGAAATTGTTAGTTGATGTTAGGCGTCGTGTCTGAGATACTGGAGTATAAATATAATCTTTCTTGCAACATCGTAAAAGGATATCTTTAACCGATCACTTCTCTCGGCTTTGATCCATCAGCTGGGCCGACGATTCCCATAGCCTCAAGCATATCTACCACTCGAGCAGCTCGGCCATATCCGAGCTTTAAGTGCCTTTGGAGCATGCTTGTTGAACATTTACCATTTGAACGGACGAGCATAATAGCTTCTTCGACGATTTTTGGATCCTCATCTCCATAATCTCCTCCATACGCAGATCATTCATAGTTTCCTCTATCTCATTCGACAATGGATTTATCATACATCTCTTCGAGCATTGCAGGATCAATCGTCCGCTTGATGTGATTCACGATATGTTCTACTTCATCTGTCTCAACGAGGACTCATTGGATACGAGTTGATGCCATAGCACCAGTTGGAAAGTAGAGCATATCACCACGACCCAGGAGATCTTCGGCTCAATAGTTATCTAGGATAGTGCGAGAATCAATACCAGATGCAACAGTGAATGCAATTCGTGAAGGGATATTTGCTTTGATAAGCCCAGTGATAACATCAACCGATGGACGCTGAGTTGCGAGGATCATATGAAGGCCAACAGCACGAGCCTTCTGCGCAATACGAGTGATAGCTGATTCTACTTCTTTCTTGTTTCCACTCATCATGAGATCAGCGAGCTCATCGATAATGATGACAATAGCTGGCATACGATCCTTTGATTGTACTTTTGCATTGTACTCTTCGAGATTTCGGACATTCATCGGCTTGAGAGTACTATATCGTCGTTCCATCTCTGCAACTCACCATTTGAGCGCATTCAGAGCCTTTTCGGGACTATTGATTACTGGAGTCAGAAGATGAGGAATACCATCATAGATACCAAGTTCGACTTGTTTTGGGTCGATCATGATCATTCGGAGATCGCTCGGGGTATTTTTATAGAGGAGCGAGAGGATGAAACCATTCATTCCCACTGACTTTCCAGATCCGGTTTGTCCAGCGATTAGAAGATGCGGCATCTTAGCAAGATCACCCACGATAAATTCACCATTAATATCCTTTCCTATTGCAAGCGCGAGTTTTGACTTGTGATGCATGAAACCATCATCAGAAAGTACTTCACGAATCCCAACAATATCTCGCTTTTCATTTGGAACTTCGATACCAACGAGTCCAAGACCTGGAATCGGTGCCTGGATACGGATAGATTTTGCCTTGAGAGTGAGGGTGAGATCTTTTTTGAGGGCTTCGATCTTGGCGAGACGAACGCCTTCTGCTGGCCGGAGTCGATATTGGATTACCGTTGGCCCAATGCATTCATCCTCCATATCTACATCGATACCGAACTGGAGAAAGGTCTTCTGTATCATGAGAGATTTTTCTTCCACCTCATCAGGACTTACCATATTCTTATGTATAACCTCATTGAGGAGCTTCACACTTGGGAAATCCCACTCTCAGAAGCTCACAGATTTTGCTGGTCACCTCTGTTCGATCCTCTGGCCATCCATAGTCTCAAGGGGAATCTTTTTGGTAGAGAGTGATGACATGACATTTCCGACAATTCATACTTTCTTCATTGGCGTTTTTTCATATGGCGTTTTTTGTTTCTGTAGTTCTGCGAGTTTCTTCTCGAGTTCTAGAGCTTTTTTCTTGTGTTCGCTATCGAGTTTTGCCTTCTTTACGGGGATAACCTTCTCTTCATCATCCTGCATCATTGCCTCGCGCATGGAAGAAAAAGAAGGAACAGAATCCCGTACTTTTGATAGGATAGTCCTATAAGATATGCGAAGAGTGAGATAGAGTGATGTAAAAAGTATCATAATAAGTGTGAGAAATGCACTTGAAGGTCACATAAAATTCTCGAAAAGTGCATATATATCAAGGTATCAGACGGTTGTTTTCTTGTACCAACCAACCAAAGAAGTGGCTGCTATGAAAAACAAGACAACTCAGAGGAAACGCCAGACTGACCAAGTGGCCTTCTTTACGATAATCATCATTCCAAGAGTAATCAATATCGGAGAAAATATGAATCGATAATAATCCCCGAAAAGAAAAAGTCCTGCACGAGAAAAATATGCTCCAACAACAGAAGTTTCCTTTGTTGAGAGGAACATGAGCATTCCGAGAATAATGAGAATACCTCCAGCAAGAATGTTTTGAAATTCTACCGTAAAAAATGGGTGTCTTGATGATGATTTTCTTTTTGCCATGCGTTTTATTATAGAGAAAGTACCGAAAAAGCAAAAGGAGTTTTTTTACCCTTCAAGACAATAATTAATAAGCGCCATTCTCATTGGGATACCATTTTGTGCTTGTTCAAAATATCGGGCCTGTGGAAGAGAGTCAACCTCTAGTGTGATTTCATTTATCCTTGGAAGGGGATGCATGAGGATAGCTTTCGGATGCATTTTCCCTACTGTTTCCGCATCAAATATAAAAGTATCCTTTACAATCTCATAAGATTCAATATTTGGAAATCGCTCCTTCTGAACGCGTGTCATATAGATAACGTCACTTGTGGAAAGGAGGTTGTCAGAGAGATTATCTGCAATGAAATCCTCTCCTCTTCTATACTCTTCGGGAATATTGAGATTTTCTGGTGCTATAAAGGAAATTGATACATTCGGAAAGTTACGTAATAATAGAGAAAGCGAGTGAACCGTCCGTCCATAACGAAGATCTCCAATAAAAGTTACCTTCATTGGTACGTCTTGGAATATCTGCGGGAATTCTTTTGTTATGGTGTAGAGATCAAGAAGTGATTGGGTCGGGTGTTCTCCAGATCCATCTCCAGCATTGATTATTGGAACGCTCGAATACTGACTTGCAAGGAGGGCATCCCCAGTATTCTTTGATCGGATAGCAATGATATCGGCATATCCTGATACGATACGAATCATATCGGCGAGTATTTCTCCCTTTGACTGACTAGAAAAAGTAACATCCGTTTCTGATATAACTTTTCCTCCAAGCCTGAGCATCGCGGTCTCAAACGAGAGTCTCGTACGAGTGGAAGGTTCATAAAAAAGTGTCGCCATGATTTTTTCATCGAATATACGGCTTCCTCATTTACTCAGGATAATATCCATCTTTCAGGCTTCAGACATTAGGTATTCAAGATCAGAACGAGAGAATTGTTTGGCAGATATAAGATGTCGCATAATAAGATAAAGAAGAAAGGATAAGAAACGAAAGAATGGACTATTTCATCAAATGAGTCCGGTATCATTCAACGAATTCAACGATTTTTCTCTTATTTTCTACACTTTGTTCCCATTTTCCAATAATCTCTATGGTTATTATGATACACTTATCTTCAAGGTAATCAATATCTATCTTGTACTTATGTCCGATATAGGTCTGAAAATTCCCGCTATTTTTTCTATTGATAACAGGAAGAAATGTATCTAAGAATCACTCTAACTCTCTCAAAAATGTTACAAAATCTACAGAAAAGTCTTGTTGCTTGAATGGGACCTTGAGAATCTCCTTTTTGATGCTATTTGTATGTAGGTCTTCTTTTCGGATTATCTCTGTGAGGAATTTTTGACTTGGAATTACGAAGAGTCTGCCCGTACTATCACTATCACAATCTTTTCCAAGAAGTCCTATAGAAAACATCCGAATAAAGATAATCTGTCCTTGAATATCACTGATGGCTATCGTATCACCGATTTTGTATTGTGGAAGAGTGAAAAAGAATGCAAGAATTGAAAGGAGGAAATCCTTAAATGTAATAATGAGTGCACCAGCAGCAATCACGAAGAAATTCGCACCAGTACTTGTTTTGCTTGCGAGAAGGAAAGCTCCAGCAACGATAACTGAGAGAACACGAACAATATCGATGACCTGACTTTTTCGATAATATTCAAGGTAGTATTCTGCATGCTTTGGATTGGTTGATTGATCGTATTGCGAAAAAATACTTTTCTTGAGTCGTTTCTTGATCTTTCGTGAGGTTATCTCGATGAAGAGGGCCACTAGAATAATAAGAAGGATAAAATATTCTTCCTGAATCCAAGTGAGAAATGGTGTAAAAAATTCAAGCATTGTGCTATTTTTTTAGTATATTCACAAACGTCTCGCTTGGGATAGAGACCCGTCCAAATTGTTTCATCTTTTTCTTTCCTTCTTTTTGCTTCTCAAGGAGCTTGCGCTTTCGGGTAATATCACCTCCATAGAGCTTGGCAGTGACATCTTTCCTAAGTGCAGAGATATCTTCTCGAGCAACAACATCGGTGCCAACAACCGCTTGGATTGCGATGGCGAACTGGGCTTTTGGGATATTTTCCTTCAGCTTCTCGCAGATACGACCACCGAGATACCGAGTTCGACCTCGATGCGCCATCATGGAAAATGCCTCGATTATATCACTAGCTACTCGGATATCCATCTTGACGATATCATCTTGTTTGAACCGAATCGGCTCATAGTGTAGACTCGCATATCCAGAGGAGAGTGACTTCAGATCATCATAATAGTTACCAACGAGTTCGCTCATTGGGATCTCATAATGGAGGATGATACGATTGGCATCAAGATTGGTTTGATTTTTGAATACACCCCTACGCTCTTGGGCAAGCCTCATAAGATTTCCTATATACTCGTTCGGTGTGATCATCTCAACTTTGGCGATAGGCTCTTCAATATGGATATAGGTTCCAGGTTTCGGAAGATCCTCAGGATTGGAGATATAGAGATAAGTGCAAGCTCGTCCATCATGTTCAATGAGTTCACCTCTCGCACGTGGATAGTCTGCGACCTTGTTCCCTCCGATAAGAACCTTGTAAGTTACTTGTGGACTCGTGATGATGACATCTATATCATATTCACGCCAGAGACGTTCCTTCACAATGTCAAGATGCAAGAGTCCGAGGAATCCGCAGCGGAAACCATACCCAAGTGCAGGAGACGCTTCATGTTCAATCACAAGTGATGAATCATTAAGCATTAGTTTTTCTATAGCGTCTTTCATCTTTGGATATTCATCAGTCTCAACAGGAAAAATACCAGCATAGATATATGGAGTTATCTTTTTAAATCCTTTGATTGGGTGCCTGTATTCAGGAGCTCCTGAGAATACAGTATCCCCAACTCTCGCTTCAGCAATTGACTTGAGTCCCGTCACAACATATCCAATCTCTCCTTCATAGAGTGCTTCTGTTGGTGAATATTTTGGACGAAAGCATCCAACTTCAAGTGCCTCTACCTGTGCTCCAGTATTGATGAATTCGAGTTTATCTCATTTTCTTATCTCTCATAAAAAGAGCTTCAGATAGACAACGACACCTTTGTAGGGATCGTATTGTGAATCGAAAATAAGAGCCTTGGTGACTCATGATGTTAGATAAAGATCTCCATAATCTGTGACGAGATTGGACTCTCTATCGAGTTTCTTTGGTTCAGGGATGAGTCTGATAACTTCTTCGAGAATTGCTTCAACATTAACTCCTGTCTTGGCAGACACACAAATAATATCTTCGCGTTTGCAACCAAGAAGATTAATAACCTCTTCACCGACTCGTTCGACATCAGCGCTCGGAAGGTCGATCTTATTGAGGACTGGTATGATAGTAAGATCATTCTCTATCGCGAGATAGACATTCGAGAGTGTCTGTGCCTCGATCCCTTGGGTAGCATCAACGACGAGTATTGCTCATTCGACAGATGCGAGTGAACGAGATACTTCATATTGGAAGTCAACATGTCCTGGAGTATCGATGAGGTTGAGTTCGATTCACTTCCACTCCATACGAACTGGAGTGAGCTTAATAGTAATTCCTCGTTCACGTTCGAGATCCATCTGGTCGAGAGTCTGGGACTGCATCTCGCGTTTCGCAAGTGTCCCAGTAATCTCCATGAGACGATCTGCAAGTGTAGACTTTCCGTGGTCTATATGGGCAATGATACAAAAGTTGCGAATGGAGGTTGGCTTACTCATGACGTGTAGCATATAGAAAAAGGGGAAGAAAACAAGTAAAAACAGCAGTTATATTTTATAGTGGAATGGACGGTGTCTTGTATCACCAAAGCGATATGACTTTCCGAAAAATGCAAAGATTTATCGTGTTCAGATAAACATGTTTACAAAATACATTCAAATATTTGCAAATTCCAAGAAAACCTGCTATTCTAGAAAAGTACTTTACTTCTCTAATCTTTTTTCTTATGAAAATCAAGACAGATCTTCAGTCTTCACGTGAGTACATTCAAAAACGTGGACACATGGTATCATTTCTCCTTTTTGCACTCATGGTAACTGGTTGGGTAAGTAATTTCCAAGAACCAGTTAACCAAGATATCATTGCCTACATGGATGCCTCTATGAATGTATAATTCATAGAAATAGTAAAAAACTCCAGGATTCTCTCGGAGTTTTTTTATAGAAGCCATTTTTTAGATATAAACCATTTTGCGCTTAGGATAATGAGCAAGAAGATGCTGGATATCAGATGTATGAACACCTTTTCCACTGAAGAGATGTCTACCAATTATACGTGCAACAGCAAATCGTATTTGTTCTCGTTTTCAAGGAATGGTAGTAATCTCGGGACTAGCAAGCTCTTGTATTATCTCCTCATCAAGTGAGATGCCACTCTGGAGCCTAGATCAGGAACTCATTTCTATGCTATGTATTCTTGCACGAAGAGCAGCAATAAGCTGCTTTCCTCGAGGAGAAAGTTTGAGAGCTAAGTCCTCAATAGCATGTAGTACATCGCTAAATCTAGATTCATTCATAGGAATAAAATGAAGAAATAAAGAGTCAGAACTTAAAAATCCCAGGTTCCTGCCATATTTGATGATTGGGTATAGTTGATTACGGTTGTTTCGAAGAAGTTTCCTTTGTCTGCATTGGGATCTTGGAGACGGTCAAGGTGCTTGTATGGGTTAACGATCGCTTCAGGATAAAGTGGCTCAATCCCGAGCATTGAGAGACGCTGATTGGCAAGCCAGCGAGTGTATCATTCTGTTGTTTCTCCATTTATTCCTGGAATCTTGTTTCCGAGGATATGCTTCGACCATTCGATCTCTTGGTCTACTGCTGTCTCGAACATTTCACGAAGGAGTTTCTCATCGTATACATCAGGAAACTCTCTTCTGATTTCCTTGATGATATTAGTAAAAAGAGTCACATGAGTGAGTTCATCGCGACGAATAAAAGCGATCATGCGTCCAGTTGCTGGCATCTTCATATGGTCGACGAGGGTATCGAAAAACGCAAATCCATTGTAGAAATAGAGGGATTCGAGAAGGAAGTTTGCGACAATTCCGCGGAAGAAGGTGTAATCTGTTGGATTATTGATAAAGTCTTGGTAGATCTGTCCAATATAGGCATTGCGGTTCAGGAGAATCTTATCTTCTCGCCAGTAATAGTAGATAGCATCACGATCTTCGGAACTAACGACAGTCTCAAGAATCGTCGCATAGGATTGCGAGTGGATAGACTCTTGATATGTCTGGATCGCTAGGATCAGATTGACCTCTGGACTTGTGATATAGTCAGAGAAGTTTGGCAGATTCACTGTCTGGATAGAGTCCAAGAAAATAAGAAACGAAAGGATTCCCTTGTAAGCTCGCTGCTCATCAGCCGTGAGAACACTGTGAAAGTCACGTTGATCGTCTTTGAGGCCAGAAACTTTTTCTGGTACCCAAAAATTTCCAATCATCACTTGATACATGGCTTTTGCCCATGTATATTTTACATCATTGAGATTAAAGATTCCTGTCGTGGAACCCTTGATGATAGTACGCGCAGAAATAGCATCATTTCCGGCTGGATTGAATATAGGATTTCTCTGAACTGGATCCCCGTCATCTTGTGTAAGCATAGGTTGATATGGTACTATATATGGTGAATTTAATTGTATCTAAAAGGAAAAAAAAGCAAAAGAAAATCTCAGATTTCTTACAAATTCTTTGATATAAAGAGTGATGTTGTATAAACGAAGAATGGGATACCAATAAATTGGTAGAAGATAGTAAATATCTTCCCTGCATCTGTTTTTGGATAAAAATACCCATATCCCACCGCAGCAAGAGTAGTAGAAGAGAAATAGAGTGAATCAAGGAATCTCCAACCTTTGAGATAGTGGTATACTATGCTCCCAATAATAAGGATAAGTGTCACTACAAGTACCTCGACTTCTAGCCTTTGGATGATAGATAGGCTGGAATATACTATGTTTAATAGATCTTCTGAACATTTCTTTTGGCATGTTTTCTAGTATAGAACAGTTATACAATATTATTTCTCTTTTTTGAAGGTGTGTTTCGAAGAATCATATATGATTCGCTCCACATCCTCCTCGACATCATGAAGAGTTTTATCAAAAAGCTTCTCTTCCTTGTGGATATGTTTGAGTCTTCCTTCAAATATCAGCGTCATCGAGTAGAGAAAAAGAGGGACATAGAAGATCGCATACGCCATTGTGAGAATCTTCCCTGCCATAGACAGTGCCTCAAGATGACCTGCCCCGATGGTTGCAGTTATCATCACTGTATAGTAGAACGCATCGAAGTATGACCAACTCTGTGCAGCTTCAAACCAATGGATGAAAAATGTTCCAACGAGCCAACTCATAAGAAAGATAACGATAATTATCTGGAGCTTACGATGGGGGTTGAGGTTGAAAAATGTTGGCATGAGATTCCTATAATGAGTAAAATTCTCTGATGAGATTTTATCGTTAAAATATGGAAAATCAATGGGAAAACAAAAACTCACCCGAGAGGTGGTGAGTTATTCACGAAAACTTGGAGAAAGTTACATAGTATATGGAGAGTTGGTATCCACTATACTTGCAGATGGAATAGGACAGAGTCCTTTCATAGTATTGTTGATCGCCTGGGGAAGATTAAGGATATGGAGCTCTATGATACGTCCTCAAGTGAAACAGATAATGCCAAATATTGGTGATGGAAAAGGTCCAAGCTTAATCCGAAGAGAAAAGTCATCCTCATCGTAAACTCAGTTTGTACAGAGGATTTGGATAGTTCTTCTAAATCTCTCTTCCATAAAGTGAATAGAGAAACCTGAGGAATGTAAACAGGTAGGGGTCTCATATTAATGGTTATAATAAATGGTTTCTTCCATATTTTTCTAAATAATTTTGTTCGTGTGGGTCGATATATAATATATAAAATATATGTTTGTCAAACTTATCTTTGCTCAGGGAGATTAGAGAATCTCATCCATATTTATCCCATTCGTCTCAAGCATGCTGGCAATATCCTCCTTAAGCGGTGCAACGAAGTCATACTCTACAGAGAAAAGGTTGAATATGAGCCGTCTCGCATGGAGCCATTGTCGGTCGAGTCAATACTTCTCGGCGACTTCCCTGTTCACGGATTGATCTCCATATACTTTGTCGCCAATGATCGGATGACCTATATCAGCCATATGGACACGGATCTGATGAGTCCGTCCCGTAAAGAGTTCGATTTCGAGGAGAGAATACTGGTTATCAATATGTGTAAGGAGTGTGAACTGAGTCCGAGCGAACTTGGGATCGACGGGATTTTTGGTTGTCATTCGCTTGTAATCAGTCGGATTCCGTCCGATATATGACTCAATCAATTCTTCCTTCTCTGTAACGATCCCTGCGACGACGGCATAGTAGAATTTCCGAATTGCCTTATCGGCTATCTTCTTCTGGAGTTCCTTCATAGATCGATCATTCTTGGCGATGATGATGAGTCCACTCGTGTCCTTGTCGAGACGATGGACGATCCCAGGACGCTCGACACCGTTGATAACCGATTGATCCCCAAAGTGATAGAGGAGCGCGTTAAGGAGCGTTCCCGTCTTACCATATTCTCAGGGAAATGTATGTGTATTCATCCCAGCATCCTTGCTGATGATCGCAAAATCCGGATTATCAAAGATAATCTCCAGGGGTATATCCTCACCATCCAGATAATATTTCTCCGTCTCGAACTCTATATCAACCACATCTCACACTCTCACTCGCCGATTGTCTCCGAGGATCTGCCCATTCACCCGGATATGTCCAGCTTCAACAAGCTTGTTAATATACGACCGTGAAAGATCCAGGAAAATATGCTCTATATAGAGATCGATTCTCCGCATAGATTGTGGTGGAATATATACGGAAAATTGGGTGTGCATTGAGTTGGTTTTGTGAGTGGAAGTTTGCCGTATTGTAAAGATATCTGGAAAATAATACACACAAAATAAAAACCTACCCGAGTGAAGAGTAGGAAATACGAAAGATGAATTAACCATTTTACTTTATTTACTGCCGACTCCTACAAGATCAATGATCCACTTTACGATACCATATGAGAGCCACATAATAAGTATACCAGCAACAACGTAGAGGATAATATTTTTTGTTTTTTTCATTTTTTCTTCATCTCCAGCGCTAATCATCAGCTGAAAACCAGCATAGATGATATATATAACGGCGACCAGGCTCACAAATGAGAGGAAATATGAGACCATATCTTGTGCCAACTGAGAAATGGGCTCATGGGATAGGTTATCTCATACGGCTCTTATGGAAGCAAGGAATCATTGCCAGAGTCAACACCCACTTCAGCTACAATATGGAAGCTGAGTATCGCAATTGCTACTGAAAGTAAACCATCCATCGCACCCTGCAAAAACACTTGGAATGAGGAATAACGAGACTCAAATACTGATAAAGAAATATTTTATGTTTTTCATAATAAGTGATCTTAGATAAGAACTTTACTATAAAGTAATAAAAAAGACAACTTTACAGTGATTTTAAATAAAAAGGATTCCAGAAAGCTATTCTAGAATCCTTAATAATACTTTATCCTGAACAACTCACACAATTTTCCCCACTGACTTCACTTGAGAGTGAACGGACGTAGTACACGGTCTTCACTCCTTGCTTCCAGCTCTTCATGTAGTAGCCGTAGAGCTGTGCTGGAGAGACCTTTGCTGGGTCGATCATCCACTCGAATGAGATAGACTGGTCGATCCAACGGTAGATAGTCGCGATCATGTCGATGACATCGTTCATATCCATAGTAACATACTCCTTGTAGAACCAGAAGTTCTCAGCATTGAGCTTCGGTGCGATGCGGATAGTTGGAGATGAGAGGTTGGTCTCAACGAAGTATTTTTTGTAGATTGGGAGGAGAGCGGCGGTCGTTCCGACAATACCTGCGGTTGAGGTATTTGGTGCTGGAGCTGAGTGGTAACCGAATCTGGTTCCTGTCTTTTTCATCTCTTCGAGGAGTGCTGTCCAGTCGAGGTGTTGGTGGTGTGTCTCAGCTGTGAGCGTTGCTGCATCACGTCCGAGGACGATTCCCTTCGAGTGTTCGCTCCCTGGGAAGAGTGGATAGTGTCCACGTTCCTCAGCGAGTTTGACAGAAGCGCGGTATGTGTAGTAGGTATAGAGCTCGAAGATTTCATCGACTTTTTCGCGAGCCTCTGGAGAGTCGTACACCATAGAGCGAGTCGCGAGATACTCAGCGAGACCGAGGTATCCGATACCGATGGAGCGGTACTTCATTGCCGTGAGTTCAGCTGCCTTGATAGGAAACTTGGTGATCGTAATGACATTATCGAGGAGACGACAGATGATATCCATGGATTCGGCAATCGTCTTTTCATCGTTTACCTTCGCTATATTGATAGAGGCGAGATTACAAGTGACGGTGTCTCCTGGCTCGTAGCGGAGGACGATATTGCCACCTTCGATAGCCTCTTCGATGAACTTCGCTGGAGAACTATTCTGACAGATCTCAGTACAGAGCTGCGATGAATAGACATTTCCTGCGTGCTTGTTCGGATTCATAGCATTGACGGTATCACGATAGAAGACGTATGGCATGCCAGTCTCAACGGTCACCTTGAGAAATTGTTTGAAGAGGTCCTTTGCTTTGATGACTTTTTTCATCTCGAGGGTTTCATCTTTTTCGAGTTGTTCATAGAAAATGTTGAACTCTACTCAGAAGGAATCTTCGAGCGTTCGTCCATATTTTTTACTGATCTCATATGGGTCAAAGAGTGACCACTCCGCATCTGCCTCAACACGGCGCATGAAAATATCTGGGACAGAGATAGCTGGAAATATATCAAAAGCCTTTCCTCGGATATCTCCTGTTTCTGTCTGGAGATCGAGGAAGTCGTGGATATCACGATGCCAGATATCGAGCGTCACGGAAACCGCACCGAGACGAGCACCGAGCTGGTTTACCGCAACGGCAGTATCATTAATTACCTTAATCCATGGATTAACTCCTCAGGCTGCTCCCTTGATCCCACGGATGGCAGCTCACTGAGAGCGAATATGTCCGAGATAGACTCCCACTCCTCCCCCGAATTTTGATATCTGGGCGATATCTTCGATACCGTGGTAGATAGAGCGGAGATCATCACCAACATTGAGCTTGAAACAACTGGTGAGCTGGTGCCAGTTGGTGCGCGCGTTGATGAGTGTCGGAGTTGGGAGAGATATTTTCTGACTGGAACACTGTTCGTAGATCTTGAGTGCGAAACTGAGGCGATCTGCATCTTTTTCGGGAATAGCAAGGAAGAGTGCTACTGACATGTAGAGTTCCTGTGGTAGTTCACGAATGAACTTGTTGGGATTGAGGAGGTAGCGTTTTCCGAGTGAGAGAACTGTAGTATATCCATATCCTATATCATTCAACTTTCCTACTTTTGCGAGTACTTCCCCAGCCTTCTTGATATCTGCTTCGCTATAGTACTTCATGAAATCCTTGTAGTAGAGGCTTTCCCCGATATAGGTCTGGAAAAGTGAGAGGTACGATTCAGGAGTGTAGATTTCTGTTTGCTTGATATTGCGATTCTTCCCTGCTTTTTTGTAGAGGTCAAAAAGTGCGATCCGTCCAGCAACATGTTCCCAGTGGATATTCTCCACACTTACGAGATCGATACATGTCTTCACAAGGAGCTTGGTAATGTCTGCCGTTTTAATATCTTCGACGATATTTTTCTTGAATGCTTCCATGAGCATATCGAATGTACACTCTTTTTCATATCCCTTTGACACATGCTTGAAGAGGCGTTCGATCTTGGTGGGATCAAAGAGCTCCTTGCGTCTATCACACTTCGTCACTTGGAGCTTGTTCTTCTCAAATTCCTTGATGCGTTTCTTATTTTCCTCTTCGCGTTCCCCTTGTCGCTCAGCACGGTAGATGATATATTGCTTCGCAACTTCGAATTTGTTGAACTTCACGAGGTTTCGCTCGACTACATCTTGAACATCTTCCACACTCGGAAAACGGTTGATAAAGATCTCACCGTACACGTGTTCGAGATCCTTCACGATGAAGTCGGTAACAACCGGGATAAATGACTTTTCAGTTTCACCTGAAGCATTGGAGGCAAGCTCGATTGCTTCCTCGATCCTTGTGCGATCAAAGTCGGAAATATCACCATTACGTTTGCGGATTTTTTCGAGGGACATATTTCAATTAAAAGTGAAAAAGTAAAAGTGAAAAATTTTGAAAAGAAATCTAGGTTTGTCATCGCGAGTGAAGTGAAATGGCGAGTGAAGTGAAATGGAACGTGGCGATCCAGAGTTTCTGGTACCTGGATTGCTTCGTACCTCGCAATGATGAGCACCGAAGAATAAAAAAATCGACCATTCTATTTATATTTGGATACTTAAAAAATATTGATATATTATTGGTCGATCCTTGAACAGGAAGATGAAACGAAGTATCACATAGATATACAAGATATTGTGCTACTATTTGTACTCATGCCACCATATATTGTCAAAAGAATTTTGAAAATTGTGTACGTTTCGCGTACATAAGCAGCCCCCGCCAGTAATTGACTTATTTCTGTATTATGTCATTCACCGATTCGTCGCATATGGAAGAGGAAAACATATGTCCATACTCTCATACTTCCCTACATGAAAAGCAATTTGACCATGTCATGTGTTTTGGTACATTTGATATTTTTCATCCGGGACACGTATTTTACCTGACGGAAGCGCAAAAATTCGCACACGAGATGACGATTATCATCGCTCGGGATACCCGAGTAATTTCTGGGAAGTGAAAACATCCTCTTCATAACGAAGAAGAGCGTCTTAAGTCAGTGAAAAAGGCGTTTCCTGCAGCACAAGTGATCCTTGGAGATAAGCATGATATTTTTGCTCACATTCGGACACTTCATCCTGATCTCCTTGCCTTTGGTTATGATCAGAAAGTTCCTCTTAAGAAGATCCATGAACTGTTCCCTTCCCTTGAGATTGTGAGAATTTGCGGGCACGAGACAGAGAAGTGGAAGAGTAGTTTATTGAGACATAGACATAGTGCATAGAAATACATTTCAAAACAAAAATAATCCTTTCTTATGCTTAGTCTTCCTATAATGTTCATCTACCTCTCCATCATCAATTTTCTTACTTACTTCATCATGTGGATCGACAAACTAAAGTCTATCTACAAGTGGTGGAGAATAAGTGAAAAAACTTTCTGGATATTAGCGCTTTCTGGAGGGGTTTTTGGTGTTTGGCTTGGCATGATGTGGCCAATATTTCACAAGGCAGGAAAACAGAAGTTTAAGCTCTGGATTCCAGTGATTGCGGTGTGGTGGATCTTCATCATTATTCTCCTGCTTAATAGTTCTCTGTTTTAGAAGATTTTGAACCAAACCTCATCAAACTTCACTTCATAATCCGCGAGTTCAGACTTGAACTGTGTATATCCCTTATAGGATTCTGGATCTCATGGTGCCCACATGTGATCGAAGTCAAGGTACTTGTATCATTTCCCAATGGAATCAGCGAACCACCAGTCGATGATCGCAAGTCCAAGATGATATGGTTTTGCGGACTGGTCCTGAAATGCAACAAAGTAGACACTCGTTGGCTTCTCGTCGAGAAATACTGCTCCTGCAAGAGGAGCTCCATCGAGAAATGCTAGCACAATACGGAGCTTCTCCCCGTGGAGTTTTGATATTTGTAGGAGAACACTTGTATGATACCTCTTATATTTATGAGGAAGAGTTGTCTTTCTGTAGATAGAAATCCATGTTTCTATATCCACTTCCCAGATTTCTATTTTTCAACTTTCTATATTCTTTCGGATTTGTTTCAGATGATTTCGTGCGTTTGATAACCATTTTTTCGAGTACTCGGGAGTATCAAGGACAGAGAAGCTTGAACGATTGGCATGATGATATCTTCGACTGAGATAGGTTGGGAGTCGGTGCCAGCTCCTCATATCTTCTGGAGTTTCTCACCATGGTGACCAAAAGACAAGTCCATGTTCCATACCATAACTTTCCAGGAGCTCTTTGGTTGGAGGATATGGAGTTTTGAGGAACTTTGCCACAGAGAAAAGTCCAAAGAAGAAACGACTTATCCATCAGAAGAATCAAGTTTCCGCTACAGGAACTTGGATGAGTCATAGAAAAATGAACGCTGTATAGTCCCTATATGAAGGGAATCCTGATCGATAATAGTGGTAATCATCCGGGATTTTATTACGAGGAAGGAGTTGCATATGGTTGTGATTATAGCATTTTCATGGAAAAAGTGTAAATTTTCTCTCATAAATATCTAGGATTATTGCATTTTCTCTTTCGTTATGATAGGATTGACTGAGTAATCACACCCGTTTCATATACTCAATGGCAAATCCAGAACTTGAAATAAAATTCATGAAACTTCTTGAAGAAGTTGTCAAAAATACTATTACTGATGTTCATCTCGGAAGTGGGGATTATCCATATATTCGTGTTGCAAACCGAGATATCCAGCCTGTTAAAACATTTGGGCAACTTTCATATGATGATCTGGTTCAGCTTATCATCTTTATGAATCCCCTTCTCGATCAGGGGAAACTTGAGTCCATAGAAACAGGAGTCAACTTCATCTATGAGCATCAATGAACTCGTTTTCGGGCGAATGTATCAAAGAATAATGAGTGAATGGCGGTTGCACTCCGAACTATCAAAAAAAATACACCAACGGCAGAATCGGTTGGACTTTCGGATAATATCTTGAAGCTTTTGAACGGAGATCGTGGACTCATCCTTATTACATGAGGTACAGGAAGCTGAAAGACGACAACGGTGATGGCAATGATCGATTACCTCAATAAGACACAACACCGGCATATCATTACCATTGAAGATCCTGTTGAATATATCATCAAAAATGATCAGAGTCTCATCCATCAGAAACAAGTTGGAAGAGATGTTGCGACTTTTGAGCAGGCAATCCGTGATGCAATGCGAGAAGATCCAGATATCATAGTTGTGTGAGAGATGCGAGACCAAGAGACAATTTCTGCGGTACTCACTCTCGCAGAAACAGGGCATCTTGTGATATCGACACTCCATACCAATGACGTGGTGCAAGCATTTGATCGTCTTATCTATGCCTTTGCTGCTGCAATGCAATCACAGATTCGTATTCAGCTTGCGCTTGTTCTCTCTGCTGTTATTGGTCAAATTATCCTTCCGAAGAAAGATAATTCAGGTAATCTCGTTGCTCGAGAAGTATTTATTAACAATGATTCATCACGGAATATCATCATGGAAGGAAACATCAGTCACCTCTATTCTGTTATGGAAACAGGAAAACAGGATGGACAAATCATGATGCAACAAGCACTCATCGATCTCCATAAGACGAATCGCATATCCAACCAAACGCTCATGCAGCATATAAAAGATCCAGTACGTCTGCGGGAGTACCTCAGTGATCTCAAGGAAAAAGAGCAGACATAAAGCTATACCTTCTCTATTGGTGCTATCTCTATATTCATTTTCTTAATTCCCATGCCAGAAAATGCAATATCAGCGATTACGTCTTTTATCGTTACGATGGTACCGACGCCATATTGTGGATGTTTGACACGGTCTCACATAGAAAAGTCGGAGGCGTTGTTTCGTTTAGCTCCTTGAGAAAGGAGCTGGCGAGCTTGCGAGACTGAGGATTGGTTTTTCTGGGACCCCAATCCCCCATGCCCCCCTTTCTCAAGGGGGTTACCGAAAATACTTCCAAAACTAGAAAAACCCCCGGTTCCAGTCCCAAATATGCTTTGTGCACTTCATCGATTGGTGTCTACTTCGAGATATTCTTCAGGGATTTCTTTCACGAATCGACTCTTTGGGTTGGCACTATAGCTTCAGAACGTGTATCGCTCATGAGCCCGAGTGATATAGAGCATCTCCTTTGCTCGAGTGATGGCAACATACATGAGACGACGCTCTTCCTCGAGTGCCGAGGATTCAAGGAGGGAACGTGAATGAGGAAAGAGTCACTCCTCGGCTCCAGCAATGAAGACGTGAGAAAATTCGAGTCATTTCGCAAGATGAACTGTCATAAGTGAAACAAATCCGTTTGCTGATCATTGTTCACTATTGTCTCGATCCTGATCTGTGATTAGGGCAATATCTTCGAGAAATAGTGCCAAATTTTCTGGGTAGAGGAGGCCATCGTAGCGTGTTGCCATACTCTGAAACTCTTCTATATTTTCCACTTTTCACTCATATTCATCCTCGGTATACTCTGCTTTTAGATATTCCTGGTATCCTGCTCGATTGATGAGTGCACCCATAAGTTCATGAACTGTTTTCTCTTTTGCGATATTTCTCAGGCCGCCATAGAGAGTAAGGAATTGTATCACTCACTTTTGTCCTGCCGTTGAGAGAGAGTCGAGATAATGATAATTTTCTACGAGGTCAAAGATAGTGAGATGGTTTTCTCATAGGACCGACATGAGTTCCTCGAGTGTTCGTTCCCCGATCTTCCTACTTGGGATATTGATAATTCGCTTGAGACTCACGATATCACTTGGATTATATATGATGCGAATATATGCAAGAATATCTTTTATCTCTTTTCGTTCATAGAATTTCATTCCTCAGAAGACCCGATAGGGAATATTTTTCCGAATAAGAGCTTCTTCTATAAGACGTGATTGTCCATTCGTCCTATAGAGAATAGAGAAACTTGAATAGGACATTTTTGTTGTGTCATCTTGAATTTTTGAAGGATCCAGATTGGATTCTTCTCTCGCCAAGGCGGGATCAAAACTATGAGAATCATCGGAAATAGAATCCTTAATCTTGTTTGCGATCAGATCGGCTTCATGTTTCTCATCAACTCATTCAATAATGCATATCTTTGCACCAACAGGATTTGATGTAAAAAGAGTTTTCTTCATTTGATTGGTATTGTTTTTTATCACTTCATTTGCCGCGTTGATAATTGTCTGTGTAGAACGATAGTTTTCCTCGAGATTGATAACTTTTGCATTAGGATAATCCTTCTTAAATGAGAGAATATTCTTGATATCAGCACCTCTCCATGAATAGATTCATTGCCAGTCGTCACCTACAACACAGAGGTTCTTCGTCTTACTTGCAAGGATACGGATAGTCTCATATTGGAGTGCATTGGTATCTTGATATTCATCCACCATGAAGTAATGAAAGCGATCATGGAAATAAGTGAGGACATCATCAAAATCAAGGATTCGTCGAAAAAGGAGAAGAAGATCATCAAAATCAAGAGCATTATTCTTCTTGAGTCGTATATAGTACTCCTTATATACCTCAAGAACAACGGATCAGAAATAGGAGTCAACCGTAACAGCAAATTCCGAAGGATTCATTCCCTTCCCTTTTGTCTGCGATATCATCCCATGAACTCCTCGAGGATTGAATTCTTTTTCATCCACATTTTGTTCTCTCATGATTTCCTTTACAACTCGAAGACAATCGTCACTATCATAGATCACAAAGTCTTTCCCATAACCGAGCTTATCAATAAACATTCGAAGAAAGAAAGCTGCTGTAGAGTGGAATGTTCCGATAATTGGAAGGCGGTGGTTGCGGAATGGATTGACTCAATCTGGATTGATTCAGAGTTTCTGGGCAATTCTCTCTCGCATCTCGCGAGCTGCCTTATTCGTGAAGGTAACACAAAAAATAGAACGAGGATCAATATGTTTCTCTTGTATCATGTAGACAACACGTTCAGTGATTGTATGAGTTTTTCCTGATCAGGCTCATGCATTGATGAGGAGAGGGCCGTCTATAGTCAGGACGGCTTCAAGTTGTGCGGGGTTGAGTTTTGCCATGCGAGAGAGTGTAGCGAAAACTCAAAAAAAGTCTATCCAAAGCTTGCATTTCATATTCTTTCTCATATACTCGGGGACAGTATAATTTCTTTGTTCACCAAAAACCGTGGATCTCGTAAAACTTTTTGGCTCGCGTTCGCGAGTGAAACTTCTTGAAAAACTTGTGATTGAGGACGTGGTTTTACGCTCTAGCATGGGATTCTTTATTCGTGAGCTCTGTCGTGAAGTTGATGAGCAGATCAATGCTGTACGTCGAGAACTCATGAATCTTGAAGCCCTTGGTATATTGAAGTCATATGAGCAGAATAAGAAGAAGTATTACCAGATGAATCACAATTGCCCTATCCATCATGAGATCGTTGAAATGTTCTTGAAGTCTTATGATGTGATGGTTCCGATTAAGGAATTCTTTAAGTGACGTAAAATGCTTGATCTCGTTACCATATCGAATGGTATCCTAGATTTTCGAAATGAGACAACTAATAATATCGTTGATATATTTATCATCGGTGAACTCGATAAGATAGAGTTCAATAACTTCCTTGAGAAGACATTTTTTGGAAAGAAAGTAAAATATGCCATCATGTCACTCGAAGATTTTACCAATCGTCTCGAGTACAATGATAAGCTTGTTTTATCAATACTTGCTCAGAAAGGTAATATCTTTCTCCGGGATCGTCTTGAGATCGAATCAACCGTTGAAGGAAAACTTCGGGCTATGAAGATATTTACTCATTAATTTGGATATATGTCTCTCTCTCTTCATAAGGGATTCACACTTGTCGAGCTCATGGTGGTCATCGCTATTATTACTATTTTAGCAACTATCATGCCATCGATCTCGAAAATGTATTTTGAGCGGGCAAAACAGGCTCAAACGAAGATAGCCATGAGAAATATCCAACAAGCTATAGAAGATGCGAGAATTAATATGGATCTCGCTCTAAGATATATTACCCTCAGTTGATGTTCAGATTGTAGTTGTAGGCCTCCAGGATCTTGATGAGCATATACAGGATCTCTGTTAGAGGTATCTGATACGCATGTTTGTGCTATGAGATGGTTTACTGCCATTGATCGTATCTTTATATTGGGATGACATGATGTAGGTGAAGCAAGAAAATATCACCGTGATCCATGGAATGTTCCTTATCTTCTCGATGAAAATGAGGGAGAATTGCCTGCTTCTTGTGATTATATTAAAAGCTCTTTTTGAGCTACCGGTTGGTGAAGTTGATGAAGTTATGGTAAATATATTCCTCGTCTTGATGGGAAGTGTCCATAATCTCGCGTCTAGCTAAAGTACTTGAACAGGAACTTCTTTGCACTTTGAAGACGTTTTATAACCATAGCGTCATCTCCTACATCGAGAGATCTTGGATCTACATCAAGAGAAAAATATCCATGGTATTCAAGTTCCTTGAGCTTGATAAGTAGGCTCTCAAGTGGCATGGTTCCTTCTCCAGGGAATAGTCAGTCACTCTCTTCTGTTTTATCAGAGAGATAGATAAAGTTCATGGTTGTTCCAAGGAGCACAAATGTCTTCATGAGGTCTACTCAACTTGCTGGATCGACATTCTCAATTGAGAGTGCTGTGTGTTCTGTGATCTTTTTGATCGTTTCTGGACGCGCATCTCCATATTCAGAGATGATAAAAAGCCAGGTTTTTGGAGGAGCATTGACAATATTGATGGTGATATTTGGATATTTTGATTGCATAATTTTGAGGTAGTCTCAAAACCAATCCTTTTCTTTATCAAGACGATGAGGTGGGTGAACATTTACAACATTTACCTTTAGGTCTGATGCTAGAGAGAGAATCAGATCAAATTGCTTCTTGGTAAGTCTCCTTTCTGGCGCAGTTACACTCAGAATGGGAATATTCACTCACTGTACCAGAGAGCTTATATAGTCGGCATTGTATGAATCAAATGTGTCAAAATCTATAGAAATATCTATACCATCGTATTCCGCCTCTTTTGCAAGGAGGAGTGTCTTATGGAGTCAGTATCCAGAGAGAGATGAAGTTGAGAGGAGAATCATGGGTAACTAAAAATTAATAGATCAAGAGTTCAAAACACTTACGGTGCATATTATCAGTTTTCTCTATAAAATACAATTATTCCTTATTTTTTACACTTCCAATTCGGTATTCACTGAATCGGACATGTTTCCTATCAATAACAGACTTTATAGCCTTCTCATTGTAGTTTATTGTGGCATTCCCACTTTTGAGTTCAAGGAATATAACTTCCCGAAGCCTCCCTTCCGTGAGACCGTCGAATATGATGTAATCGCATCACTTCCCTACGAAGACCATATCTTTCGGTGCATATGGGAAGTTTGGGAGTGCTGGAAGAATCTTCTCATAGAGTTCTCCAAGAATCTGGTTTTTCGATCCTCTGATAGTGGATTTCTTAATATTCTTATACTCAAAGAAGAATAATATTCGCATGAGTGCCATACCGATAATGAGTCCAAGAAGGAGTCAGGAAACGAGAGTAAAAGTATCCAAAATAGTTATAAGTTATGTGCCATAATTGATGAATCGTATTATTCCCCGTATATATAGTTTTCTTTTTGTTTTAGGTTTTTCCTCAAGCCTTGCTTTTTTGTGTCTTTTTCATAATATCCTTGCATTGCTAAAAATCAAGAATTTAAGCTTTCTAACCATAAAAACTATGCTTCGAGTTATCATTGCTCAAGACCAAGAAGTTCGAGATGCCTTTCTTTCAGTCCTCTCACTTGAGAGATTTACCGAAGAGGAGGGAGAGTTTTTTGTCTACAAACGTGAGAAGTGGATTCTCATTTTTAACGAGAAAAAACAGATCAAAGATATCGTCGATTGGACTCTCGAAAACTATGTACCTGAGCGATTATATCTTCCTTTTTTTGGAGAATCTATCGATATTGTTCATGAAGTTGGGGATATTATTCTTCCAAACGTATTCCTTACGTATGATCCTCATATCCAAGAAGCAGAAATCTATAAAGAAAATCGTGATAAATTTCTTGGATCTGGTCATTTCCTCGAGATATTCAATGAACAAAAGGATTACTATGTGGAAGACTATGGTCTCTCTGTGTGAGGGATTGTGGTGGATAGCGTTCCAGAGGATACAGATGTTGAGAAGCTCATGCTTGCATACGAAGCAGATATATATGTTCCTATGAAGCTTGATGCCGCTTATCAGCTGGCTCTCTCTGCAGAGGTTCCGATAGTTATGACCTGTGGTATTATCAGAGGAAAATTACCAAAAAATATAACACTCTCGCCACTGCATCATACCGTGAAGAATATGGTAGGGACATTCCAGTTACTTGAAGATGAATAAAAAAAAATACTTCCCAATTTGGGAAGTATTTTTTTATTGCTTGAGCTTCTTACATGCTCTTCACTGTTGCTTTTCTCTCGAGCTTATTCCATCATACCTCGTGTCACTTCATCGAGGATAGAATCGATCGAATGGCTACAACATACATGAGTTGTCGGTAGAAAAATCTCTGGAGAAAAAGCCAAATGAGGAGTGTCTTGTCCTCTCTCTTTTCGAGGGAAAATGCGATAAATGCCGTAATATAGTCTACAAATAGGAACATGGCATAGTAAAAAAGGACTTTCTCAAGAGAATCTGGAGAGAAGGTTGACGGGTGAGCAAAACGATCTATCAATGTGGAGATAATACTGAGTATCATCGTGAGATCCATAATGGGGGAAATAAGCGGAAAAACGATCTGATAGAGGAGAATATTTGGAAGAGCAAAAAGGCCAAGCCACCTATATTTTGGACGAAATACTGCATTTCGATGTTTCCATACAGCCTGAAATGTTCAGAACATCCACCTGTATCTCTGACGAACAAATCCACGAACGGTATCGGGCGCTTCGGTAAGTCCAATAGCGTCTTCTTCATAGAGAATACGATATCCGAGTTTACTGATAGATATAGTAAGATCAGAGACTTCCGTAAGAGTATCACCACTAAATCCTCAAGCTTGCCTGACAAGATCTGTACACCAGGCACCAACAGTACCAGGAACAACGGTAATACAATGACGACGTCGAGGGTATTATCGGTAGAGCTATCATCACAACGATGATTTCAAAGTTTTTATGATGCTTTGAGGCGAGAAGTGATCGAATAGTTTCATTGATTACCTTCGCTTCATTGTATGATGGAATGATAACCGCTAATGAAAGATTGGTGTGTGTAGCGCTGCCTTTCTTCTTTTTTTATTGTTTCTGATAGATTACCAAAACTGTCATAACCAACATCATAGTGAAACTCAATTCCTGTAAGGGACTGTGCCATATGTTCATCTAAAACGGGAGCACGGAATAGTGACCAAAGTGATGGATCTTCACTTCCAAGTCTCCAGATGGCATATCCGTGAGGTTTGTACTCATTTGCTATCAGTACTTCGTTAAAGACGGTGGTTGTATCAAGGAGCCAGACATGATGAACCTTTCCATCATCTTCAGCATAATCAAAGGTTGGATTGAGAGAATTTCATCCATAGTAATCTCACCTTCAGATTCTTTCGCTGTGAGCATTGCCTCTTCGAACGTTTTGGTCTGAGTATCTTTCATACCCATCGGGCCAATCATATGCATAGCTTCAGAGTGCTACGATGACTTTATTTGATCCAACTCTTTTTGTTGTTGTTTGTATTACTTTTCGGAACCAATCAATACTTGCGATTGGACCAGAAGTGCTCGTAGACCACTGTTCGTTATATGCCATAAGGATAATATAGTCACTATTTTCCGCATATTTCTTGTAATCAAAAGAGTCATTTCCTGTTGGAAGATTGATGGTTGTTATGAGATTGTAGGTGTGTAATTCCGTTGTGAGTTCTTTCATGAACTCGATGAGATCACTTTGGCTTTTGTCTGAAACATTTTCTAAATCGATACTTGCTCAGTCGAGTTTGTATTTCTGAATATGTGTAAGGATACTGGAAATGATCTTTGCCTCGATTTTCTTTGGTAGAGAGAGACTTCGCAAGTTCATTGGCATCCCATCATGCTTGCTCGTTGTAATTGTTTATGAGCGCGAGAAGCTTTGTCTGTGGTTTATGACTTCGGACATAGTTTATCACTAAAGATTCTCGATCAGCACTATCTATGGTGACATTTCCACTTCCGTCAAGGAGATGGAGCCATTCACCAGCAACGATATCGAGTGTATCAAGATTTGTTTTTAGAGAGTAGAAACTCGCATCATCCCAGTTTACGAAGTACCCCATCTTCACAGTATTTCCTGTTCCGGATGAGATAAGTTTATGTGTTTTGCTGATGGTTTCTTATCCCTTCATTTCTTCTACCAACTTCGCTTTTTCCTTTGCAAGCTTTGTCTATACGAAAAATTCATCTTTGAGTCCTGCGGTGATATATCATCCATCTGGGAGAAAACTCGAATGAGGAAGTGTGAGGGTAGCAAGAACGGGATTGATCAGGATACTGAGAAGGAGTACAGTAAAAATAGCAGAAACGACAAGAAAGGTAATATATATCTATCATTTTATATGTGACCAGCGTTTGCGTTTTGGGTCGAAGAATATCGGTGAATGTACCTTCTACCACACAGAATTAGTTTATAATAAGGAAGAGAAAGGGAGATATTGACTACGCTCTAGTCTTATCATATAGATTTATTCCACCAGATAATAGCATCACACTTTTCTAATGAGCAATATAAGCTATCCTTCGAAATTTTCAAACAAATACTCCTGTTGAAAATCAAAAAAAACATATGGAAATTTATGTGTGAAAATTGATTTGAAAGCTGTACATTCCCATTCCGCAGGTTGCATCAAGTGTTCCGCCTGATTTTGGTGTCCCAAGATCGACTGTTGTTTCTCAAGTTGCTGGGAGAGAACTCTGATACCCAATTGAACGGATTACAAGCGATGACGAACAGTCATATGTTTCATTCGTTTTCGCTATAAGTTTCGTGGGTATATCTCACTTTGCTTCTGTAATACGTGGAGAATATCCTTGTTTCACATCGATTACGATATATTGCACGCCGTCCTTTATGGTGACATTTGAACTGGATGTAGTTGTATTGTCCCCGGAAGGATTACTAGCATAATCACTAGTGTCTCCAGTTTGTGAGGAAATATTGGTAATCTGAGAAGGAATATTTGTACTCTTTTTGGAGGGTAATTGGTTTCCAAAGAGATAAAGGATTCCGATGATAAGACCAAGAGATATGGCAATAGAGAGTTTTTTTCACATAGAGATAGATATTACATATTAAAAAGTGGACGGATAGCTCCGATTCCTGCAAGCCCACCGAGGAAAGAAAAGACGCCAAGACCGATAACAACGATACCTGCTGATACAAAGAAGAGCGGGGCATATCGAGATTTTGAGAAAGAGACAGAGCTAAAAGAAAGAAGAGCAAGGACGGGGAGCGTTCCAAATGAAAACGCAAACATAATGAGCGATCCAGAAATAAACGATCAGCTTGCAAGAGCTATTGCCTGCATCGACTGAGTAAAACCACAAGGAAGGAAAAAGGTTCCAACACCAATAAGAATAGGAGCGGGAGCAGCATGTTCTAATCTACGAAAGAACGTAAAAATACTGCTTGGAAGGGTAAAAGTGCTTTTCTTTAGTACCCCAACGAGATTGAGTCCAAGGAGTATCATGATAATCGAGCTTAGTATTCCAAGGATACTTGAGAAAGTGAAGCTCACTCCAAGTCTTTTCCCGAGGAGACCAAGGAGTCCACCAAGAAGCGTAAATCCGATAAGTCGACCAGTATGGAAAAAAAAGATAGCTTTCTTATTTTTCTGATCATCTTGAGCCACTTTGGCTGAGAGGGAGAGAACGAGTCCACCAACGACAGCTAGACAACTCGAAACAGATGCAATAAGTCCGATGAGAAAAGCGGTGATAGGTGTAATAGTTCCGCCGATTCCGAGATTCAGGATTCCTGACTTTTGTAGGAAAAAGAAGACTATAAGGAAAACAAGGCCAATTGGGAGAGCCTGCCAAAAGACGTCATTGTCACTCTTTTTTCATTCGATCTTTTCTTTTGAGACTATATACCCGTGGGATTGGAGTGTGGTCGTAAGTTCATTAGCAAGCACATATTCATCTTTATTTTCTGTAGTGAGAGTAAGAGTTTCAGTTTTTATATCTACTCTTGCATCATGGATATCTGAGTCTTCCGAGAGAATATCTTCAATCAGGATTTTACAAGAAGGACAGTGTGTTCCTGAGATATGATAGGTGTATTTTTTCATGAGTACTTGAGGGTTATGTTATAGTTTCTTCGTCTTGAGACGAAGTGAATTCGAGACAACGGATACACTGGAAAATGCCATAGCAAGTCCTGCAAATACAGGAGAGAGCGTCCATCAAAATATCGGATAGAATAGTCCCGCAGCAAGAGGAATACCGATGAGATTGTAGAAAAAGGCCCAAAAGAGATTTTGTTTGATTCCTGCCATGATCAACCGAGAGAGTTTCACTGCTTTTACGAGCTTGGACATATCTCCTCCGAGAAGCGTGATCCCCGCTGAGGCAATCGCCACATCAGTTCCAGTTCCCATTGCAATCCCAATATCTGCTTGAGCAAGAGCTGGAGCATCATTGATTCCATCACCCGTCATGGCAACGATCTTTCATTCTCCTTGGAGTCTTTTCACGGTGTTGAGCTTATCTTCCGGCATTACTTCCGCGATGATCTCATCGATACCAACTTGGTCTGCAATAAACTGTGCCGTATTTTTATCATCACCTGTGAGCATAATGACCTTGATATCAAGAACATGCAGTGCTTGTATTGCCTCTCGTGATTCGGACTTAACCGTATCTGCCACGAGGAAAACTCAGAGTACGGTATCTTTTGTGGCAAGGATAACTGGAGTTTTTCCTTGTTTTGTTTCTTCTGCAAGAGATGCAGCATCAAATGATAATCAGAGATCTGTTATGAGCTTCATATTTCCACCATAATACTCAGTGCCATCGATCATTCCTTTGAGACCTTTTCACTTGATACTTTCGAATTCTTCTATGTTCCGGAGATTGATACCGCGTTCTCTAGCTCCTATTCCAATAGCATGAGCAACTGGATGCTCGGACTTGCTTTCCAGAGAGGCAATTATGGACAGGAGATTTTCATCGCTCATATCCGAGTGATTGATCACATTCATGAGTTCTGGTTTTCCTTTGGTAATAGTTCCTGTTTTATCCATGACAATCACATTGACTCCGTGGAGCTTCTCAAGGGTTGAGGCATCCTTGATAAGGATTCCTTCACCCGCTCACTTTCCTACTCATACAATAATAGCAGTTGGTGTAGCAAGTCCGAGCGCACAAGGACAGGCAATAACAAGAACTCCAACAAATGATGAAAGACCGAGACTGAGTGCCTCTGAGAATCCAAGATAATATGTACCAACGAAAATCCATATTGCAAGAGCAAGAAATGCTAGAATAAGAACAATCGGAACAAATATAGCAGAGATCTTATCTGCAAGAGCTTGAATCGGTGCCTTACTTCCCTGTGCGTCTTCTACCATTTTTATGATGTGTGCGAGAAGTGTCTCCGATCCAACCTTTGTAGCACGAAAGGTAAATGATCCTATGGTATTCATTGTTCCTGCGACCACGTTTGATCCAGTATCTTTCTCTAGTGGAATCGGCTCACCAGTAATCATTGACTCATCCACGAATGATGACCCTTCCACAATAACGCCATCTACAGGTATCTTGTTCCCTGGTTTTATTATCAGGATATCACCAACGAGAACTTGGTCGATTGGGATTTCCAGCTCTTCCCCATCGCGCAGGATAAGCGCTGTTTTTGCCTGGAGCCCGAGAAGTTTTTCTATAGCATCACCAGTTTTAAATTTTGATCGAGTTTCAAGATATTTCCCAAGGGCAATAAAAGTAATGACAACAATTGTGACATCATAGTACGTATATGCAACATTGATATATGGAGTAAGAGGCTCTTCGAAGGCACTGACAATGAAGCTATAGAGAAATGCAATGGATGTACCAAGTCCAATCAATGTATCCATGTTTGCTTTTCCATAACGGAGAAATCGATAGAGTCCGAGGAGATATGGCTTCCCAACAATGAAGAGTGTATACGTGGCAAATATCGGAAGGAGGTGATGAAAGAACTCTTTCCAGATATATGGCATTGGAGGAGTGATACTGAGCTGAGCGAAAGTATCCCATCCCATCACAAATATACTAACAATAGCAAGAGGAATTACCGAGAGTAACTTTACCTTCATATCTTTGAGTTCAGCAAGTTTTTCTTTCTTTTGCTGACTCAGCCCGAGATGTTTCCTGTGTTCATCTTCACTCATCCCCATAGGTTCTGCTATTGGGATAACGAGTGAATATCCGAGAGGCTCTATCTTTCCAGAGAGAGATTCTGGATTGATGGCCGTATCATCAAAAGAAACTTTTATAGATTCAGTACCATAGTTCACGGAGACTTCATTAACTCCATGGATTTTTTTGAATGTTCGTTCGATGATATTCGCACATGAAGCACAGTGCATTCCTTTTACAGGAAATGTTTTGGATTGTTTCATACAGACAAGTTTTTTAAAAAATAGAGACATAGAAATCCGCTCTAAAATTGGTACAAAAATGACCATTATAAAAAAGCGGATAGATACTATATTTTAATCAAGATGTTTGACGGAATGTCCGATGAGGGAACAATATTCAGAAGGATCTGGTGGAGAGTCCGGACGATAGAGTGAGCATGGAGAGTCTTCAATATCTGCTATCAGATAATTTTCGAGTGGAGAGTTCCCTATATGAGTGAACGTAGAGACATCTTCCACCGTTTGAAGAGGAGCGATATCCCTCTCTAGAATATTATTGTAAGCATTCGGACAACAATTATAAAGCTCGGATTCGATACTACCACTTCCTGAAGAAAGAGTTCCATCATTCGACATCATTACAAATGGCATCTCCTTATTTATAAGAGGCAGCATCTTGTTTATTGTACCCGAAAAAACCATCCCACAATTTGGAAGAGTTATAAGAAATGTAAGAATAAAGGAAAGAAGGTATCTCATAGAGATAAATAATGTTTTATTTACGAGTGGCGACATCCCAAGTCCGTACAAGCTCCTCGATAAATGCTTCTTTTTCTGGATAGTTATCAGAAAGTTTCGTAGATCCACAACAGGCAAGATGATGTTTGAGGAGTTCACGATTGAGACTCTGAAGAAGTCACATGGCGGCATTTACCTGATGGGCGATATTTGCACAGTAGGCATCTTTTTCCATGAGCTTTTCTACTTTTCTGAGGGTTCATTGAGCCTTTTTGAGGTTCAATTGAAGTTTTGATTTATAACTCGTCATAATAGGTAACCATAGGGTATGGTCTATTATATTGGGAACACAATAAAAGCAAGGAAATAATGAAAATTAGAACTTAGTTGGTGCTTCCAGAATTTACTACTTCAGATCCTAGCACTAGATGGAGATCTCCTAGCAAACATTATATTTGGATATCTTTGTTGTAGTTGAGCTTGTAGCTAATCAGCTAGTTGAGTATCGCCGTTTCTTCGTGCATTCATAATCTGTGTAAATATGGTTTGATCTTCATGGGAAAGTTGTGTCATCATGGGATTGCCTCCGGAACCGGAT
>JAVHPT010000029.1:909-3316 GCA_036170735.1 Patescibacteria group bacterium | reverse complement strand
GCTTGAATATTAGTTAATACCGGAGCGGTAACGTCGGCGCCGGCTGAGGTTGTAAATCCAACATGAGCGGAAGCTACCATTGTATTTGAGGAGGCGTCGGCACAACGAACATAATAATTATATATTGTGTTTGCGACTAATCCACTAAGTGTTTTTAAGTGAGTAGTAACACCAGTTGTTGTAGACATTGCGGTCATACTGGCATAATCAAGTTCAGTATTTGCATATTTACAAGTCGCATTTTCATTAGTTGTGACGGTAAGTAAGGCTCCGGTTGACGTAATTGAAGTGGCCGTAAAAGTATTTACAATCGGAGCAATAGAATCAATTGTAAGAGTTCTATTAGTTGCAGTTGTGTTGGAATTCCCCGCTAAATCAGTTCCGCTAATAGTAGAGGTGGCAGTTCCCTGCGCTTCCGGTCGAGAATCAGATGGAACCGTCCAATCGTAATACCATACCGTAGACGATGTTTTTGTCATCGCACTGGCCGCTAAATCAGTACTTGGGGTATCAACGGCAATTGTTGGCGGAGTGGCTGCATACATTGCCTCACTAAACGTTGCGGTAATCTTAATTCCTTCACCAGGAAATACATTTCCAGAAACAACGCTTCCATCTCCAGTTCTAGTATATGTTAGCGCGACTGATGGTTGAGCAGCGTCACCGCTATTTGCGACTGTACCAGTCACATCGGTATTAGCTACAAAGTTTCCAGCGGCATCTTGAATTTTATTTAAAGCGGGTTTAACGACAATAATATTTCCATTTCTTAAGAACATATTATCTGTTGCCTCATTTAAAGTAATAGTAAGAGTTGTGGTTGCTCCCGAGGTTGGACTAAAAGTGGCATTGGTCAGCGTAAAGGCGGAGCTAGTTGCTGGACTCTTAATATATTCAATGTCATTAGCAGACCAAGTACCGTCTTGAGGTTGAACAAGCCCGTCAAAATTTAAAGTAATGGTGTCATTAGCACCTTGGATTGTTGAACCGACAATATTCGCAACAGGAAGTGTTGGTGTCACTACATCTTTCGTCGCGGTATCGGTTCCTGCAACTGCTGGGTTTCCCGCAACGTCGGACACATTACAGGTCGCGGTTAACAATCCATCATTCAATGCCGTTAATGCAGTTGAAGCAATTGTTACCGCGTTAGTTCCAATTGCACCCGTCACTGGGCCAACGGTATGTGCTGAGCCAACATCACTAATAGAACATGAGACAGTTCGTCCATCTTCTAGTCCAGTTGTTGTAATTATGATATTTACTCCCGTTCCAGTTTCTGTGCTATTTACATATTCATCCAATCCAAGTGCAACAGAAGAAAATGTTGGTACCACCCAATCAGTAGCAACTGTTGGATTACTCACAGTACTTGCAGTTGAGTTTCCCGCAGCATCATATATTTTGACGCTCAATACTCCACCGGCAGCAAGTGCAGTTTGAACAGCACTATTACTGGCTAAACCTGCATTAAAAGTAACTGAAGTATCCCCCACTAATATAGTGTTGTCTAATATTGGAGTTGGGAATGAAACACCACCAATTAATAATTCGGCATGACCATTCGTTGCCTGACCAGCAGTAATATTTGCTCCTCCAGTGAAGTTTGTATTGGTAGTATTTGCGGTATTTGCAACAACCGTTCCACCAGTAGCAGTAAAGGTCACTGCCGTTGGGGCAGTCGGAGCTGTCTTGTCATATGTCACCGAACTTGAATTTGTAGTTGCAGTAACTTGCACTCCTGGATTTGTCGCTATATCAGTAAAGTTAATGGTAAACGGAATGGCTGTTTCAGCCTCAGTCCCTGCCATTGTATAAGTAGCAGTCCAATGCTGTGCATCACTTCCTTGAACAACAGAAGCAGCAGGATTGGTAGCAAACGTAACTGTTGGAGATGCTGTAAGATTTTCACTTGCTACAAATGTAAGAGTGACCACGTCTGCTGTTTTTGCAAGTGTTGTGCTTGCATTATTTGATGCGATAGTTACGGTAGAAAGTGTTGGAGCACCAGTATCATAGGTCACTCCGGTATTTGAAATTGTTGTTGCAGGATTTCCTGCCGCATCACTTGAATTAAATGTGAATGTATAAATTGAACCACTTACTAAAGGACTTGCCCAACTCACACACGCATTCGCATTAGTTGCTAAAGCTAAATCAGTATGAGCCGCACCAGTCAACGCCGTTCCTTGCAAGGTACAAGTGTGAACCACAGCATCAGCAACACCTCCTGTGCTTGAAGCAGTGATAATAGCTGTTCCCGCAGCACCAGCCTCACTTAGTGTGTAGCTCACTGTTTCAACTTTTCTGAAAGCATTTGTTGCTGGAGCAGTACTCGTAATTGTTGGTACTACCCAATCAGTAGCAACTGTTGGATTACTCACAGTACTTGCAGTTGAGTTTCCCG
>JAVHPT010000029.1:0-809 GCA_036170735.1 Patescibacteria group bacterium | reverse complement strand
CAACAACCGTTCCACCAGTAGCAGTAAAGGTCACTGCCGTTGGGGCAGTCGGAGCAATTACATCTTTAGTCGCAGTCGGTGTAACGGCCGCACTACTTACATTTCCGGCAGCATCAGTGGCGGTGACTGAAGGAGTGATTGTCCCGTCAGTTAGAGTTGTGCCATCGATTGTAATGCTATAGTTACCTGCACTGGCAGTACCTGAACCAGTAACTGTCGCTCCATTAGTTAATGAAATATTGACAGTCGATCCGGATTCAGCAGTACCAGCGACAATGATGGCTGCTTTTTCGGCGTCGCTAATATAATTGTCAGTGGCAATCGAAGAAATAACAGGAGTAGCGGGCGGAGTATTATCAACTACAATTATTCCCGAACTTACGGCCGAAGAAACCCAAGCACCGCCTGATGGTTGACGTACTGAAACTTTTAGATTATATGTTCCCTCTGCTAACCCGGCATCAAGACTTACACTACGAGAAAGAGATGCAGTACCAATTATCAAACCACTCTCCGAGGTTTGATCTGGAGTATTTTGATGTGTTCCATTATAGATTTCAATCTTAATATCTCCCGTGGTAGTGGCGTTTGCAGTAACATTAAAATTAACAGTCACGGTTTGACCGGATTGTTTGTATTGGGTAGTGACCGGACTAGTAATAGTAACCGTGGTTACCACCGCTAAAGCCTGATAAATAAAAACCCCGCCAATCATCACCAAGGCCAGTGATAATCCAAACAGGGTTCTCTTAAGCATTTTGTTTTTTAAAAAGTTTTTCATAGTTTTGAAACTGAGGGAGAGAATATTT
>JAVHPT010000028.1:0-44384 GCA_036170735.1 Patescibacteria group bacterium | reverse complement strand
CTTGAGTGAAGTCGAATGAGTGAGGGGACAGCTTGCTGCGGGGTTAGTTGATTTCGAAGTGTAAAAATTTGATGAACACGCACATAAAAGTCCCATCTTTTCGGACGGGACTTTCTATATGCAAATGGTGGCTCATCCAACTTCGTCAGACATTTTTTTACCTACCCACTATCCACGTTTCAGATACACTTTTACAAAACTTGCCTTCAATTCTTGGGCTTGTTCGGAGAGGATATCATTTTTTCCAGCCTCCGCGGAACTCTTGAGTTTTTCGAGATTCGTGCGTATCTGAACAATTTCCGTGTCATTTACTTCCGTCTCGACCGCCTTGAGTTTCTCATCTGCTTCTTTGTAGGTTTCAAGCAGTAGAAGAGAGTCTTTTTTGTCTGCAGCATCGATAACTTTTTCCATAGAGTCATGAAAATCTACCAGTGCCACGGCGAGCATGGAAAATCCATTTCGTTTTAAAATATCTTGAAATATAGGACGAACTTGTTCGAGTGTCTTGTGTGTCGCAATGAGATCTCCAGTATGTACCGCCGTATCGAGCGTGAGGATGAGAGATTGGGCTTTCTCTATATCGCTTCCAAATTGAGTATCCTCTCGCAGTACATAGGGACGATATTTGGAATACTTCTGCTGAAACTGAGCAAAATTCGGGATGAGTAACTCATAATTCGATATGGTTTCATCTCGTTTTTCTTTTCCAGAATAAAACAACGTCTGCTTGTAATATTGATTCATTATATTGTAATCTTCGATGAAGATTTTTTTTGTGAAAAATACGCTCGCATACACTCCGGCAATAGGAGTTCCGACGAGGACGATAATCATAAAAGTTATGAGTCATGGACGTGTCCTGGAAACAGTACTATCGGTTCGTATTTTGAGCAAGCTATAGAGCGGACAGAACCCTGATATACCCGTTATGAGTAATATTCCCACAAGGGTATACCCGACGAATTGCAGAACTCAGAATGTCCAGAAAAATGCCCCGATAAATAGTGCTTCGGCAAGTATTAATCGAACGAATCGATCTATAAGTCAAAGATTTGCAAGATTTTTCATAGAAGATAAAAGTTATGAGATAGAAAGAAGAAATAGGCGAGGGTATATTATCTCACCTATTCTTCTGATAAATTATTGCTTATATTCACGAGAGTTTCCGTGTTGCCCTTGTCCGCCGTTTCCCTTATGTCCTACTCATTGATCCTTGTTCATTGATGCGGATATTTCAGGAAGTTTTACACCCTCTTTTGTAAGTGTATCGGCAAGCTTGTATTGGAGTGGCCCTTTGCTCGATAATTCTTCATTTGAGAGGTATTTCGAAATATCGACTGTTTGAGTGTAACCGTTAGTGAAAAGTCCTTTAGAGAACCCATGGAGGTGGTTGTAGGAAGCTCCTCCGATATTGAGAAATACTGCTTTTAGATCATCGTTATCGGTATTTTTGATAGTATTCGCGATATCGTCGATATCGAGCATCTCGATCTTGAGTCCGACTTCCAGAGCTTCTTTCGCTCATTTTTCCCCTTCGGCTTTGAGTGTATCAAATGTGCTCTCTAGTGTTCCGTATCCGGTTGGGATAGGGAGAGAATATCGATCCAGAAGTGTTTTTACCGCGTCCATATGTTGTTGTTCGGAAGTTGCGATTCTCTGGAAAGTCTCGATCTTGTAGAGAGAATAGAAATAATTATACGCGTCCCGTGCGACCATTTCTTCGCTGTATCCGTAGGAAAGTGCGAGTTTCTCCGCCTCGGATAAGGGGGATGTAGGAATACTTGCCAGTAATTCTGAGTGTGATTGAACTGAACCAGAATTATAATGAATCGCTTGCGTATTTTTGCCATTCACCATGGTTCAGAATCTGTTGTACCCTGTAGCAAATGTCACGAAGACGGTGCTAATAAGAAGTCATCCAGCTACTATACCAGAAATTATAAAAGTTTTGGTTTTCATATATTTTAAAATAAAGAAGTAAATCATGAGAAAGGTTTTTTTCCTTTGCTCACTTCTTTATACGAAACCCTCTTTAAATTTTATTCAAAAAATTGAAAAAATCTTTTTTTTCCTCCTTGTCCGAACCATGGGAAAATACGATCCGCTTCGAAAGAATCGGTCGATTTCATAGTACCGAAAATTCTCACTTTTTCTCCCATTTCTATTTTTACCAACTCTCCGCGAGAGGCAGTCGCGATATATATTTTCCAGGTTTTTCCATCCAGACTTTGTAAGAGAATACTATCTGTGTCGCGAGATTGAATCGTTCCGGCGATTCGTCCATTCTCCGGTTCGTTCCATGAGGACATTCGATAGACCGTATCGGAAAGGAATGGGATATTTTCCGCAAGGTAGGCGTGCATAAGAGGCCCAACTCCGAGGAACCGGAAAATTCCGACTCCGAGGAGAACTATTCCCAAGAAGATTATACAATTTTTCAGAATCGTATATCGGTATCCGTTCGTGGTTTTGCGGAAGGAAAATATTCCGATGAGTATAAAAGACAGGAAGAGAACACCCCAAAAGAAGCTCGGGAACAAAGACGGGATCATGCCGTCGGTACCGTATCGCCCCAGACGAAAGAGATCCGTTGCATCATTCAATAGAAAGAGTCCGAAAAATATGGCGACAAAGAGGATACTGGCGATAATGCTCCAGAGAATGATACGTGCCACTTGAAAATATATCCTCGGAATAGGACGGAGGTGTTCTTTTTGTATCTGGGAAAGAACGGAATCTTTTGCGGTAGTTGATTTCATAGGGAAACGGATTAGTGATTACAATGGAATTTTTCCAGAAGGATTCGGAACTGTTTCCGGGCACGATTGACGAGCGTGCTGACTGTCCCGGTCGGCATACGCAGTATATCGGAGATTTCCTCGTAGGAATACCCTTCTATGCATCGGAGCATTATCGCTTCGCGATATTCGCCCGAGAGATGGGAAATCGCGTTTTGGACACAGTCTTTCATATCTTTCTTCACGAGGTCCTTCTCTGGAGAATTCCCGTCCGTGATAGACTGAATAATGGCGGAATAGGCTTCATCGTCGATGGATATGTTTCATATGTCTTTCTTGTTTTTCCGAAACTCGTCCACCGTCGTATTGTGAGCGATTCTGTATATCCAACTTGAGAAACTCCATTTTAAGTCATATTCATTTATATGCCTGTAAGCCCTCAAAAATACCTCCTGCAGAATATTCTCCGCATCCTCGTAGGAAGTATCCGAAATACCCATGATATACCGAATAAGCTTTCCTTCGTACGCATCGATAATTTCCCCGAAAGCATCGGGATTTTGGTTAATCTCTTGTATGAGCGAACGTATATCCATAAATGAAAACATGGTAAAAACCCCTGTCATTATATGAGAATACGGAAAATGCGAGAATTTTTATTCAGAATTATTCATAGCAAGCTGGAGACTTTCCCAACACCGCTAAAGTTTCTTTACCTCCTCCGTGGCACTAAAGCTGAAATTTTACTTCTACATCCCAAAGCCATTACACAAAAAAACCGCCTTCATCGCAGAGGGCAGTTTTTGTATTTTCGGACCGAAATCCGAAAAAGTTCGATTTTATGACAAATGGTGATACTCCCAAGCGAAGGTTACATTCTCACTAGCCCTTTACCATAGAGTAAAAACCACTCAGTATGGAAATCTCTGGAGAACATATTGTGAGCTTTTATCCCCAAGCGAAGTAAAAGAGTTTGAAATCCAGAAGGCTTTTGCAATTGAAAAAAGGCAGAAAAGTCCTGTACAGAGCTATCTTGAAGAGGTATGAAAAGATTCTATTGATACTTTAGTAATGCAGGAGGTTAGTTAGTTCACTGAAAGTGGTATTTTTATAAACTTTCCTATAATGGACTCGTATATAACTTTTCAACTATGTTTAATTTTTTCAAGAAACAACCACAAATAAAAGGAACGATTGGATATCTATGATTGGCTGATTGGTGGTTATCCACTTTTTCTGAGAATGAGAGGAATCATATCATAGAAGTATTTAGCCCACTTTGATGAGACGGAAAAGATCTCATCGAAGGGGATCTTTCTTGGACTTCTGAAAATGCCGTGAGCCTCTTTTCTGCTCTCTCGTGATGGTTTCGAAAAGAAGAGGATAGATCAATTGCTTATCGAATGCTCGAAAAATGAGAGCAGATGATAACTCCTGAAATTCCTATTTTAGATATCCATTTCTTTTATCATAGCAAAGTGGAAACTTTTTATCGTTTTAGAAATATAGATAGCTTTGCCTTTGATAAAGCGGTTGAGGCGTGTCGTCAACAAATTGCTATTGCCCCAAAAGCAAAAATTGCTTTCAAAGAAGAGTACGCTGATTCAGATCTCCCTACTCATACAGGCTATGAGCAACTTGCAATCATTCTCGAAAAGCAAGAAAAGTATCAAGAAGTAGTTGATCTATGTAATAGAGCATTGGAACAATGATGGTGGTGTGATTGAGAAAAACGCATAGTAAGATGCCTTAAAAAGATTGAAAATAGTAAAAAGGTATAGTTTTTGCCTTTTCTGAGGTATTCTGCTACACTTTTTCTATGAGTACAAATGTGTCGCCACTCATAGAAATTCTCGATTCTCTTGGGAAAGACTGGGAATATGCTTCGCTCATTCGAAAAAGAATCGAAAGTGGAGATATTTCGTCAGAGCAAATTGCTGAACTTACAGCTATACTATGGGGTGGAATGCAAAAAATAGATACTGAGAAATGAAAGCTCGAAATAGAAAATATCTTATTTCGAAAATTTCTGATACAAACGGAAGAGGCAGGTACACGAAAATCAGAAAATGCTACTATAGATACACTCCTTGCAGGTTTATAGTCCGATCAAATACAAAACAAATATCAATACTCTATGTCCGAATCTCTCGATAGGCGATCATTGCCTCCTGACAATCCCGAAGCCATAAAACAAAATGAATCTCAGAGACAATCTGAGAAATATTTGAAACTTGCCCAAGAAAATCCGCATACACTGACAGAAGAAATAAAGAAGAATCCTAAGACAGAGCCACTTCTTCGGAAACTGCTTTGAGATACAGAATACGAAAGAGTCCGAGATTTAAATCCTATAAAGCTTTCTGAAGATGAGTGAGTTGCGAAAATGCAAAAAGAGATATATGCCTTTGTGGATATTCATCCAGAGACAGATAGAAACGGAACAAAGGAAAAGTTTATCAAAGGAATTATAGATTCCATCATCATAGAAAATAGTGAGCTTGCTCTGAAGATTATAGAGACGAAGTGAGCGATTTTGGAAGATATGATTGCTCAGATTTTTTCTTGGGAATGACTCAAACAGATTGCTGAATGACTCTGAAAAAGTGTAATGGGAGTATTTTCTGGCGATGCCTATAAGACAGGAAAATCACTCTGAGAACTTGGACTCATAACCGTATGATCTGGGGCGTGAGGTTTTGTCTTGAAGAGAGTCTGAAAGTGAGCAATCCAAGCAGGAGAACGAGTGGCGGTAAATGCAGGAAAGAACACTGTACTATCTGGGTGACTTCAAATAGGATGACGAGCCACCGAATGAGTAGGAAAAGTGGTACAAGCCCCATATAATGCAGTTGAAGCAGGAGTGAAGAAGGTATGATGAGTTATAAAAGATGGAGTGAAGGCTGGAAGTGAAGCTATCTGAAATATGCCACAAGTACAAAAGATGACTGAACCTGCTCGAAGGGCTATTTCTGAGTGAATAGAAAAACTCTCAGATGGTGCACAGAAAGTTATCACAGCCACCAAAGAACGAGCGAAAGAAGCACTCGCAATCGCATCTGTACCGATTCTTGTATGATCAAAGGATGGAGTAGAGGCAAGTTCTCGACTTAAGGGACAGATAGGGGCTGTTGGAGATATAGAAAAAATCAATCATTGAGTACCCGAAAAAATAATAGTCCGTTCACTTGCAGATTTTCCACCAGAAATCAAAAAATATATAGATATTCCAAGTGAAGAGCTCTACGCAGATAAAAGATTCAAGGATCTGATTCATTACAAAAATGAGCTTGGAGAATTATCAAGTGAGAGAATTCTGGGGTATGGAAATAATGCCATCATTGTGACAGATCCTACCAATCCAAACCTTGTACTCAAAATTGCACAAGAGAGATCAGAATTTCATTGGAATTGACCCGCTGATAAACTTGATGGTGAGGTAGTGAATCATAGTCGTGTAGCTCAGATTATGCCAGAATGGTATAAATCCTCACCAGATGCTATCAATATAAGGATACCTTTCATTTTACAAGAAAGTACCTTGGCTTGAAAACAGGTACTACAGATGACAAAGGTTGAGTGACAAAGTTACCATACACTTACCGTAATAGATCGAGTAAGTAAGCAACGTGGATTTGATATGACTGATTTGGAATGGATAAAACAGATGAATGATTTTCAAGTGAGAGAATTCTTAGATAGGAAATATAATGCTAACTTTCAGAGTATTATAGAGAACTATGGAAATGATCTTATTGATAAAGTGAGAGATTATCGAAATATGTCAGCATCTGATATAGGCAGGTTTGAAAAATTCCTATCTTCTCAAAACCCGCCAATTTCCATCAAAGATCCAAATGGTGGAAACTATATGCTCTGAAGGGATGGAAATTACTATATAATCGACTTTGCAAGAACAAAATAATTCGTATAATAATAACACTATGTCAACAATCAATTCTCCACAATCACGTACAATCAATAATATACAGTTTTGAGTATATAAAAACAATATTATAGATGGGTGACTTTGATACCTTGAAACTGTAGAAATGCTCCATAAACCCATTACAGTAATAAATAATATATCCCTTATTCCGACAGGAGGAACAAATATGTGGTTTGTATTGAAATTTGATACTGAAGAAAAACGGGATTCATATCGAGACTATGTATTTTCTATGTGAGAATGAAAACAGTTTGGGCAAATTAAATTCCCCGAGATTCTTGCAGATTACCAGATTGATAATGCATCATATCTTCTTATTGCTGTGCGTCCTTATCTTGATATAAATTCTCCATCTGATGACGCAGTTTTTCGGGGTCTCCCGATGGATATTGAGAAGGTGGCTCAATCTGGCATAGTGGTACATAGTACGGTTGCGAACCTGTAAGACCCAAAGAGTAACTATGATAATTCCCACTTTTTTAGAGAATCCTATCTTCTCAGATGATCCAAGAAGGGATCTTGAAGAGATTTTCTGAAAACTTCCTACTTTCTCAAAAGTGAAAAAGAAGAGAGTTAAAATCTCAGAAGAGGAATTCGCAAGACTCAAACTCTCTTTCTATAAACTTGTTCTTAGTACACATTCTTTCATATACTCACCTGTTCACTGAGCAGGGAGACCGAGTGAAATCACTCCAGAAAAACTCTCGAAATTCCTCTGTCTTTTATCGGAAGGATTCAATATAGAGGAAACAGCTCCTGTATGCGGTTTTTCACCTGCTGGATTTTATCGTTTCCAGAAGAAAAATCCCGAGTTTCGCAACGAAATTGCACGAATTGTAGAAAGACATATGTTATCCTATCTCGCTCATATGTCTCTCGTGCTTCTTTTGGAAAAGTGAGATCCAAAAGCTACAATGTATGTACTCCAGAAAACAGATCCAGATTTTCGTACAGGGAAATATATCAGAAAACCGAGACAGGCAGTAAAACACCATTATTAGAATGGCGTATCTGCATTGAAGAAATCTATATGCACTGAGAGCTTTACTGCTCCTGATTTCATTTCAAAAGAATCCTGAAAACCTCATATTTTATCAAAATATGAAATATCATAAGTGTATGCTGATCTCTTCTGACGAACTCTATTGATAATCTTATCTGGGTCAAAGGTGTTATGTCTTTGCTCTATACAAGTCACAATAAAAGTTCAAAATGGGATTTCTGAAAAAGTTTCGTCACTCATCCTACTTAGGAGGCTTGTCTCAAGTGGATCTATACTCTTCTCCTGAGAATACCAGCCTATCTGTTCTGGGTGTAGGATAAAATGAAATGGACGAAAACTAGTTGTCACTTCCTCAGGAATATTTTGATACTGGAAAAAATCCTGAATAAGATGAATATGTTTTTCATAAGACTTTTGATCTCAAAAAAGTGTTCCGTGATACCCGAGTCACTCATAGGATACATTCTTTTGAACTTCTTCTGTTGGCTGATTATGTCTCCAGATTTTTCTACCTAGTGTGGAAAAGTTGTATATATTGTCCGTATTAAATTCCCATTCGATTTGATTGATAGATAGCAAACTATCAGGATCTTTTCGAAAGGGTTCTATAAAATCAGATACTTCTTTTTCTGACTTTTGTGGATTGATTTGAGAAAAAAACTTGTGCCAATCGACAGACATTCCTACTTCAAAGGAATATTTATAGCTTCCTGCAAGAAAATCCTCCATATTCTCCATTCTTTTGCTCATAGCGAGGTTTTTTCTTCTGAGATGATCCAATATCCTCATCCGAGGATGATAAATACTAAAATAACGAGAATTTCCATAGTTTTAGAAGTCAGCAAAATTAGTGTTAGTAGTTCCAGATGTAGGTATTGGGTATTTTCATTTCTGCATAAGGGCGTCTCATCCAATGGCAAGACAAATAAGAATCACAAGAAACATAAGGATATTTCCAAAAATTATGGCTAACCAAAACCATTTCTTGATCTTATTCCATTCTGTTTTGTTTTCCTGTGGAAAGTATTTTTTTCCTATTTTCCAGATAATAGGGA
Organism: Patescibacteria group bacterium; assembly: GCA_036170735.1. Taxonomy (GTDB): domain Bacteria; phylum Patescibacteriota; class Gracilibacteria; order BD1-5; family UBA2023; genus JABFSX01. The sequence continues at coordinate 35,639 of JAVHPT010000028.1, read as the reverse complement.
AAATTATGATAAAGATGAAGATCCACCATAACTGTAGCTCTCACCCCGTGAGGGCGAAAGTAAGTGCGGAAATAGCGTAAGAACCTATAAAACTGGATAATAAGAGTCAGTAAAATGCCTGAGGTATCATAAGAGAAAAGTAATGAATAAAAATTATCGTACAGGTATACCAACTTCTTTCATAGTCGCTTCAAATTCGGCTCGATCCTTTATATTCATACTATGAGCTCATTCAGAGTTTCATCATAGTAACTTTATTGCATATACTCCAATGATCCCTGTTATAAATAAGAGCACTATCACTGTTCATATTTTTGCAAAAACTCGTCACCACTTATTGGTGATTTTTCTATTTAGGAAAGGGTAAGTATAGTATGAAAGAAAAAGAGGTATTCCTATAAATAGGATTGGATTTGTTGAAAAAGTCTTATCAGAAAAGAATGGTAGTGTTGAAATAATAAGTAAAGCCCCTATAGCTCCTTCTCATATTGAATATTTTCAACCACTTGTATATCTTTTTTGAATAAAATAGTAGCCTATGGAAGCAAGAATTACTCATATACCAGTATAGAAAGAAATCATCCCATCAGTTCATTTTCAGATATTGGCGATACCTGATATTACTCCTGCTACTCCGATGCCAAAAGTCCAATGAAAGGTCTTTTTCCAGCTATTTTTTATGTTTTTTTGTGGATATGTTTCGGAAGTTATTTTTTCTGAATTATCAGAAAATGTTTCTGAGAGAAATTCTCCACAAAACCTACATTTTTTAGCAGAATCTTGAATCTGCTCGGAACAATATGGACAAGTTTTCATATAAAAAAGCGTTATGGGTAAATAACGCTAGAATATTTCAGGAGAGTTTTAGCAAACAAGAAAAAAAGGGCGACCTATTTGTCCTGTTCACTAAAACGTCTCTGATTCCAATTAAGAAAAGGAAAAAGGGCTGGACGATAATAAATCGCCCTTTACTTCCATTAATTGGAATAAAAATCTGAGACATTTTAGCCCCCGTATAGTATACAAAAACTTCTTTTATGCAAGCCTCTCTCTTGTGTTTTTCTGCCCTATGATTATAAATACAATCACTTACCACTCACCCTGTCCTTATGGACAAATTAATAGAAAAAAAGATATTTTGCTTCAGGAGTTATCCACTTTATTTAATGTGGTATCTTAGAGAGTATTCAAAAGGTAAAAACTGAGGATGAAATGGAATAAATTCTGGAGAAGCTCACATATTACCAAAATTAGGAGATATGAGAAGTGATTGTATTTTTCTGGATTCATTATTACTATTGATGCGAGCAGGTATTATCACAGAAATTACTGCCTATATCATACCAGAGGGAAGTACCAATGGAGAAGCAGAGAAGACTACTATTTTTAATGCAGATCAGACTGAATTGGGATATATCCGACACGCTCTTTCAGAAGGATATATTACACGCATCTACTACCTAAAAATCCGTATAGATAAGATCAATAAAATTATTGATACCTATTTGCTTCGATGGTGGCATAATAATTTCTCTTCCCCAAGAGAGATTCTTTATCCTGTGAGTGTGCAGTTAAAAGAAATGATTAATCACCTCTCTACCTACAAGAAAGCATTTGTGGATCAGTGGTTCAGTGTTCGAGAAGCAGAATTTTGAGAAACCTTTGATTTCTTTCCACTTCTCTTATTTCTCGAAAGACGAGAAGTTATTATTCTTTCTTGAGAAGTAGAGAAAGATCAGTTTGTTGAGGATCAGGCGTATGATGATGAGATTCGTAAATCTTTCCGAGTAAAGATAATGGGAAGCATAGATCTTATTAAGGATGCAAAGGTAGTTAAGCTCTACTATGATTTTGCAAATAAAACTCTTTGGATTGATGGCGTGGAAGTTATATTTAAGAACCAACAAGCAAGAATCATAGACTTTGTGTTTGATCAGATAGATCAGAAAAATATTACATTTCAAGATATTATCGAAGATCCAGAGTTTTCGGATCTCGAAGATATGGAAAGCTGAGAATATAAATATCTCTCCAATACATTCTGAAATATTAATCGTAAGCTTGCAGAAAAGTGATATCCAGATCTCTTTGATATAGCTGGCTGAAAAATATCTTTCAATCAAAAATATCTTGTTATAGTAGAGGATAGTCCAAGTTTTAATCCGATTTAGTCCTTCCTTCGGGTACAGTGTTTTCAAAGATTTAATTCCTTTGTAGACACTGTGAAAAAACTCCAACCAAATACATACGTAATCCCTCAAAATTCAAAAAGAAAAGGTACTATCACTTTTTCGGTGGAGTTTAAGAACTTATCTTCCTCAGAGTCTGAAGAAATAGATAAGAATCTACTACGTTGTTTGCTTTGAGCTTAGTTTTTTGATATTTCCAAGAGATCCCCAATAGGGATCTCTTATTTTTTTAACCTTCAGTATAAATTTTCATTTTATTTCGTAATACTTTTTGATATACTGTTTAGAGTTTCTTACCATAAAAATAACCTATGGAAAATAATAAAAAATTTCGTATCGCTTTCTATACTCGTGTATCAACTGATGAGCAAGCAAAGGACTGATTCTGACTTGATTATCAGCTGAATGATCTTCAGTGAATGATGAAGTACAGATGAGAACACCACGAGTGGACTCACGATACCAGTTGGGAGTATGTCGATAATGGCTATACAGGATCAGACCTAAATCGTCCTGCATATAAGCGTATGATGCAAGATGCTAAGGCAGGAAAGTTTGATATTATAGCAGTTTGGAAAATAGATCGGCTATCCCGAAACCTTTCGCACCTGTTAGCTTCATTTGAGGAACTTCAGACTCATAAGGTAGGATTTTTCTCGCTCAAGGAAAATATTGATTTCTCTTGACCCATTGGAAAGTTAACCTTCCAAATTTTTGGAGCATTAGCCGAATTTGAAAGAGAGACAATTAAGATGCGGACACGTGAATGAAAAAATGCTTCCGCTCGAAGGGGTAATTTCGTGATCAGTTCTCCACCATTCTGATACGAAAAAATCCAAATGACAGGCAAGATAACAAAAGGTTTACGTATCATTGAAGTTGAGGCTGAATGGGTTCGTCGAGTATTTGATGCCTGTATAGATGGAATGTCACTCAATGGAATTGCACAGATGCTCAACGATAATAAAGTTGCTAAATGAATATGAGGTGTGAAGAAGTCAAAATTTACAAAATGGTATGGTACGTATGTCCGTGATATGCTCGAAGATACTTCCTACATAGGTAATGCAATATATAACCCAAAAAATGAAAAAGGAGAAATTGAACCAATACCTATTCCTGTTCCAGAAATAATTCATCCACTTAGATTCGAGATTGCACAAAAGGCACTAGAGAGAATCACAAAAAATACACAGAGAGGATGAGGTGCAAATTCCTATCTCTTATCAGGGAAGCTTACGGATATAGCCACCTGAAGGGGCTTTGTTGGATATAAAAGAACTAAAGGGTGACACGGATATCGAAGAAAAGGGTTTTGGCTGAACGAAGTATGGCATAAGAATACAGAAATTGCTTGAGAGGCACTTGATAGCTATGTACTCTGATACATTTATGATATTATCAAGCAACCTGAAAGGCTATTTGAGGTATATCGAAAACAATCAATAAATGACACCAATTATCGAGAACTCCTTGAAGAGAGAAAGAAGAAGAATCGAGCAATGGAAGAGAGTGAAAATATAGAATTTACCATTGAAAAAATGTTTCTCGCTGGAACATATTCCCAAGAGAAACGAGATAGGCTCGTAAATGTTGAAGTAGAAAAAAGACATTCTCTCGATTTGCGTATATGTGAGATTGATGCTCTGCTTGATGTTATAGTGAAAGCTGAAGCAACAAAGTGAGAACTAGAAGCATTTTCAGAGAATCTGGATATGAATATTCAGAATCTTTCCAATACACAGAAACAAACGCTTATAAATATCCTTGTAGAGAAAGTTGAGGTTATTATAAAAAAGACTTGATCCAGAGAGGATATCGAGGCAAAGGTTATACTTCGGTTCGACCCGAAAAATCTTTCCAGAAAAACAGAGTGATCGAACCAAAAAAGCTCTCCGTTAACGGAAGAACCGTCAAAAGAGAGCTGAAATTCTGAGATATGGTGGGAATGGCGGGGCTCGAACCCGCGACCTTGGCCTTAAAAGGGCCCTGCTCTACCAACTGAGCTACATTCCCAGATTCCACACAAGGAGTATTGGTATTTATTTAGTGTGAGAAAGTCTCGGGCAAACTTTTGTATTGTAAGAGAAAAGCATCCCTACAATTCCATACAAAATACCCAATAATCCCATCAGCTGGCGCATAATATACAAAATCATTACTTTGTCGAATTTTTTTTCACCTTTTCTTCATTTTCCTTTTGCTTTAGCGGTGAAAAAGCATATATTTATCGGCATAAAATATCGTGGCTTAAAAGATTCTTAAAGATCGCAAATCTCTATGCGAAAAAACCGGTTTTCATTTCCTTGGTCGAAGTACATTTCGGGATTTCTTATCTTTAGTTTACTTGTTTCTCAGACGATTCGAGTAGATTTTTTTGATGTCGCGGAGGCACAACCAGAGAATTATCGGGATATTGTCTCGATTTTTGTTGATACAGCGACGTACAATGCGGATCATGGGGAAGTATTACGGTATGCAAAGGATATTGAGTGATATCTTGGCTGAACACGAGTTTCACTTTTTGTTGTGGATAAGGATACTCCTGTAGCAGTGATAGCTGCGAAAAATGAGCGACTTTATTATGAGTGAGATGGACAGAACTGAGTTTCTCATCTTGTTGGTACCGTGCTGATCGGGAATATTCCTATTCCTATGGTTGGACAAGACGGCGAATATTTCCCGAGCATGTATCCGTACGTAGACTTTGTTGATAAGCAGTTTGTTTACAATGATCGTTCTGCTCACTATGAGACGGTACCGAGTGCAACACGAAATAATGTTGAAGCTGAGATATGGCATGGTGTTATCAATCCATCTGTCTGACGTTCATGGGATATAGGTCAAGATATCCCAAAGATCAAGAACTTCCTCGATAAAACACATGACTTCTATACGAAGAGTGGAAAGTTCACACCATCTACGGTACCCCCTAGGGTATTCTATTATGATGGTTTTTATGAGTCAAAAAGTGTAAATCTCCGTAGCCTTTTCCAGTATGGACTTTCCATGCAAAATGCCGAGAATGTTGCTTATAAGCGGTTTACAAAGTATCTTCTGGGAGATATCAATACGGCATTATTACAATATAATCAGGTAAACAACAAAGAAAATAATGATACGCTTGCATCTCTTGGTATCGCTCCATGAGAGGATGGATTTGATAGCGGAACGATCATGAAGACGCCTGATATCCAGACACAGATTCCTATTCAATCATTTTTAAAAGACTTCAAGAGTATCATCAATGAGAAAACACTTGGTGATGCAATGTTGTTTGTTCACAATGCTGGAAGATATACGAGTGGCTCAACAGTGCATGTAGATCTCTCTCCAGTTTCCATGACTCTCATGGATGAAGTTGCCCGTTCTACCCTTCGTGCAGCCAATGATGTAATAGAAACAAGTATCGATAAGGCTATTATAGATGAAAAGATTGCAAAGAGGATACCAATATTTGATCAGGTAGTAACGTCTACGTGAGTAGCTCTCAGTGGTTCAGAATATTCCCCATTATCTTCCTGAACAGCTACTGGTGCTCCTCAGATATACAACAACTACTTTTTTGGAACCATGAGTACCTGAGTAACACTTCCAGAACAATGTACTATTGCTCGCTGATCCAATATCGCAACATCTCAGTTTGGTCGTGATGTCCTGGTAGAGGCAAATACTGCGTATGATGTTATGTCAGTATCAGGGCAGATACAGAAAATGAAAGATGACACAGAAGAACTCGTAAATGTCTATAGGGATAGCAAATACTCATGTTTTGATCCAAATACTGGGAAGGCAAGGTTGCAGTCATACTGGTGATGAAACTCTATTCTCAGAGTGGCAGGATCTTCGGATGCTACAAACGTTTTGGACGAAGTTCCCGGATCAACAAGCCTTTCAGGATTTAGTCAGCCGATATTTTCTCTTGGGGGAATGAAAGAGACTCCACGCATGGATCCAGCATCTCTTCAGGATTGTTTCGATACAAAATATCAGTATGGTCTCGCACCTCCTCATGAGTTTTCATATCCTAACCCAGATGGTGATTCATGAATCTCATGAGCCATTGGAGTTGGGAACTCCTGTTTCGATATATTTCCGAAAGAATGGTCTTCGTTAAATAGATTTTGATCAATGTTTTTTTGAGCTTGCTGATCTAAGATTGTTCCACATCCGCCACGATATACATGTCTGACGCAGCATGATATTCTTCCAGTTGTTCCAACTTTTACAGGAAGTCTACTTGATTATGATTCTCAAAATAGTAAAAAATCATGTTATGCAGGGATGCTCACTCTTGATGGGCAGGTAATAAAAAGGATTGCCCGTACATGTATCATGATTGGAGGAGATACAGAATCATCCGTTGACACAACAACATATGAGAACCAGATATTTCATACTATACCATCACTACTTCACCATATATCTCCAACTGATGATGAGATTGCTGCTGCAAAACAGAATGGAGTAACGCCATCGCTTCCAGTAGATATGATTCGTTACGTTGAATTTTTGACACCAAAAGGGAATATCGCTCATCTCACATATCCTAACTTTTTTAACACTCCATGAACGGACGTGGCTTCTGTTCGTGCGTGGCTCAAGACAGTTTCGGATAGCGAGTGGCAGACTATCTTTGCAAAAGAAAACTCCACATCTCTTTCCGCTATGGATATTGAGGCAAATTGATATCTTTCATGATGAATATTGCCACCCGCTCCTATCGACTGGAATCAATATGTTTCAGATGAGTTTATCGTAAAAGTGCTTCAGGCAAAGAATTGGCTCAATCCAGATGTTACTGTAAAATATAAGCAGGCTATAGAAACGTCGCTTTCATATTCCCATGAGTATCCTGGGCAACCAGAATATGCGAGTCCACCAAAGTTGCCTACGCTTTCTGATTCCTATGAGATCGCGTACCTAGGATTGACTTCATTTTTTCCGTCCTCGACTGATAATAGTGAAGTAAACCAGATTGAAAATGATTATAATATACACCTTGCAGAGATCAACGGACTCAATACTTCAGATCCATATGATTGAGGTGATAATAATCCGTACCGAGACTCTGATAAATGTTGACCTCCAGATGGAGTGAATCTTTTTCAGTGGCCACAGGCAATTCTGTGTTGGATACAATCTCTCCTTCCTCCACGTATTTTTGCGGGTTCCTGCGGATCGAGCACCCTAGGAAAAGATTCTCCAAGTGCTCCACCACTAAGTGCGAGCGCGAGTGCTACCCTCACAAAACAGTTTTACGAATGAGGAAAGATTGTTTATGCCATGCCACGAACAAGTATGGGGATGAATGATGTTCTGGATGTTCAGGTGTACTATACGAAAAATGGGTCCCGTCTCCTCATGCCAGAAGGAACAGAAGTGACACTCACGCCAGTGAGGAGTCCATGATTGGTATATCTTGCAGTATCACCAAGTGTTTCCGAGATGAACGATGCTGGAGCAAAATTTGTTCTCTCAAGTGGAGATAATATTGCTGATGTAACACTCCAACCTGTCATCAAAATTCCACTTCCATGAGGGGACTTTTATACTGTTACTGGTGATACGTTTCCTATCCATGTTTCTGATAAATATCTTGAAGTTCTTCCAACTTGAGATTCGTCTATCGATGTTACCTCTACCTCTCCAGCTTCATTCCAATTTTTTGTCAAAAATGGAAGCGGTGATACTTTTGCTGCAAGATTTCCTCTTAAGATGGATATCTATGATAGTGTAGATGCCACTCTGATAGAGTCATGAATCACGGTTTCATCTTCGCAATTTACCCTTCCAGAAAAATACAGTAAAAAGATATGAGTATATCATCTTCTTTTCGAGGATGCAGACGGGAAAAGCGGTGATATAACTTTCGCAGTTCAGTCAGGTCCACTTACGAAGATATCTTTCACTCCCATCTCATCCATGATCGTACGCGGATCAAATACGCTCGGTATGGTAGAGTTGGAAGATGTGCTCTGAAATCTTGTTTCCCCAAACCTTCATAGTGTCGATATCGAGATGAATGGTGGATATATCATCGATGCGGTTTGAGATCACAAAACATCCATCCACGTTGATGCTATGGAGCCACAGATTCCACTATTCCTTGGTGCAGATAGTGCGGGAACAATTTCTATTAATATTTCTGCGGATTCCAATATTCATGCAACATCAACTATCACTGTTGTTCAAGAGGCACGACTCATCCTTGCACGACCAAATACCCCATTAGTATGAGGAACTGGCATGTCTATGACCCTTCGAATTGTCGATGGTGCCAGTAATATCCTCACAGGATTCAATTCTGTTGCTGCACTTTCTCTTCCAGAAGATGCTGGGTATTTTGATTCAGAGGCAATTCCGATTAAAAATGGTATCGCATCATTTACATATACTCCATGAACTCGTGCAGGAGATCATGAACTCGTTGCAGATATCCCAGGTATTGGGAAGATTCCTGATATTACCTTCTCTCTTGCTCCATGAATGCCGATGTACATAACCCACAAGGAAGAGTGAGGAAATCTCGTTTTCTCTGTTCGTGATCGATATAGCAATCAAACCCATACTTCACTTGTTGGAACCATAAAACGTAATAACGAATCTCCGACAATAGTAACCTTTGCAAATGGGGAATATAGAGTACCAGAGAGAAGTGGTTATTATATCGTGCAGGTTCCCGAGCTTGCATCATCAACTATTACCTATACGGATGCTGTTTGAGAACATAGTATAAAGGGGATACCATATTATGCGACGTATATCGAATGAGCTCGAGAACAATTCGATTTTCTTCCCGATTACAATGCTCGTTATACCGTACTCGCCTGAGGAGACTTCCTACGAGAAGGTGAGGATATCCTCTTCAATACTCTTCCAGGTTCTGGACAGAGCCTTGCAGTTAGTACCCTCCTTGATTCTCCATATAAAACAACCACTCTCTTTTCAATTATCCCTTGAGGTGGATTCTCTGCCGCGAGTCAAATAGAAAATGTTATTACTCCCAAGATAACTGTTGAACAATGATTTCCTGTACTTGGCGTCACTGATACGGTTTCACACGCTTCGATTGTTCGAGCGGTATATCATATGGATAATGCGCTCCTGGATACTTGTTCGTATTCGGGAGGTATATACTCCGACATCTCTTCTTGCCTCTCCACGCTTCATGATGGACATATTCGCCTTGCACTTGATAACACTTCTGGATTTACGACGTGAGTAGTTGGAAATAATCTTATCTTATCGAGAAATAGTGAGGCAATTGTAACGGTATGGAAAGATTGACGACTCTTGCTTGCATCATGAGTTTCATTGACTCCAGATACAGAGGATTCTTCCAAAGCACTTGTGATGGATATCAATGCTTGAGGGATAATTATCGGAAAACTCATCTATGCCACCGATAAGAAAAAATCAATCGAAAAAGCAGCTGATCCATTCCATGCGAATACCTACAATACTCCCACTATTGATGCTACGTCCAGTGTCTCTAGCTTGCAATTTTCTGAGAGTACATTTTCTTTGGACACTTTCTGATATCGGTTTACAGAGGATTCTTCCACCAAAGAAATTGATACAGTCAAGAATGGACCAAATACCATAGATTCGCTTGCGATTACTCCTGAGACTCCATGAGTGGGTTGGAAAGGAAAGAATCGCATGCTCCTCTCTTATGCCGCCTGAGATACTGTTGGTGAAGCCACAAAATGGTTTCATACATTTACTTTTGTGAATCTCTGAGATCCTGTTGCCCATGTTGATGAACATGCTCCAGAAACAGAGCAAGATGGAATCGATAAAACTATAGGAACAGAACTGACATCAGCAACAGCATCACCTGTTACCTCCTTTGCACATCGTGATATGGATAATGATGGTTATGAGGATTTCATAGCACTTCATACAGATGGGTATCTCGATCTTCTTCTCAACAATCGTGGGAAATTTAACTTTCGGGAGAGCATTTCCTATGTTCCTGATCTTGTGAATCGGGGAATCTCAATCGGAGATTTTAACCATGATGGATATGCAGATATAGTGGGTGTGAATGACTCATGAAGTCTCATATATATTGATAATAATAAGCGGCAATTTACGCGGATGGATATACAGGTTCCTGGGGTAAGCGGTGGTGTTCCATCGGGAATCTCCCAGTTCAAAATCCATGATATGGATGCTGATGGGCGGGATGATATCGTCTATCTCACTGAATGAGGAGAGCTTGGGGTCCTCTATGGTACGGCCTCACATGGGGTATTTGAAAAGAAGATTCTTGATTCCAATCTTTGAATCACTCTCTCAGCTCAATCTGAGTCAGTCGGTGGAGCTCTGAAAATGGATAGTATCCCGCAGATTCCAGCAGGAACGCTCGGAGTTTCTCCAACAACTAATACAGGAACAGATGATACACAACTAAAGAGTGAGGTATATTATCAGTACCCTCGGCCAGATTTTCCGACAGGAGATGGATCTCCTCTCGATATAAGTAATCCTGAGAACCTATCTCATATTACGGATGAATTTGGTACCACTCTTTCTTCTGCAGAGACTTCATCGGCGGGAGTAAGTATGGATACGTATATAAAAAGCGAGTATGCACCAGCATTTTGAGTGGAGGTTGCACGGAGTTTCCATGATATCTCAAACTCAACGATTCACTCATGAGATCGGATACAAGTCAGTATTACACTCAAAAATACTTGAAATCAAACAGCGAAAAATATAGAGTATCTTGATAAAATCCCAGCAATCTTTTCATCGGAAGATACCACAAAATATCAAGTGACCTTATGAGATGGAACCGTCACACGCGATTTTTCTTATCTTGAAACAGGGGACTATGACGCCTATTTTGCTGGTCGAGATATACCAGCTGGGCAGACACTTACTATCACGTATGAACTCAAGGCGCTTCCTGCAAGTTATGGTGAGATGTTGGTAGGGGATTTTGAAAAGTGAGAATCTGGAGCAGATATCTATGGAGATGTCGGTTTCAAGAACTCAACAACCTGTTGAGCTGATATGATTCTCTGGCGATCATGACCAGGCGCGCGGGACTATGTGAAGGGATCTCGCACATTTACCTCCGCAGAACTTCCAGAAGGTATCGCCTCTCAGATTATCGACAACAATCACAATGGAATTCCTGATAGTATGGAAACAGTGGATACGAATGGGGATGGGAAACCAGATGATGCGGTCATGACACATGACGATCGACAACAAATGCTCGATAAGCTAGTAAATAGCAATGCTGGAACACCATCGTGATCATTGATACATGCAACCTTGAATTCTGGAGGTAATTCGTTCGATATTGGCTTTGATACCTCATCAGTTCAGGAGCTCAGTGATATGGCGGGGAATCTCGTGAATGGGCTTAGATGCTGATTCGGATGAGGTTCGTGTATGAGTTTTCCTCTTAACTGGGCACCACTTGCTCCTGGAAGTGTACCAACTCTCTTTGGGATACCACTTGGAACACTTACACCAGCTACAGGTATTCCACAATTTTCATCACTTACTGGGTTTCCTCTCTACTGACCTTGGGGATGTATTCCTATTCCTACAGTTTATCCAGCGTCTCCTCTTGGACTTAGTACAGTGTGTTCAGCGCCTGTTCCTTGAGCTGGTTGATATCTCTGAATACAAGATCCAACAAATACGGTTCGTATATATGTAACACCAACTCTTACTCTTTGAATGGGGATGGCGGTTTGTCTTGCTCCAGCTCTTCTAAAGTGATATATTCCACCACCAGGACTCTCTCCTCTTGTTCCATGAGGAAACTGTATTGTTGTTGCTGCACCAATGCCGTTCTGCAAGTGAGATGGCTCAGAAGGTGATGGTGATGTGACAGGCGTTTCATGACTTGGAGATATCACTGATACTTGGAATGCATGAAGTTGTAATATGCAAGCAACAACGACAACAAGTATACAAAATGCAAGCTTTACTAGTGATGTGATAGCATACCTAAAAAATCCTAATACAACAAGACGGAATGCTATCTATACTCAACTTTCCAGCCGTGGACCCCAGAATTTTACGGGATGACCACTTCTTCGTATTGGTTCTTGAGAGAGTGGAACAGAGATCGGGATTGAGATTGATAGCTCAAAACCATTCAATCTTGGGAACATCATCAAGGTGAAAAATAAGCGTATTGCCGCTTTTCCTGATTTTGTTATGGACTGGCTTCAGCGACAAGGAGATGAGATCGTGAAGGCACTTTTTACTCCGCCAAGTATTACTATATTTACACCGACAACCCTTGGACAACATGCCCAGTTTGATGGCTCATTTCAAGACTTCCTCTCGAAGTTTAGTGCAGCATCGATCTCTCAATGATATGATAATCTCAAGACAAAGATGGGAAGTGCATATGATAATACCAATGCCACGAAGGCACTTTCAGCAAAACTTGGTGTGACTTCATGAGTTGGAAAGGGTTTTGCTGCATGGCAACAGCAACAGCTAAATGGAAGTGCCGGGAAAGTTATCAATACTGTTGCATCTTGACTCAACGCGATGCGAGCCGCATACAAGTTTATCGGAAAACTCCCATTTATCACACTCTCCACGAGGAATATCGCTATCAATGTTCCTTGGATTCTCCCAGGAGAACTGGATCGATACGCTCGAGCAATCAATAACTACAAGCGGGAAATAGATCAGGCGATGAGCAATTGGTGTGTAGGAAAATCAGCAACTGAGTGTGCCAATGCGAAGATCACACTGAATGCAGGAGGATTTCTCAACAGTATCACGCAGAACCTTAAGCGGATAGAAGAATACAAACAGTTCCCGATAAAACTCCAGAAATATGTGACATGGAAGCAACGGTATATGTCACAGATTCTCTGTAATATCAACACCATCGCACAGTTCACAGGCTGATGGATCAAGGACAATGGTATCCGATTCCGTAAGTGGGCAGAACTCTATGTACTTCTCAAGGCAATTGCAGAATGATGGCAACCAATTATTGATATTTTCTTCGACACGAGTGCGAAGTGTGGAGTGTGTCACAATGAGCGATATAACTTACAATATTGGAAATACAAACTTCTTTCCATGATTATTCCATCGATACCAGTTATCAAGTTCCCTCGTTGGCCAAATATCATCCTCGATCTCTCTGATATACAGCTTGGCATCAATATATCTGTTCCAGAATTCCAGTTCAACCTTGCTCCTATCAAGCTTCCAGACCTTCCAGATCTCTCTCTTCCGAACTTCTGACTCAATATCACACTTCCATCCCTCCCGATTCTTCCAGCAATCCCAAATCTTCCAGACCTTCCGGATTTTCCATCCCTCCCGAAGATTGTTCTCCCAAATCTCCCTCCTCCACCAAAGATTCCAAAAATACTCGGTGCACTGAGTGGAATTCTCAAGATCTTTAAGCTCATTTCTACGATGTATTGCTGGTACCAGAATACTAATCTCATTCCAGAATGGCAAGTTTGAGATGTGATAGCACAACGTACAGAACGCCAAGGAGTTTCTCCTTTTGATTTCCTCAATATCCAATTCCCAAATATTTCGATCTCAGCAATAAAAGAGATTCGAGTGAGCACTCATGTGAACTTTCAACTTCGCTCTGACTTTATCACCGAGTTTGCGCGGGCAGCAGTAAAGCCAATCAACAACTTCACAACAGATCTTACCCGATGAATGCCAAGAAAAATCGGAACAGACGTAAATATACAATGAGGAAGGGTGAATATCAAAGCGCAATCAAGTCTGGATAAACACACAGGATCGATTGCTGCGCTTAAAGACATTATTGAGACATTCCAAAATGAAAATACAGAAACTCTTGAGTGAGACCAATTTACCAGTTTTATCCAGAGTGAATTTACCAAAAATGGTTTTGCTTCTACTTTTGGGAAGTCTCTCACTGAGGATCTCCCATCTGCAAAGGAATACCAAACCAAGTTCACGAGCGAACTGCTTGCATATAACAATGATCGGTTTACTTCTCTTCGCAAGTATATCCAGGCAGAGTATGATGATACCGCGAAGATGCAGCATGTTATTGATCTCCTTAAACAAAAACCACAAGAACTCGTATACACCCCTGATATAACAAGAAGGGAGATGGTTGCGGATATCCCTTCTTCGAAGACAACAAACCTTAGAGATATATACAACACCCAATTTAATCCTAAATCAACAGATACTATTTCAGAGGCTTCTTCGTTCAATCCAAGTTCAGTTCCAGGAGCGAAGAATATCCTTGCCCGCATAGGACGTCTTGTGGATGCTACAACAACAGTATCCCCTTCATCTTCATCGAACCTTGCAGCATGATATGCTCCAGTATTCCAGGGAATCTATATCATGACTCCTTCGGGGATTCAGACTCGGCTCTTTGACTATCTTGATTCTCTGACGTGAGAGGAGAAAGTAGATACCGTTGATATTGATAAAGATGGAGATAAAGATTACCTCTTTCTCCTTGATGGTGTTATTTACGTCAAATACAACCACACACAAACTCCAACGAAGATTCAAGATGATACAGTGATTATTAAAACTCTCGGTCCAACTGGCGAAATTCCTAGTGCTCCAAACTTTTTTCATGAGAGTCTCAATACACCAGAAAGTCTCTCTGTAACTTTTGCAAGTGCGAAGAGTGAAGAACAGGCATGGCGCATGGAATTCTTTGATCGGTATCTTGAGTGGGATGTTGTCAATATCTGAACTCATGATGAAACAGTAACTCCAAAGAGAATAGTAGATCTTTTTACCAATGAGAATACAGCTCCAATTGCATCTTTTCATGGTATTCAAGTAATCCCTGTCAAACGATCACTCGATAGAGTCTATGATAGCACATCATTCGTCATCTCATGACCGAAGATGACGATTATTACTGAGGCGACGAGCTTTGCTCTTTCACCAGGAAGAACCCTCTATACGGGGAATGATCCTGCTACTATCCTCTATCATACAGGGACAAATGCGGATAGTTTCCTCAAACTTGATGCCCATAAGGGATACAGATTCAGTGAACCTATAGAAGCAAAACTCCAAAATGGAAAACTGTATATCATGACTGAATCGGTTGCAACCGAACCATATACATATAATGATGATATGATAGGAATGCCGGTACTTGATAATATGCAACTTACTTCCAGTGTAGGATGATTCTCTGTCCAAGATCCAGTAAAAGGCACTTCAATAAAGATTGCGGGAGGTGCCGACTATATGATACTCAACCTTGGAAGTATCAGTGACGTCTACAATTTTAATATCGACTATCCGAATGGGTACTATTCCGCACGACTCCGAAATCTCGCAGATGATACCAGTGTTCATGCAGGAATTGTCCTCTTTGCACCACAGGCTTCAAGTGATCATAGTGCTCCGGTAATTGATATTCCAGACAGTATCAGGATCCCAGTCTATACAGAGAAAACTCTCAAACTCAAGGACTTCATCACGGAGACGAATACCTACTCGGTCATCGTTGATCCAGATATTACGGTGGATACGAATGAGGATAGCATAGTTGATGATGATTTTTCACTTTGATGAAGTGGAGTGCAGATCACGGGCGATTCTCTCATACTTGGTTCATTTGATGTTATTGGCCGGCGTACCGCAGAACTCAAGGTTACCGATGCATTTAACAACACCTCGACAAAAGTGCTTACGATAGAGGTATATTCCCCAATTCCCCAGATTAACGAGGTTACTAGTACTGGCTTCGTACTCGGAACACTTGATGAGAAGATTCCTTTTGAACCGATTCATCTTTTCCGTGTTCGACCAGATACAGATATTACCCGCCTAAACACCTGAGCTCTTCGTACGAATATCAATGGTGCCTTTATGAGTGGAACGTTCTTTACATGAAACGGAGTTGAGCTCACTCTTGGAGGTAAAAAAGTTACCATGTCAGAGCATGGAGTATTCCAAAGTCTTCCAAATTGACTCTCAATATCCGTATCCTGAGCAAACCATGATAATCCAATGCGTATTAATATCATGGGTTCATCAGGTTCGCTCTATTCAGAGTTTATCACCCTTCCTTCAGATGCGGAGATGCTTGATGCCTCAAAAAATCCAGACACAGGAACAGGAAAAGTGATCATAACACCAGATGACCTGTATCGTGTTGTACCCGCAACTTCCACAGATCCGTCGATTTCAGGGTGAATGTATATTACAGACAATCTGTATCAACCACTAGCCGCTATCGGACGAGATGGAAATATATACGCTCTTGGGAAAGATGTCACTCTCGGGTATGGATATCAAGATGGATATATGCTCATCTCAGTTCTCTCAGTAGGAACTCCAGTGGCAAAAGTATGGTATAAGATTGACTTCTTCTATACCGCAAAGTAAACTTGCTTTTTCTCTCGTTTTCCTATAATCACCAGACTCAGTAATTTTTGTAAAAATGTTTCCTCATGTTACCATTATCGGTCGTCCAAATGTCGGAAAATCCAGTATTTTTAATGCGCTTTCTGGCCATCGGATTGCGATCGTCTCAGATATTGAGAATACGACTCGAGACATCATCGAATATCACATCGATGATATAGAAAACGATATTTCCTATATTCTCTCGGATAGTGGTGGTATTGTGAGTGCTGATGATGAGACACTTCTTGTGGATGTTCGAGCTCGTGTAGATGAGGCAATCGGTCGTTCGGATCTGATTTTACTCGTTCTTGAATATGATAAGATTACAGAATTCGATGAATTTATCGTTAAAAAACTTCGTCGTTCACGAAAACCAGTTCTTATTATAGCCAATAAAGCGGATAATCCAAAACGGGCAGTTGAGTCATACAATCTTCTTACTCTTGGTCTTGGAGATGTGATTCCTGTTTCTGCTATCCAGAATCGTGGTTTTAGTGAGATGAAGGCAAAAGTTGCAGCAGAACTCAAGTTGCAGGGATTTAGTTACCAAGAAAACAAGTCTAATGATGATGGAATTCTGAAGCTCGCTATCATCGGTCGTCCAAATGTTGGAAAATCTTCTCTTGTGAATGCAATTGCATGAGAAACTCGCTCGATCGTAAAAGATTTTCCTGGAACAACCCGAGATGCGATTGATACGATTATTACTTTTAATGAACAGGAAATCTGCCTTATTGATACGGCTGGAATCCGTCGTTCAGGGAAGATTGGAAGTGCCAATATCGAACAGTGGAGTGTACTCCGTGCGGATAGTTCGATCGAACGCTCTGATGTTGTTGCGGTAGTGATTGACGCTTTTGAGGGTATCACTCACCAAGATGAACATATTGTTGGAGAGGCACTCAAAGCTAAGAAGGGGATTATCCTCGTTCTCAATAAGTGGGATATCGTTCTTGCAAAACCAGGAGTGAATACAGACACAATCCTCGATAGGTATATGCATTATCTTTCAAAGAAGTTTGATTTCCTCTCATATGCTCCAGTTGTTTTCACGACAGCGATAGAAAATCGTCGCATCGATCTCGTTCTCGAACATGCACAGAAAATCCAGATCGAGCGTCATAAACGAGTAAAAACGGCTATATTCAATAAGTTCCTTGAGCAAATTACCTATGAGCATGCTCCAACTGGAAGTCGCAAATCTCATAAGCCAAAGATATATTATGGTTCTCAGGTTGATGTGAATCCTCCAAGATTTGTCATTTCTGTAAATAACGCCGAGCACTTCCACTTTTCATATGTTCGCTATATCGAGAACAAGATTCGAGAGTTCTTTGGATTTGAAGGAACGCCAGTTGATATTGAGATGAAGTCACGAAAGAGTATGTTCAAGCCAAAAGAAAAAGGTGGTTCGCGAGAGGACTATCTCGATGATGAAACTAAACCAAGTGCAGAGATAGGATCCAGAACAGATAAGGAGACAAAGCCTGAAAAGAAAGGAAAGGAAAAAAATAGAGCATCTACGAGAGCTAATTCCAAGAAAAAACGAAATAAATAAATTTTTATGAAGATAAAAAATATCCTCAACTTACTCTTTGTTTCTGTAGCAATTATTTTTGAGACATATTTTTGAATATTTAGCATAGTAAGTTTTCTCATACAAGTTATACTCATAGCGGTTATCTCAGCAATGGTTATGAAGGCCTTTCCTTTTGGGAAGAAACAGGCATTTTCCGAGCTTGTGAAACGTATGGCGATCTTCACCACCGCAACAATAGGTTTCTTTTTGAGTATCTTTCTCGTATTCACGAGTTATCACACCTTCGTTCCAGGGAAGCTTTCAGATATTACCGTTTCTAATGGGAAACAAACAGTGGTATTTCTCCAGATGTCTCATATTGCTACTCCAGAGTTTTATCAAGAGAAACAAAAGAAACTTCAGAGTCTTGAGAAGCAATGATATACATTCTTAGTTGAGTGAGTACGACCTGGTTCGCAAGCGAACGAGAAGAGTTTCTCAGAGTCTCTTGGCTTTGAGTTTACACCGACGCTCTATACAACTATTGCATCTTTTATCGATCTACAGGCACAGGATAATAAGGAACTCTTTTCCGGTATATCAAGTGGTGTTCTCGTTTCCGTGGATGTATCTATTGATGATTTTATGCAGATAATTGGAACATGATCCCTTTCTGGTACGGGAACGATTGTAAATATTGAAGACCAACTCGCCGATCTACAGGGAATAGGTACCAATGAGCGACTCTTTGCAGGATTTGTGATCCGCTCTTTCATGAATCTTGTCCTCAAACAAACTGCCACAATTGAAGATGTTATGATGATTGGAACAGATCCTCGAGTGTTCTCAGCCATTCTCGATAAGCGCAATGAAACTCTTATTCAATATATCCTTGCTCATCCAGAAAAAAAGATAGCCATAGCCTATGGTGCTCTTCATTTTGAGTGAGTCTTTGCGGCCCTAGAGAGACATGATCCATCATGGAAAGTAACTTCGGTTACTTCATATACACCATATAATCCCTAGTGTCCATATATTTTGGTCGTATTTTTTTGATTTTTACGAGCGTTTTCGTATACTCTTACGACATTTTAACTCTATTTTACGAATGGCAAAGAAACCAACTAACAATAAACCACAAAAGAAGCTTCCAAAGATTCCAGGACTTCCAAAAGATGCAAATGTGAAGAGTATTGAGATTACCCCTCGTACATTACTTCTTCCGATTCTCATTATAGCACTCATATGGGCAGTGTATTCGTCTTGGTCAGGATATGGCCCTGAAAAGGTTACCTACAATAATACGGTTGGACTCAATGAGATTCAAGCACGATATGAATCTGGCACATATGAAGAGATAGTTGTGGATGGAAATAAGATCGAAGCAAAAAAACAAAAGACTACCAATTTCGTCAATGGAGTGCAGGTAAGTTCTCGAGAAGTTGACCGAACAACTCTTCCTGATAATCTGAAGATTACGGATATTGGTCTGTCAGATCCAAAAAATCCAACAAAAGTTACGATTAAGAATACTGACTTTGCTCGTGCCTTTTGGGACATTATTCCAAGTGTAGTTGGTACTGTTCTCTTTGTGATCATTCTTTTCTTTGTCATATCTCGAATGGGAGGAGGAGGTATGGGTGGTCCTATGGCATTCATTCGTTCTCGTGCGCGTGTCTATGATCCAGAAAATGATGAGAAGATTACATTTGTAGATGTTGCTGGAGCTGAAGAAGAGAAATCTGATCTTGAGGAAGTGGTTGATTTCCTCAAGAATCCAAAAAAGTATAAAGATCTCGGTGCCAAGATTCCTCGTGGTATCCTCCTCCAGTGACCTCCATGATGTGGAAAGACACTTCTTGCTCGTGCGGTTGCCTGAGAATCCAATGTACCATTTTTCTCTATCTCTGGTTCAGAGTTCGTCGAGATGTTCGTTGGTGTCGGTGCTGCTCGTGTTCGAGACCTCTTCAAAGAAGCCCGTGAAAAAGCCCCCTCTATCATCTTCATCGATGAGGTTGATGCTATCGGGAAACGTCGTTCTCCTGGTATTGGTGGTGGACATGATGAACGTGAACAGACACTCAATCAGATTCTGACGGAGATGGATGGATTTGATAACGAAACTAATGTAATTATTCTCGCTGCAACCAATCGCGCAGATGTCCTTGATAAAGCTCTTCTCCGTCCAGGACGATTCGATCGTAAAGTAACAATCAGTCTTCCAACTCTCGAAGATCGCAGAAAAATCCTTGAAGTTCACTCAAAGGGAAAGCCATTTAATGAGGATGTGAATCTTCAAACAATCGCAGCTATTACGGTTGGCTTCTCTGGTGCTGAGCTTGGGAATCTACTCAATGAGTCTGCAATTCTTGCTGGTAAGAAAAGTAAGAAAAGTATCTCTCAGGAGATGATACAAAAATCCATCGAAAAGGTTGTCATGGGAAATGAGAAGAAGTCACTTCGTATGACAGAACATGAAAAGCGTCTCACGGCACTTCATGAGATTGGACATGCTCTTGTGGGAAAGATGCTTCCTCATACTGATCCTGTTCACAAGATATCTATCCTTCCTCGTGGTGGGGCTGGTGGAGTGACTTGGTTCCTTCCAGAAAAGGATAGAACCTATACCTCAAAGGCAAAGTATCTCGATGAGCTTGCAACACTCTATGGTGGTCGTGTAGCAGAAGAGGTATTCTTCGGTTCTGATTATATTACCACAGGTGCCTCCAGTGATATTGAGCGCGCAACAGAGATTGCTCGTGCCATGGTGATGCGATTCGGATTTGATGCCGATCTCGGAGCGGAGAACTATGCTCCAGATGCTATCGAAGGGAATTTCCTCGGTGGACAGGCTCAAGAAAAAGTTATCTCTGATGACACTCGTAAGCTCATCGATGAAAAGGTACGCAAGCTCCTCACCGATGCATATGCGCTTGCAAAGAAGATTATCACGAATAACAAGGACCTCCACGAGAAACTCGCCAATGTTCTTCTAGAGAAAGAGGAGCTCATACAAGAGGAATTCGATGCTCTCTTCGAAGGTGTGGCTGGTGTACCACAGAAGGTGGGAATGTAATACATGAAAATAGAGAAAATCCTCCAGTTTATGGAGGATTTTTAGTTCAAACTTAAAGTAGATCTTTCTTCTTGATCTATTCCACGGAATCTATACTATAGACGAGCCAAAATTACATACTTCATATTCTTTTTATATTTGAAGGTGAGTAGGAGGATTTGCAAAATCCTTTCCTCTCTTCTGTGCTTTCAAGTATTGGAAGAAGTTGTAGTTTTGGCGAACATTAAGGTGAGCGAATCCTCCTTTTTGTTTGCCAAAACTTTCCGTATCCCACCCAAAAGGTGGGATCGATCCATTTTTATAGACTGTAACTTTTGGCGTGTTTATACTTTACACGCCTTTTTATGTGATATTATTTTAAAGATAATAACTTTGCTCTCTATCATGGTGATAGTATTGGGATTATGGGAAAATTTCCAGAGAATTCAATTGATATGATTTTTGCAGATCCTCCTTATTTTCTTTCAAATGGTTGATTTACAGTTCATGCAGGACGTATGGTAAAAGTAGATAAATGAGAATGGGATAAATCGTCTTGAGTGGAGGATGATTTCGGGTTTCATATTAGATGGCTTGAGGAAGCAAAAAGAATACTTAAACCAGATTGAACTATATGGATATCTGGAACATACCATAGCATTTATCAATGTTGATATGCTCTACAGATACTTGGTTTTCATATCTTGAATGATATTGTTTGGTTTAAGTCAAATGCTTCACCAAATCTTTCTTGTCGGTTTTTCACTGCTTCCCATGAAACGATTATATGGGCAAGAAAAAGCAAGAAATGAAAGCATTATTTTGATTATGATGCCATGAAGAATGGTGATTGGTCTGGGGACTTTATCAAAAAGCCTGGACTTCAGATGCGATCAGTATGGTCAGTACATCCTCCAAAAAATTGGGAAAAAATTCATGGGAAACATCCAACGCAAAAACCGATAGATCTCCTTAAAAGGATCATCATAGCGTCTACAAAGGATCAGGATATTATTCTTGATCCTTTTTCTTGATCTGGGACAACAGGCGTTGCTTCTCAGATTATCGGGGATCGGAAATATATTGGAATCGATCAAAGTAAAGAATATCTTGATCTTTCCATTAAACGATACAAAGACCTTCCACTTAATAAATAGGAAATATGTCCACTATGGTTACTCGCGTAATAGCGATTCAAAATCTTCAAAAGTATATCTGAAAAGATCTTCGAGAACTGGCAGATGAATTTTGAATTTCTGTTTTTGTTAATTGAAAGCAAAATAAGTGATGGAAATGATTAGTTCTTGAGCGGTGTGCGGGACTTTCCAATAACAATTCTCGTGCTCCAAATGGTCTCTGATTTGAGCTTAAATCAGTTTCTTTCACGGAGAAAGAAGGTTCACTTAAACCAAAAGAGACCATGGCGATTACTATGATAAATCCGGGTGAATTATCAGAACAAGAATTCTTTAAGAGTCACTGTTGGAATAAGTTGAAGTCTCTTGTCTTTTGTGCTGTCCTTTGGACAGGACATAATCAAGTTGATGCTGTACTTATCGATGTAACTTCCTTTGATTTGCAAACAGAACAAGATCTTATTTATGAAATCAAAGCAGATTATGATTTTATTCGTGAGAAATATATTAAGTATGGTTGGGCAAGCTTAACGTGAAAAGACGGAAAATGGGTACAAGCCCGAACAAAATGAGCTGGACATGGAAGCAATACAAGGGCATTTTATGCAAGAAAGGACCTTGTAAAGAAAATATTCTAATTTTCAAGAGAGTCTAACTATATCTTCTCTCCCTTCTTGTTCCACTTCTCAAACTGTATCTCGCCAACTTGCACTTGTGCGTTTACAGCAATATATGGTTTTCCATCTTCGGAAAGCCATTTCTTATGAACTGGACGTACTGAGAGTTCGAGGGCATATTTCTCACGGAAATATCATTGGACATACTCTCTTGTATTTCGAGTGAGAGACGGGGAAAGTATGAAAGGTTCATATCAGTTTCAGATTTCTCTATTTCCGTCATTCTGAGGAACGAAGAATCCATGTTTCTGGAACTCTGGATCCTTCACAAGTTCAGGATGACGGATACCAGAGCTATAATACACCTTGTGGTCCTTATGGAGAATTACGATGATAGTCGCATCAGGAATGGGAAAGGCTATTTGCTTCTTTGTTTCAACTTTCTCAAGACCTCCTCGTGTTTCATAGAACCTCCCTGATCTGATAGGGTAATTGCTCCAATCGATGTTGGCAGGATTTTTCAAGTCTACGAGTGCAGCGAAGTCCATGAGAGCGTTGTTGATGGAACGAATAAGACTTCCTCATACACAGATTTCTGTACTTTTGTGACCAAAAGTACCAAAAGTCTCGAGGGGAAGTCAAACTCACTCCTCCTCGCTTTGCTCGACCGAATTATTGTTTTCATTATCGCTCAAACAGTGTCTTCCCCTCGAACCCCCATTTTCACATTTTCAGCATAGGAAAGAAAGTAGGTCCTTCTGAATTATTTGTTTCTCCTCTTTCGCGAGTCGTGTATCTTTCGTTCCATTGTAATATCTTGCGAAGACTTTCTCTAAGTTGGTATCCCAAGAGAGAGTCGGGATGCCATAACCGAATGCCTGTATTGCCTCAGCGGTGTATGGTCATACCCCTGGGAGTTTCATCAAAATATTCTTATCGTTTGGGAATATTCCACTATATTGTTCATGTACGATTTTTGCAGTTTTCAGGATATTACGAGCGCGAGAATAGTAGCCGAGTCACTGATAGTAGGGAAAGAAAATTTCATAATCCGTTTCAGCAAGATCCTTGATAGTTGGGAATCTCTCGATCATTCGATCAAAAGACCCAACGACACGACTAGCTTGAGTTTGTTGGAGGAGTATCTCGGAAAGCCAGACGCGATAGACGAGTATTTCTTGTTCTTTCCAGACACAATTCTCCGTACTTTCGTGATCGAAAGTACCAAAGGTCTCATAGGAAAAACAAACTCACTCAATATTGGCTTCGCTCTCCATTATACTGTTTTCATCCCCATTCGGACAGTGTCTTCCCCTCGAACCCCCATTTTCATATTTTCATCTTGCAAGGAGCAATTTAGAACTTTCAAATGAGTAATCTCGCCATGGTAAATCATGACGTCCATTTTTTTTATACCAATCAAGGAGGATTCACCAAGGGAATGTAGGTACTTTTTTGCTTTTCACTTCACGAATATACTCATGTTTCCCTTTTTCGCAAATCCCATATTTTGTGTTGCAAAGTCGATATAAACTACTATAATTCCTTCAACTTTACCAGCCATTTTCCTTTTATATGAGAGCTCTGCTCTCGAAGATCCGCATTGTCGTTCGTAAAGCTAAAATTCCACTTTACTTTTCTCACCCTATTTGACCTATCCTTCGGGAAGGTCTGCATCCCGCTCGGAAATCCAAGCAAGTTCTGTTCCTTACTCCATTTAATCTATGAAAGCAATACTTCGATGACTACTCGTGCTTCTTGCGTTTGTATCTGTTGGGGCTCTCGGATATTATGCTTACATACTTGAGACAGAGACGCTTTCTTTTCCTTTTGCCAGACAGGAGAAACAATCGGGGAATGTGATGCAGTTTGTTGTGGCGAAGCCATACTTTCTCATAGATACCTACGACGGAAATATCCTTGATTCCTGAGCAATTCTTAACTCACTTTTCTTAGATGGGAATCCTTTTAATCCCACCGTGTCATCCGAATGACAACTTGTAGTGAGTGGGGAATATGTGAGAGTGAGTGTAAATAATATGAAAAAGTCTGCTACCCTCAGGATTGATGCAGATAAATATAATGATATACGGATGACTAAGTACCGTCTTCCCCGGGATATCACGCTTGTTCAGAGCGAGTTTCCTCGTGATATAGAGATTAGTCCCACCTGACTTCCTCGAGAACGTACGTATAGTGTGAATATGTATGGATACCCATGACTTAATCCTGATTATATACACTGGTATATCCACACCAACCCAAAGCAAAGTTGTGAGATATCTGAAGCATGGGATTCATTGCAGTTCCAGAAACTCAAAACTCTGAAAGTTTCCGAAAGTAAGATGGGCCAGATAGACAAGGCAACTTATACCCTTGATTATGATAGGAATAATCTCCGGGTATGTATTATTGCTTGAGTCTGAGGAGATTTTCATACGATTGTCGATCGACAACTTTCCCCATTTTCCGCGACGGGACTAGTACTTGATATGCTCTCACCGGAGTATGACATACAGAGTCGTATTGAGTTCAACTTTTCTGAAGATATCTATGCTGATAGTGGGAAGCTCTATAGTCCAGAATATATGAAGAACCGAAGTGATGCAAAATTGGCATTTCTAAAGGAGCTAGATATATCCCCTAGTGTTCCTCTCACCGAAGCAAATATTGCTCTTACTCCAAACCGAGCAAGTCTCATAGGAGCTTTTCGTGAATGACAAAAATATACAATCACCCTCCATGATGTTCCTGATATTTATGGACGAAAGGTAAATATGAAAATGGATTTTACTCCAGTTCAGAAACCATTCCTTTCTCTTTGATTAGAAAATCATCGAACTATCTTTCGTGCCGATGAACCGCTTCCTGCCAAGCTCTATGCACTTAAAATTCCAAAGAATGAGTATACACTCAAGCTCTGCAAAATATCCATTGAGTGGTATGCAAAGGTTGAACGAATGGTAGAAGAGGGAAAACAAGAATATACGCCATCTCTTTATAGTCTCCTTTCTTCAAGCGATACTTCATCGTGTACGAAGAAGGATATTGTCATTGATTCAGGTGCTCTCATGGCTCCATTTGATGTTCGGGACTTTTCTCCAACCAAGTCTCTTTCCCCTTGACTCTATATCCTCGCATTCCGTAATGCAGAAGATGTTGGTGGATTTGATCGGTTTGTCGCGCCACGAGTATTTTCTATTGTAGATAGTCAGATTACTATGAAGGTTGATGCAAGCGGAAAGATGAGCTTCCTTGTTACGGATCTGAGTACAGGAAAACCACGAGAGAATCAAACAATAACCCTTTCTCAGAATATCTCTCGTACCTATAATGAGCAATGGAATAAAACAACACAAAAATATGATATCATATATCTTCCTCTTTCAACCTCATCATTTGCCCCAGGAGTGATGGTTTGACAGACAGATGTTGGTGGATTTCTTTCGACACAAAAGGACAAGCTTAAGGCAGATGATTACAATACTCCATATGGACTCTCCAATGAATATCCATGGCGGGAATATGAGGGACGATACAGTTCTTTTGTGGCAACATCCATTAGTGATGGGCACTTTGGATATGTCGTGAGTACATGGAATGATGGAATTACGGGATGGAATTTTGGGCTCAAGGACTCTGATTATTCTTGGGAGACACGACCACTCTACAGCGCATATATTCATACTGATCGCCGTCTCTATCTTCCATGAGAAAAGGTATATGTACATGCCATCCTCCGAAAAAATGATACCAAACTCACCATTCCAACGGATGCAAGTTTTGTTGTCAGCATAACCGATCCTGTTGGAACAGAAGTAAAAAATACTACCATGCACCCGAATGAATATGGTACACTTTCCTTTGATTTTGACCTTAATAAAGAGGCTTCCCTTGGTTCATATAATGTCACCGTAACCCCATTTGCAAGCGCGGATGGATATATAGGTAATGGTAATACAAGTTTCCAAGTTGAAGTATTCAAAAATCCAACATTTACAGCAGACGTTTCCTTGAAGAGTCCAGATGTTGAGAATGGTGTCGTGACGAGCCTTAGAAAGAAGGTCAATACAGACCCAAATACTCCTTGGTATATTGATATTTATACTTCTACTATTGCACTTGAGGGTGTTGTGAAGGCACATTACTACAATGGAGCACAGATCAAGGGAGCCCCATTTAGCTATCGAATCTATCGAAATGAACATTATCTGGATGATTATTGGAATGACTGTTTTTGGTGATGTTATTTCGAGCCAACACCAGAGTTTTACACTGAGTGAACAGGGGTAATAGATAGCGAGGGTATGGGATTTTTCCGTATTCCTGTAGATTTTTCTTCATTCTATGGAGATTACATGTATACCGCTGAGGTGACGATTGCAGACCCAATGACGGGAGAGGAGGTGGTGACTCCAGCAACACTTCTTGCGAAGATGCCTGCCGCTTACAAGACTTTTGCATATGATAATCCACTCGACTTCACTCCGACGAAGAAGATTATCAAGCCTGGAGAAAAGATCACTGGAAGTGTCAAGCCACACTATGGAGAATGGGATCTGAGTCTTGCTGGAAAATATACCTATGAGCTCATACATCGCATCTATCAGAATGTAAAAGTGGATGATCTTCGTATGTCTGCAACGATGATCCCAGTAATGCAGGATGATATTGTGGCAAGCGGATCTCTCACGAGTTCTGGACTAGATATCGAAACCCGTTGAATATCTCCAGGTGAATACCATCTCAAGATTATTCCAAACTCAGATGGAAAAGAGGCACCTCCAGATTCGAGTATTTCAGACACGCTTCTCTATGTTGCTTGAGACTTTGTAAACAAGGATAGCCAACTTCGAGTTATCCCAGAAAAAACCGTCTATCGACTTGGCGAGAAGGCAAGAGTCTTTATTACAACGCCATTTACAGGAGGATATCTCTATCTTACTCGTGAACGAGGAGGAGTGATAGATCATGAATATATCCAGATGACAGGGAATACCCTCATTCGCGAATATACCATCGATGATAGTGACATCCCAAATGTCTATATTGGTGCTGCGGCATTTGCTCCAGGTGCAACTTATGGGAATCGTTCCTATGCTGTCGGATATGGGGAGATCGTCACAGATCTGAGTGATAAGAAGGCAAAACTCCAAGTTACTCCTAATAAAGAACAGTATATAAACCGAGAGCAAGTGAATGTCGGTCTGTCACTTACTGATAGGTTTGGTAATCCACTTCAAGGTGAAGTAGCTGTTATGGTGGTTGATGAGAGCTTGATTCGTCTCCTTGGAAACATCGATCTTGATATTATACCAAAGTTTTTCCAGAAGTTTCCATTCACCATGAAAACATCCCTCTCGGCTATCGGTATGGAGCAAAATAGATTCCTTTCACGAAAAGGTTCGAATGGATGAAGTGGAGATAAGGGTGGTGGAGGAACGGAGATCTCTTCCCGTGTTCTCTTCAAAGATACCGCTTATTATAATCCTTCTGTGATTACTGATACGGCCGGACATGCCAAGATATCCTTTACTCTTCCTGATAACGTAACTGATTATCGTATCATCACCATTGCTCAGACAAAGGATTCTCGTTTTGCTGTAGCTGAAAAACCAATTCAGGTTCGTCGAGATTATACACTCGAGTCGCACATTCCATATATTGCCTATCCTGGTGATACAACAACCATTACGGCTTCTGCTTTTAACTCAACCAAAAAAGTTACAAGTACAACATTGACCCTTGTTATGGGAACATGAGGAAACATGATCAAGCAAGAGCGTAGTCTGATCTTGAATCCTGGTGAATCAAAGAGTGCTGATTTTATACTCACGGTTCCAGCATCTTGGAAGGATACTGTTCCATATACACTTTCCCTTGTTGAACAGTGAAACGTGCTTGATAGTGTTACAAAAACCATTCATATTCCTGAAATCCCACTTCTTGAGGCGACTTCCAGAGAGTTTGGCGTTATGACAGGAGCGAAGACAGAGATCACACTTCCAAAGGCTGTAGGAATGGACTTTGATAAGTCTCGTGTTTCTCTTCGAGTCTCTTCATCACTCCTTGTTAATGCAGATACTGCGATCCGTTCATTGGTTCAGTATCCATATGGATGTATTGAGCAAACAGTCTCGAGTACTCTCCCAAATGGGATTGCTCTCAAGTTCCAATCGCTCGTTAGCACGACTATCGATGCAAAACAAGCAAAAGAAAACCTTGATGCATGAGTAAAAAAGATTCTCCGAATGCAGCATTATTCAGGAGGATGGAAGTATTGGGAAGATGATGATTTTGCAAATGATCATGTGACACCATATGTTATCAGGAGCCTATTTACCTTTAGAGATCTTGGCGTAGATATTCCGCAAGCAAATATCGATAATGGTATTAACTTTATTATCGGACTTCTTGATAACGGATCTACCGTTTTTGAGACAGATCCAGATTTTCGTGCAGAAGTCTTCTGGACGCTTGCACGAGCGAAAAATGATAGAGCAAAAATACTAGAAAAAGTTATTGATCCAACCAAATTATCACGTCATGGATATCTCGCCTATGCTTATGGACTTCAGTATCTTGGGCAATATTCTGATGCTGTGGATAAGCGACTTACACTTCTTATGAACGCTCCACAGGATACGGATTATTGGTATTGGGATAGGGGAGCTGACAATGCTATCTATGCTCAGCTTCTCCTTGACAGTGGTCGTACCCCAGATGCTGCGAATGTACTTGATGGACTTCTTCGGGACACAGACCTCTCATCATACTATGTTTCGACGCAGGAGAAGATTCAACTCCTCTATGCTCTTATAAAGCATACAGCAATGAATCCCATAAAGGGCACTTCGCAAATTGCTATACGAGCCCAAGGCCTTATAGCTGATCTCTCACTTTCCCCAGAGCATACATGGCAAAAAGTTGATACAACTCGATCAAAGGTGGGCGAAAGTATAGAAGTTACTCGTGATGCTCCAGTACCAACATTTTATGAGCTCCTTGTTCATGACGTTCCATCTGATATTTTTACGATGAAACCAATACAAAAAGGAAATATTTCTGTTTCCCGTACGTTTGAGAGTATCGATGAATCTCGATGAGTGAGTAGTGATGGAACATTTCTTGCCGCAAGTCCTGTCTCGGGGAATACCTTTATGGAAGGACAACTCTACCGTGTTACACTTCAAGTTTCTTTACCTGACTATACTCATACCTCTTGGCATCATCTTGCTCTCGAAGACTTTGTTCCAGGTGGTTGGCGTCCAATTCGATGAGTGTTCAAGACTGAGAGCGCACTGAATTCAGATTCATGACAAAATGGATATGATTATTGGAATGTATGGTCTCATGTGGAGGCAAAAGATGATCGCATCTTAGCAATGGCAGAGTGGGGGTATGGAGATAAACATACATATACCTATTATTTTCGCCCAGAATTTGCTGGTACCTATCTTCTTCCACCAGTGACTGCATACTTCATATATCGTCCAGAGGTCTTTGCTCTTGGAAAATATGAAAAGATACTAGTGAAATAAATAGTGTAGTTTTTCAAATATCTATATTCCAAAATCTCTTAAAATCTTATTTCTTATTTCTCCTACTTATGAAATGTCCGAAATGTCGTAATCTCGATACCAAAGTGATTGATTCACGTGCAAGCGAAGATGGGAAAGCAATACGCCGAAGGCGTGAGTGTGAAAAGTGTGGTGCACGTTTCACGACGTTTGAGCGCCTTGAATTTGTTTCGTTCATGGTAACGAAATCATCAGGTGAGAGTGAACAATATGATCGTGCGAAAGTTGCAAGCTCCATGATGAAGGCCCTTACGAAAAGAGACTTTAATCCAGAAAGACTAGAGAATACTATTAACTCACTTGAGAATGAGTGGGCACAAAATAAGCAGGGAATTACTTCAAAGAGAATTGGGCGTGATATACTTCGGAAGCTCCGAGATTTCGATGAGGTAGCGTTCTTGCGCTACGCATCAATATATCATAATCATGAGAGCGTAAAAGGATTTATCCATTTTATGGAAGATGAACTAGGATAAAACTCGAATCAAACCCTAAACAAAACACCCGTGACACCCTCAACTATTACCATCATCCCGCTTGCTACGAGTTTCCTTCATGGGCCATACATATCTGACCAATTACTCTCTATTATTCAATCACAAAAGGAAGTATGAAAGAAGACACTTCTCTTCTATAGTCGAAGAGGAAATTCTCGTGCTTGGATGTGTAAAGATTGTGGGCATTTTGAAAAGTGTCCGCATTGCGATATTGCTCTCGCATATCACACAGAACCTACAAAACGGCTCATATGTCATCAGTGCAATATGGCTACGGCATATCCAATTGTATGTCCCAATTGTAAGGGAAGTCACTTTACCCCTGTTGGTGTGGGAATTCAGCGAATAGAGTGAGATTTACGAGCAAGCCTCCCTGAAGGAATTTCTCTCATTCGTATTGATTCTGATGCTCGTGAAAAAACAGAAAATATGCTTCATAGTGTTGCATGAAGTGATGTAATTATTGCAACCAATATTGCTATGATGCTTCCTTGTGATGATATCGGGGCTGTAGTATTTCTTTGTTTTGAGGTAAACCTTTCCATACCTGAATACGACCTTGAAGAACATCTTTTCGGGGAGATCTCATATTTTAAAAAACAAGGATTCCCTCTCTATATTCAGACATATACTCCAGATCATCCACTCCTTGATATTATTCTCTTTGGCAATCATCAATCTTTTCTGCAGTATCTCATGGAAGAACGAAAGAACTTTCAATATCCGCCCTTTACCGAGCTTGCTACCATCCGTATCCATGATGAAAAAAAGGAAAAAGTTCAGGATATGCTTGGACGTCTTGTAAATAAGATATCTCAGATAAAAGATGATTCTACATTTTTGGCCTTTGATCGCGATGTATGGGAGAAATATGCAGGAGAGTGGGTACAAAAGATTGTTCTCAAAGACAAGAATCTTTCTTGCCTTATCAATCAACTTGAGGTCGAGATTGTACGGAATCGTTCCGTGACACTTGAGTGGAGATAATCTATAGGATGATCTCTTCTTTTTTGAGTATTGTCCAAGTAAGTACCCCAATAACTATTCATCCAAAAATAAAAAAGAAAAGGGAGAATCCAAGATCCACAAGAAATCCTCCGAATATAAGACCAATAACATTAGCGAAGTTTTGAACGATTTTTATTGGCCCAGAGGAGGCGTTGGCATCTATTTCCATGAGATTCTCATGTTTTGCATATACCCGGTTATAGATATCTAGAAATCAATTTTGCCCAGTTGACATACCGAAAGCGAATCAGAGGCTATTGATAAGGGCAACCACGATAACAATAAGTGGATTCTGTACGTGAGTTGCAGCGATGATTCCCATAAGAATAAGAGAAAACCCAGATAAACTGAGTCCAATGATTCCAACGGTCTTTGCTCATATCTTTTGTCAGAGTTTGCTCGCTGGTGCTTGAAGAAGTATTCATGGTACACCGATGATTGCAAGGAGAATATAGCTCCATCCATGTTTGATATCATCTAAGAAGCCAAGAAGGAAACTCGATGCAAATGTATCCCAAAATCCAAATATAAGAACAAGAGAAACAGTCCAAACAAGATTCATGTAAAGTGGCTTATGAGAGATGATGTTCCATATGATCCCAAATTCCTTTTTCGTTGAGGTAACCATATCTTTCCAAGGAATCTTCTCATTTATCTTTTGCTTCGGTTTCATGATGAGATATTTTGCTCCCTGGACTATTTTCTCAAGATCGGCTTTTCGTACGGTTTCAACGACATATTCTTTTACATTTTCTATGTTAAACCTTTGTATAGATACCTTAAAGTCCTGAATATCTTGAAGGGTGAAAGAATCATCTGAGTTATCAAAAAACCGTATTGTGAATAATAGTAAACTAATGAGAATAATAATCAGGATAACAAGAGCAACCATATTATTCGTTCATAGTACAATTCCTGAAAGAATAAGTCATGTTACTGCACCTATTCAGAAGGTAATGTTGTTCTGAGAAAGGATAACTCCATAGTCACTTGGGTTGGCACGAGAAAGGATATACCCATAAGTTGATACATCATTGATTTCTTTGGTAAGCCCATAACAGACAGATGCAATAATAACACCAATCCAGTTTAATGCACTTCAGAAAAACCAATCCGTTCCTGTTTTAAGAGAATCTGGTGTAATCATCCCGCTTGCGACATGAATGAAGGTAAAGATTTTGAATATAAAACCAAAAAATATTCCAACGGCAATAAGTTGGGATATAACACCTATAATAAACATGCGCTTTGTTGAGATATATCTCTGGATAGTCCCAAGAGGAATATCAAGAAAAAAAGCTATGAGATTTGCGAATCAGAGAAAGATTCCCACGAGAGCAATATTGTGCAACAGAAAGGTAAAAAAGTACATCACTGAAAAGTGGAACATCATCCAGGTGAATCATTGAAATGAGTTGGTAAGATAAAAATTCCGAAGTCTATATCCATCAAGTCACGTCTGAATTGATATAACTACAGGATTATCTTCGACCTCCTTTTCATGAAGCTCTTCGGCTCATGTATTTATTTGTTGCTGTTCCATTCTTTATTATAGAAATGCAAAACGATCGTTCGAGAGACGATCATATCTTGCCATAGGCAAACTATCTACGAAGTATCCCTGACCAAGGAATATACATGAGTATAGCAAAAAATGAGCATGAGAGCAAATCCATGAACGTTTTCTTCTTGTTTTTTTCATATCATTCGTTCACATAAAGAATCTCCACCATTTATGTAGAGATTTTACTGATTTCTTTAATGTGTTTGAGTCGCTGCATCTGTCAGTAGGCGACGGTACTCTCAAGCTCAGAACGGATTTGTTGTTTTTTATACTCTTTATAAGTTTCTTTCTCTTGTTCCCGAATTATAGTTTCATCGAGGAGCGTATTGGCTTGTTTGAGGGCATTAGTAGCATCTTCCAAATATGTAGCATCCAAAGCAACTCTTTCAGCAAGGATTTTTTCTAGATAACTTTGCCAGTTATCCAAGATTTGTTGTTGTCTAGAAAAGGAAAGAGCATCAAAAATAATGCAAATATTATATTTATCTGCTTCAGTGAGTGGCGTTTTCTCAAGAAGAATTTGGAGGCGGAAATTCTTCATAATCTTTATAAGAAGGAAAAATATCTAAACACTAATCTTCCTAGGCTGTTTGAATGAGCTTCTCATCGTTTTCGGGAGGGGCTCTGTAGTGAGAATCTCGCTTAGATGGAAAGGTGGAATTCCTGGTCGGTGTTCGGCTCACTCAAGTATTACTAGGATCGCACCTCTGAGGCATTTTACTCAACTTTCCCCAAGTTGCAATAGTTCTGATTGAAATGGTACCAATTCTCAGATGATTCACGATTTTGCCAACGATTGACTTATCTCGTTCGTTTCTTCCTTTATCCTGTTGCTACAATCAAAAACTTCAGAAATATCCACAGAACTTTCTCTTAGTTTTAGGGTATCGGTGGAAATATTATTGAGATGGTTGGGAGTGTTAGTTAATTTAGAATGAGTCTTCATATGATAAAAAGGTAATAATATGTAATTAATCTACCACAAAATCTACTTTCATGCAAATACCATGATAAAAAAGATTTGGGGATTATTGTAAATTACCAGAAAAAAGCAAGAGAAAAGTTTACTTTTTGTAAGGATTATATCTGGTAACGAATTGCTTCGATCATTTTCATGATTTGAGGATCTAAACTTTTCGGCATTTTCGCATCCACGATAACGTACATATCTCCTGTTTTTCCGTCGATTGTTCTTCATTTCCCAGATATCTTGAACTTTGTTCCTGGCTTTGTTCCCGCCTTTATCTTGAGAGTTAGATGTTTTCCATAGACAGTCTTGATGGAGATACTCGTATCAAAGAGAAAATCAAGAAATGGGATTTCCATGATTTCTGTGACGTCGAGATTTGGAGCTTCTTTCTTTGGTTCCTCTCTTTGGGTATGTGTTTGTTGTTGCTTGTTTGTACGTCTACCAAACATATCACCAAGATCAAATTCGAATCTCTGATTTCATCATCCCATACCAGAGAATTGAGAAAAGATATCCTCGAAACCTCAAGAATTTGCATTTCCATCCGATTGACTTGCCCTTCCACTTCCACCAAAGGGATTTCCTTCCATAGAACCAAACTGGTCATAGTTTTTTCTCTTCTCTTTATCTCCGAGAGTCTGATAGGCTTCATTGACTTCTTTGAATTTTGCTTCAGCACCTTTGTCGTTCTTATTCCGGTCAGGGTGATATTGCATCGCCTTTCTCTTGTAGGCTTTTTTGATTTCGGCATCAGTGGCAGTTTTGTTGACTCAGAGTGTAGAATAATAATCTTTGTTTGCCATAGTAGGTATATTTTAGAATAGAGATATTCTATCAAAAAAATAGCACCTGTCAAAGATAGGTGCTATGATTATTTGGGTTTGCAGTAATTAAAACCCCAAGATCTATCATTGACGTATGATGAACCTATTGCAGCATCAGCTGCACCACTAATTCATCTCCATATATGAGCTTATTTTATATATCTTCAATGTACAATTATGGCAGGTTGTGTAGAAAAGTTACTTCGTAAGATATCACAAGCTTTAGGAAACTATATACAAACAAGATTTAGTTCCAAAAGTTTTTCATATTTCTCCATCGGTGTCA
>JAVHPT010000027.1:0-3381 GCA_036170735.1 Patescibacteria group bacterium | reverse complement strand
GCACGCGACAAGACATCCACCAGATGCGAGCCGATAAAACCATTGCCGCCGATAATAAGCATTTTCATGACTGGCTCATCGCTTTCATATCTGTTGCATTTATGCACATGTGCGTGGAAGGCAGCACACATCACTTTTTGTGTCTTTCAAACCCTCCAATTTGAAAGATCCAGTTTTGTTATGGACTGAGTAAGACGAATATCTGGCTGAAAGAATTCGCGCAATTTGTTCTTGCTGCTTTCAAGTATCTCAATAGGCGTCTTAGCATGATCTGCTTCTGTGTTGTGCCAGACTTCCATGTCAAATGTGTACGGTGCAGCCCCAATAAACCGAAGAATTTTCTCCAACTCACCTTGAGGATTTTCCAGAAAATCATCGTATTTCAGAAACAGCAAGCTTGTTTGTTCAAACGTGTTTATGTAGGGCCCCAATAGTTGCCCATATAAACCATTTCTGACATATTCTCTTACCCCATGTCGATCGTTAATTTTTGATTGTTTATCCAGTGAAGCAAGCGTTTCCTCAAAGGTTCTTGTTTCAATTCCATTCCCATAGCACATCCTGTATGCCGAAATAGCTCTCGACGTTGGCTCACGAAGCATGGCTATTATTTTCACGTCCGGCACAATTTTTTTGAGCAGAATGGATGAAAATCTGGGATTGGCGAGATACGAAGTAGATGCCTCTCCAAACCATTTTACTTCGTCTGAGTGAGGCTCAAACTGACTCGAATACTCAGGCAATGTAAGTGAAAAATAGGGGGTTGCAAGAGTTGCGTTTTTTAGACCAGCACTTATGCGACTTGGCTCGCTTGAAAAAAACATAGGCTCTTTTACCGTCGAAATCCTAATCTCAGGATGTTGCGTCAGATAGTTTGCCAATGAAGTAGTGCCCGCCTTATTAGCGCCGATGATTACGAAGTCGGGTAACGTGAAACTAACTTTTGCCATTTGTGCTTTCTCAATTTCTAATTGGCCAACCGCACTTCCCATCGATATATGGAGGGGAAGTTTGACTTGTGGTTTTTTTCAGAATAGATGTAAAAAGTATTTCCTATAACAGAATTGTCTTTTCCATCTGAGTTGATAATTGTTGCGTATTGATACCCCGCGCCCCTACCTAAATCTGTTTCATTTACAACCGTTTTACTAAATTTCCAAGTTATGGAATCCTCTGTCTCGAAAATTCTTATCCACGACCCTGCGCCATCCCAATTTAGCTTCGACAATACTAGATAGCATTTGTGATTATCCGCATTGCAAGCGGCATCTGAGTGGCTAATACCATCTATACCTATTCTTGAAGAGGCACCGCCAAGACCTGGAGAGTTGAAACCGTGTTGTGCCAGTTTTAGCCATTCACTCACACGCCCAACTTGAGCTGCACTAATCACCTCAGTCACTGGCGCTCGTGCTGATGTTAATCCATTACTGTCGTGATAAAAAATATAGAACCAGCCATCTTTCACAAAATATGGAATACCTTGAACGTTATGATTTACCGGGTCAGAATAGGGTATTATTATCACACCTAAGAAAGTGTATGTATCGCCTCCGTCTGTTGACCAGCCAAGTCCAATTCTTGTCTTCCCAACTTGTCCACTTCCCCCAGTCCCACCATAGTTCTCCATATGAATAAATGACAATATCCCTTCCTTTGCTTCATACACATTCATAATCCAGTAATTGGCATCTGGCTCATTTGTCTTAATTTTAAATAATTGGCTTTTATTTTTTACCCAATTGACCTTGTCAAATTGATGGCTGACTCGTCCAGAGATGGACACATGTAAAATCTCTCCATACCCCTTATGCCACACTGGAACAATCCAACGGTTCGCTGTGGACGAGTACATCAATATTGACCCATCCAATTGGATATTTTTTGCTGGAACAGTAGAAATATCCTCAACTGACATTGTTTGTATTGGAGTACCTACGTCGATGCCCATCGCACTTGTGGCGTAAACGAGCGCAACCGCCGCGCAAAATTGCAGCAGCATCCATCGTTTACAGGACGTAATCGAATCAGCCATTTTATTTAACAAGACTAACTACCGATTGATCAAAGCCCAGTGTTTCCGCCTTCGCAATTTTCACCTTATGAAAATTCTTACCCCACTTATTTACAATGTACGAATCTGGCACATACGCCTCGCCATAATCCCCCCCCAACTCATTGCCAACGGTAACGAAAATAAATTTTGAATCGTTCTCATCAAACTTGCCGAGCTGATTACCAAAGGCTTCGACTAGGGGAATAGTTATCTTGGGGATATCCTCGCCATTTTTCCGCATTTGAACTAATTTCAAAATATACTTCATCCAAGATGCAGAGCGTACCGTCAGTAGCAGCATCCCACCACTCTTTAGCACTCGATGCAATTCTTGGATGTAGAAGCTAGCACTCCGTTCAGATAAGTGTGAAAACACACTGTTAACTATAACTAAGTCAAACATGTTTGATTCAATTGGGAAGCTACTGCCAGAGCTGAGTTTGATTAAGTTTTCTCTACGTAAACCCTGCTGTGCTGACAAATCTAGAGCTTCAGCAGAAATATCCGCAGAGAATATGTTCTCTGGCTTTAAATCAATACGAGCAAGTTGTGAAAATCGCCCCCATCCACAACCAAAATCCAACATCAAGGAATTTTCATTCAAGCAATTACCCAACAATGCTTCTTTCCTAAAATAGGAATATAGCTTCGCTCCATCCTCAAAGGCCTTGGCAACAGATCTGCCATTGTACTTTTCAGTTATTCGGCTATCAGGCGGTGATTTTGAAAGCCCCAACTTCTCCCTATTGTTCATCAATGCATCTGTCACTTTTTCTAGCAAGAGTTCACCACGGCTATCAACGCAATTCTCTTCGTACATTAATTCAATCTCCATTCTCTAATGAATTCAGTAGATATTTATTAAGACAGTCCAAAATATTTCTTCAACTGATTTAAATAAATGTTTGCTTTACTCTTCGCCTCTTTTGATGGCAAGCATATTTCGTTTGAAATGCTCTGGCATTTGGCAACTTCTTGGAAATGCCCTACTACCTTCGTAGATTGCGTCACGCTGCTGGTATGGCGACGATGTGAGTTCAGTGATTTAGCTTTGAAGGCGATGTGCCCACTCTTCAGCACATGAAGGTACACCAGCCAGTCTCCGGCTACCCGATATTCGAACAACTGTTCGCCAATTTCTGCCAATGCGCGTTCCAGTGCGGCACGCCGAAAGATCACTGCGCTGACATTGGGTATGGTGTTTTTGATGCAGAGGGCGTTGCCGATCTCTTCCAGTCCGTTGTGGATGTAGTCACTCTGCCAGTCGTCTGCCACGTCTTTTGTGTAGTCGAGGTAGTTCTCTGCCATTACCACGCCGTTTTCAT
>JAVHPT010000026.1:0-3388 GCA_036170735.1 Patescibacteria group bacterium | reverse complement strand
TAGAACCTGGTGGAGTCCACCGGCAGAGCCGGTGGTTTAGTGGTGATTAATTACCCAATCCGCCTAACTCTAGGCGGTTTTTTATTTTGCATTTTCGATTTTCCGACTTTGCATTATAATACCATCATGTTCCTCACCAAATCCCTCCTTCATACAACCGATGCATATGCGAAGAAGCTTCGAGAAGCTGGCATCGAAACCGTTCGGGATATGCTCCTCTATTTTCCTCGTGATATCGAGGACAAGAGCGATATATGCGACCGATTTTCGCTTGTGAATATCAAGGAAAAACAAGTAATAAAATGTACTATCGAACTCCTGACAAGTGAAATCACAAGAAATAAAAAACTCCTCATCAAGGCGGTTCTCACGGATGCTGATAGTTCCCATGCGGAAGCGGTTTGGTTCAATCGAAGATTTATATTGCAACAATTCGCGAGATGAGATACAGTCCTCATCTATGGCCTTCCCAAATATGAATATGGAAGGATGTCATTCCCGAGTTGCGAGATCGAGCAGTTCAAGACAACACGTCAAGAGATCGTTCCAGTATATTCTGACCTGAACTATATATCTGGAATATGGATTCATGAGAAGATTCTCTTACTCAGAGAATTCATCAGTGAGATTCCCGACGAGATTCCTGAGAGCATCAGGAGAAAGAAATGAATGCGACTGAAATGTGAAAATATTGCTGCCATCCATTTCCCAGCTTCAATCGAAGATTTTGAACGAGCCAAGCAAGAACTGTGATACGAAGAGCTCTTCCACTTCCAAAAACATGGTCTCGAGAAAAAATATGAACTCCTCAGGAGTTCCGAATGACTTGCTCCCACCATTCCTCTTAATGTGGATCTTATCAGAGAGCTTGTTAAGTCGCTTCCCTACACACTTACCGACAAACAGAAGATTGTCCTCTTTCAGATACTCAAGGACATGGAACAACTTCATGCCATGGCTCGTATGCTCCAGGGTGATGTTGGGACAGGGAAAACGATCGTGGCACTTCTCGCGGCCATACACCTTATCTTGTCTTGCCGATGAAAAACAAAAAATGGGAAGACGGAGGGGGATAAACTATTTAAGAACGAATCGGAGCAAGGAGAAAGATGAGCTTTAGTGAGCGAGTTTTTATCCCCCTCAGAACCTTCTGCTACTATTCAGTTATGAAAAATAGAAGAAAGTCTTGATTCTGAATACAAAGAAAATAGCTTCCAAGTTGCCATCATGGCTCCAACAGAGATCCTTGCTCGACAACACTTTTCATGAAATGAGGCTTGGCTTATGGAGCTTGGAATTCGCTGTGATCTCCTAGTTGGCTCACTCACACCAAGGATGAAAGAAGACGCCCGTAAGAGACTGAAGTCCTGACAAACAGACATTGTTTTTGGAACTCATGCACTTATCCAAGATGCTGTGCAGTTTTCCCGACTTGGATTCGTTGTTGTGGATGAGCAGCATAGATTCTGAGTGGAACAGAGGAAAGCACTGGAAGAATATTGTTCATGAAAAACACAAAACCAATGAACCGGAATAGTTCCTCATCGTCTAAATATGTCCGCAACGCCAATCCCCCGTTCACTGGCACTCACACTCTATGGAGACCAGGATATCTCTGTCCTTGATGAATATCCGAAAGGGCGGAAACCAATCTATACGCGAGTTGTCCAGGAAGATAAGCGGACGGAGATATACCGATGGATCAATGAACAAGTTACGGATTGACGTCAAGTTTATTGGATATCTCCGCTCGTGGAAGAATCAGATACACTCGATATCGCCAGTGCAACGAATATGCAAGAAGTCCTTTCATGAATTTTCCCACATTTTACTGTTGGTCTGATTCATGGGAAGATGAGCGGAAAAGAAAAAGATCGGATCATGCAAGACTTCTATGAGAATAAGATACATATCCTCTCTTCCACTTCCGTCGTAGAAGTTGGGGTAGATAATCCAAATGCATCGATTATCTGTATCGAGGCTGCCGAGAGGTTTGGGCTCTCGAGTCTACACCAGTTCCGAGGACGTGTTGGTCGCTGAGAACATCAATCATATTGCTATCTCTTCACAACGAAAGAGTACAAAACTGACCGATTAAAAGCAATGGAACAAACAAATGATGGATTCGAACTTGCACAGATTGATTTCAATCTTCGTGGTCCTGGTGAAGTCTACGGTGTTCGTCAGTCATGAGTTCCTGATATGCATTTTGCTGATCTTCGCGATACTGATCTCATTTCCGAAATACGTGAAGATATAGATAGATGGATGAGATGAAAAAGTCAAAAATAGAGTTGCAAAATATTCTAGAAAGAGGATACTGATCTATAATATAATTCCATACATATGTCAATGAATTTACCGTCTGTTTTGGTTCAGGAATCTAATGAAGAATACCAATCTTCCAAGAGATCAAAAGACGCGAGAAGAAGGATTTTTGGTGTACTGAGGGAAGATGAAACTCTTCAAGATATAGGACTATTTTGAAAGATGGCATATAGAGCACAAAGCGGTATAAATTATTCTGAGAAATCAGAACAAAAAATACTCGATGGCATGCGATCACAACTCTATTGATGAAGAGGTCTCGAAGTATTGGTTTGTGAAGGACTTATTTTACACTGAAACGGATTCCATTTTCTTCCGCCAAAAGAGCTGGATGTAAAATATAAGATAGATATGTGTAGTCGTCGATCGTACAGGGATATTCAGTGAGCTCTCAAAACATTCTGTATTGGAACTCAACTTACTGTGGCCGAAATACCAAATAATATTACCCATAAATCTCATTGGGAATCAGAACATAAATGACATAATCCTCTCAAATACCAACAAAAATTTGATCAAATCAAAGCAATTACGCCTTTTCTACACAATCATATAACACGACAAAATATTAAAAAGGAATATGGAAAACTTTCTCTTCCTGATATAATCTGTTACATCGCTGTAAATGGTGAACTACGAAGAACTCTCTGAAATACATCAGGATATACATACATGAAATATAGAGAATGGAAGATCGCATGATATGACTCGCATACACTAGCAGAAAGATTCAAAGAACATATCAAAAATCTCCTTAGTAAGGTAGTTGATTTTATAGATTGGACTCAATCTTTTATTCATTCAGAAGTATTTATCAAAAAAGTATGGGATAAGTGAAACGCTGCAAGTGTAACCTTTACCACTGATTCTGGTTATGTAGTAGACTACTCGAAAGAGTGACAAACCCTTACCTTTTTACTTTATAGGGACAATCGCGAGATTTTATGCAAGGCTACCTACTTCTTTTGCGAGGATGACCTACAAAAAATCGCGAGAAAATCTCTTCTTCAAAAATAAATAAAAATACATTGCAAAATATCCAATAATCAAGAATATGGAA
>JAVHPT010000025.1:0-3428 GCA_036170735.1 Patescibacteria group bacterium | reverse complement strand
GAAAATTGTTGATTTTACGAAGTAACTTCTCTACACAACCTGCCTATATTGTACAACTGAAGGACACTCATCTCGGCAAATCTCAGACCAAACGTGAATCTTAGAAGATAGAGTAAGAGGATATATACAGTCTCGTCTGGAGAATACTAAGATAACGTGTATTGATGAGTTATATTCCTGAGTAGAACATATCATGATCGATGGTTATTGGCTTCCAAAGAGTAGATACTGACCAAAAAGAATATTACTTGTTTACTACGCATACATAATCCAAAAAGTGATTTGGTTCAGTATACGGGATGGTGAGAGAAAAGAATACATAGTAGAAGATCTCAGATTTCTCCGCGATCATATGAGATATGCAACTCTTATTTCATGTACGGCTGATGGATGAGTTGGTATAGCTACAGCTGTAAAAGAGGTATATCCAGAGTGTTTCTTTCAACGATGTTTGGTGCATATTCAAAGACAAGTAAAAAGCTACATCTCTTGAAATCCAAAAAGTAGGGCTGGGAGAGCATTACTGAGAATAACAGGATACAATATTCTTTCTGATCCAAACGTGTTTCCAGGAGACTGGAAGGATTGGAAAGCTAAGCACCAAAATTACATCAATGAAAAGTCCATCAGACCAAATGGCTGATGGAGATACACACATAGTAATCTTAGGAAAGCTATCCGACACATTGAGAATGCCCTACCCTACATGTTTCAATCCTACAGAACCAATATCCCAAATATTGAAAGATCCAGTAACCAACTTGAATGATATTTCTGAGTGCTTGCTGAAGAATAAATCAAAGAACGTAAAGGACTTTCACCTTCAAGATTGCATGCATTCATCTCACTTTGGATCTATCTCAGAAACCAGAAATAGCATACTATTTTTTCTATTTACCCAAAATCTTGATATAAAAGATGATAACGAAAGAGAAAGACAGGCAAAAAAAGAAAGAAATGAGGATTATTTCTGACATCTAGAATCATTTGAGACCTTTAAAGAACATATTAAAAATCTAGCTTTGGCGAGATGATTAGAACTAGATGAAGAGGAATTAATGGAAATCACAAAAAATGCACTCGATGTAAAATTTGCTGATAGGATTCATGGCCTGACAACACAATGGGATCCAAATGACTTAGAACAAGTCAAGAAAAAAGTAAATGAAACAAAAGAATATTTTCTGAAAATTGCTCATGAAACGAATATGGAAGCTTACAATAAATTACAAAGCTTAATACTAACGTTGGAAATTAGATTAAATGGTACTCAAGAAAAAGTTGGAAAAGTGCTGGAAGCGATGTAACACAATAGTCTGGGAACAAAATACAAATTTTTACGATAGAATTATCCCCCTTCCTTATGTACTCCCTCATCTTCAAATACCTCCTTACCTCTGGAATCATCGTCCTCGTATCTGAAGTGGCAAAACGATATGATCGTGTCGGTGCTCTCATAGCACCGCTCCCACTTGTGACAATACTCGCCATGACGTGGATGTACCTCGAAGAAACACCGATGGAAAAAATATCAAACCATGCGTATTACACGTTTTGGTATGTCCTCCCAACCCTTCCAATGTTCTTGATTTTCCCGATACTCCTTGAAAGATCGTGATTCTGGACAGCGCTACTCATATCCTGATTGCTTACCATAGTTCTCTTTTTTCTCCTCGCGGTGATATTGAAAAAGTTTGGAATTCATCTCATCTAACCAAAATCCCCCTTTTCGTGGGATGTACGATAGACCAAATTTCGAGGAATCAACCCTCTTCCAGACGTCTATTTACCCACAGTATTTTGTGAAATTTCTTGGCAAAAAAAGTGATTTTACTTTTCGAGGAAAATATATACAATCCGCGAACGAAAAGACAAACAGTTACAGTTGCACAAACACAAATGACTATAATTATTGGTTTCCGTCAATAAGAAAATCTTTTGTATCTTCTGTGTGCGTACCTGTCTTCTATTTTTTAAGATTAAAAAATCATGGCTCGCTGAGACACTATTATTCGTTTTGAAAACGTTACCTTCGGATTCTCTCCAAAAAAACTCCTCCTCGATGAGGCTAATTTTAGTGTTCGTGAAGGGTCAAAGACTACTATCATGGGACAAAATGGGGCTGGAAAAAGCACCATGTTCAAGCTTATTATGAATGAGATCAAGCCGAAAGAAGGGCGAATCCTCATAAACTCAGCTGTTCACGTTGCTATCGGAAAACAAGTGATGCCTCATGATGACAAGCTCCTAACAGTTGCTGATTACTTTAAAAAAAATTCTCGATCAGACTCTCATAATATCGAACGCGAAATTAAGGAGATACTCGAAGTGGTGAACTTTGTTCCAGCTCCACCCGTTGGTTCAGATATGACCCGAGAACAGGCATTTCAGAACTTCCTGATCCGAGAAGTGAAGTCATTTTCTGGAGGACAGCAAGCTCGACTTCTCCTT
This sequence comes from Patescibacteria group bacterium, assembly GCA_036170735.1. Classification (GTDB taxonomy): domain Bacteria; phylum Patescibacteriota; class Gracilibacteria; order BD1-5; family UBA2023; genus JABFSX01. The sequence continues at coordinate 977 of JAVHPT010000025.1, read as the reverse complement.
GCAGCAGCGCTCATCCAGCATCCAGATGTACTCCTCCTCGATGAGCCAACCAACAATCTTGATGCGGAAGGCATCTGGCAACTTACGGACTTTCTTCAGAACTACGACAAAACAGTAATCATTATTTCTCATGATGCAGAATTCCTTAATGCGTTTACTGATGGGATTCTCTATCTTGATATATTTACGAGAAAAATCGAACAATTCGTTGGAAATTACCATGATGCTGTCGAACAAGTTGAACGCCGAATCGAAGCACAGAACCGAGAAAATAGTCGCCTAGAAAAAGAGATACAAGCAAACAAAGATCAGGCAAATGTCTTTGCCCATAAGGGATGAAAACTCCGCCTGGTCGCGAAAAAGATGGTAGAAAAAGCTGAGGAGCTCGAAGCTTCCAAAGGTGATGTGAGACGAGAAGATAAGACTATCCGCGAATTCTCTATTCCCAATCAAGAAGGTATTGGAGGGCAGATCCTCCAGCTTACTAGTGTCCAGATTATCAAGGATCATCATCCTACAGAAAAGGCAGTGGATATTTCTCTCGGAAAGAATCGCCACCTCCTCCTCTCTGGACCGAATGGAATCGGGAAGTCTACTCTTCTTGAGTCGATAGCAAATGGCACGGCAAAAGGTGCAAAAATCTGAGATAATGTAAAAATCGGATACTACCGGCAGGATTTCTCTACGCTTGATTTTAGTCAGAAAGTCTTCGATAGTCTCATGGAAAGCGCGAATAATAATATCAAGGAATGAGACCTCCGTTCTCTCGCAAGCTGATTCCTCCTCACAGGCGATATTCTCGGGAACCAGATCGGAGCATGTAGTGAAGGACAAAAAGGTCTCATCATGTTCTGCAAGCTCGTTCTCGAGAAGCCAGGACTCCTCATTCTCGACGAACCAACCAATCATATCAATTTCCGTCACCTCCCTATTATTGCTAAAGCCCTTGATGAATATGAAGGAACAATGGTCATGGT
>JAVHPT010000024.1:7124-16125 GCA_036170735.1 Patescibacteria group bacterium | reverse complement strand
CCTTCTAGGGGTCTGCTCTCTAAAACCACCAGCTCTGCTGGTGGATACTTACTTAGATTCTACTTATGCAATGTGGAATATGCCACCAGGCGCCCCGACTCTCCTTACACCAACCAATGAAATAGCAGAGGAAATAGCTGTTAAGATGAACAGCCTTGTTCTCCCTAATGATTTTAATACAAAAGCCTTATGAAATAAGGGCCTATATGTTTTTACAAAAAATCTTCTTAGATCCCGAGAAGATTTTTTATATTCCTCTTTCTTTTACCCATTTTTTGAGTCCATCAAGATTTTCGATCGTGAATTTGGTATCTTTCTCCATACCATTGATGCTTATCCGTACCGGATGAAGACCAACTTTCTCCAGAGAGAGGTAATCCCGAAGATCGAGAAGATCTTCCTTCGTCCAGTACCCAGGGATATCTATCGTATATACTCAGGGCTTGTGTGTTATGGAAGAGAGGTTCTCTTGATTCTCATCTTTGATATCATCTTTTTCTCATTTTCCTGCGAGATCTCGAAACTGTGAGATACTAAAAGTCTTGATAGCATAGGCACGATTGGATAACTTTTTCCCGGAACCTCCTCCAGGCAAGAGCGATACTTCATCTCGCTCTTCATCGAACTTGACTCGGCCATCCACAACGATAATCTTGTCTTCTTCAACCTTGGAAGCATAGGTCTCATAGTCACGGGGAAAGATGATGAGACGGAAATCGAATCCAATGCTTTCTACCTTTGCCATGAGCATCATACCTCCAGTTTTTGTTTGTATTTTTCGAACTTCATGTACGAGTCCGATACAGGTAGCATAAACTGGTTCTACGTATTCTGAGATGACATCGTCTGGCTGAACAGGAGGGATAGATTCCTGTGTAGTTCAGACACTGTCACTTTCGTCATTCGCTGTTCATATTTCATCAACAATCACATTTCTTTTATTTTCTAGCCACTGATATATGGCGGAGAGATTTTTTGATTTTTTCTGGATAAAATCCTTGATATCGTCGAGAGGATGACCTGAAACGGGATATCAGATTATTATCTTTTCTCATTTCATTCGCTCCTCGAATGTCATAGGAACCGTTTTTACGAGCTCAAAGCGGACTCATGCTGTTATATCCCCTTTCATATCAAACAGTCCCATCTGCTGGGTATCACGTTTTGACTCGATCTCTTTGAGGTATGCTGTCATCTTTGGTATACTTGCGAGCAGAGAATTGCGCTCACCAAAACAATCAAGGGCTCCTGAATAGATAAGGGATTCCAGGGATTTTTTATTCATCACATCGCCTCATGTACGCATGATAAAGTCCTCAATATTCTCAAATTTTCGTTCTTTTACCGCACTTCGAATAGTTGTGATTGGCCCATCTCAGAGTCACTTGATGGCTTTGAGTCAGAAACGAATATTTGACGAATCAATAAAAGTAAAGTGTTTTCTGGATTCATTGACATCGGGAGGAAGAATCTTTACATTTTTTATACCTGCTTCCTCCATCTCAAGCCGAATACGATCTATATCTTCTTCATCTGATATCATGAGTGCCGTCATGAACTCTGTTGGATAATACGTCTTCATGAAGGCTGTCTGGTAGGCAATCATCGCATAACACGCAGCGTGTGACTTATTGAATCCGTATCCAGCAAATGGCTCAATAATCTCATCAAAGATATAGATCGCGAGCTCTTCTGGATGTCATTCACGAACGGCAGCATCGATGAACTTTCCTCGCTGTTCCATGAGGAGTTCATACTTCTTCTTTCCGATAGCTCGACGAAGGATATCTGCTTCACCTAGAGAGAATCCAGCAAATGCCTGCACAAGTTGCATAATCTGTTCTTGATATACGGCAATCCCGTAGGTTGGCTTGAGAATTGACTCGAGCGATGGATGAGGATACTCCACCACTCTACGACCAAATTTTCTATCGATAAACTCTGGAATATACTGAAGTGGACCAGGACGATAGAGTGATACCATCGCGATAAGATCTTCAAAAGAAGAAGGCTTTAGATCTTTGAGGTATCTACGCATTCATGAGGATTCAAACTGAAAGATACCCGTCATATCTCCTTCACTAAAAAGCGTAAGAACCTTGGGATCTTCATAGTTGATCTTAAGAAGATCAACTTGTATTCCATGAACCTCTTCTACAATCTCTACTGCACGAGAGAGGATAGCCAGATTACGGAGTCCAAGGAAGTCCATCTTTAGAAGCCCAAGCGCTTCAAGAGGTCATGCAGAGAACTGAGTCACCGTGGTGGTTGGATCTTTTGGTGGTGGCTGGAGTGGACAAAAGTGTGTGATGGGTTCAGGAGCAATGATAACCGCACAAGCATGAACTCAAAGCTGACGAACCGTTCATTCAAGTTTTATGGCAGCATCAAGAACTTTTTTATATTTTGGTTCTTCATCATACGCTCTCTTAAGTTCCATGGATTCTTCGAGTGCCTTCTTGAGTGTGATACCTGGACGAGCAGGGATCATCTTCGCAAAAGTATTCATATCTTGAAATGGAATTCCAAGCGCCTTCCCAGCATCCTTTACGGCTGCACGAGCTGCAAGAGTTCCAAAGGTACACACTTGGGCAACGTGATCAGAACCGTATTTTTTCCGTACATAATTGAAAACACGAGCTCGTCATTCGTCAGAAAAATCAACATCGATATCAGGCATAGATACACGAGCAGGATTCAGGAAGCGTTCAAAAAGAAGTCCATAACGAAGTGGATCAATATCTGTAATTCATGAGAGATATGCGAGGATAGCTCATGCTGCAGATCACCGCCCAGGTCCAACAGGGATACCATTGTTCTTTGCATATCGGATAAAATCCGCAACAATACAGAAATATCCATTAAATCCCATGATATCCACAACCGTAAGTTCATATTCAAGACGACGAGTTATATCCTGTTTTCGAGAGTCGAAAGACGAGATAAGTCACTTCTTTTCATCGGAATAATATGATTCTGCAAGAGTATACAATTCTTCTACAGACATTGAAGAGAGTTTCTTATCTGATTTCTCTCTTGCGACTTTATGCAACAAGATATTTTGCTCGATTTTAGAGAGTCAGAAGTCATAACGAAAGTTCAGTCCATCAATACAGAGCGAGCGAAGGAGCCATTCCTCAGTTGAAAGTTTCTGAAGATCTTTCTCAGATCCAATTCATATAATATACTTCCGATATTCTGTATTCTCATCAACAGAAAGAGGGAAGGTAGGGATCTTGTACGTTCCATACTCAATTACGAGATCTATCATATTAGCAATCTTCTGTGTATTCTCATACGCTCTCGGAGCATATACAAAGAGTTCTTCCATCTCGCGAGAAGGACGAATAGAGTAGTCTCCATTCAGAAGAGTCTGTCGGTCTGGATCATCGAGCTCCCGACCATCTGCTACAGCAGACATCATATCCCGCACATCTGCATCATCCTCTGTAATATAATAACTATTGTTCGTTGCGACGTATTCATATCATCATTGCTTCGCGAGCTCTAGAATCTTTTCATTGATCTTTGGTTGCATAGGACGGTCTGGATGCTCTTCAATCTCAAGATAGAAATGATCTTTTCCGAAGACTTTTTCGTAATACTCAATACGATCGCAGATATATGCATCATCTTTTCCAGTGATGATATGTTGACCTATCTCCCCATACATGGACCCAGAAAGAGCAATGATATCGAAAGAATATTTTTCCAACAACTCAAAATCGATATGTGGACGGCCGTTCCAGAAGCCTTCAATTTGGGAAAGTGTCACGAGTTCAATAAGGTTGAGGTATCCTGAAAAATTCCTTGCAAGAAGAACAATCTCATATACCTCATTATCTTTATCTCGATTCGCTCGTCATTTCTTTGATATCAGAAACTCAACACCGATAATTGGCTTCACTCCGATATCCTTGCACGCACGATAAAACTCAAATGCACCATAGAGATTCCCCGCATCAGTGGTAGCAATAGCTCCTTGTTCTAACTCTCTTGCCCGTTTTGCAAGTCTCTCTGGATCGCCAAGAGCCCGTTGAAACGTATAATGAGTATGTGTATGAAGATGGATGAATGCCATGAGAGGTCGTAAATATGAATCCTATGAAAAATTTTTCTATCTTTTTTATTTTATAATTAGGCGTACATAGCTTAAAAAACGACACGAGTATACAAGAAAAATGTGAATTTCCAAAAAATACACAAAGAAATATGTGAGAAATTTGCATTTTAAAAAAAAGAATGCTAAAGTACTCTCATATTCTCTAACTTTTCTTATATGTGACTCTTCGATGACCTCTTAAAGAAACCACCACAACCATCATCTTGAGATACAAGCTCTGGGACTGGCTCTGCTGGACAATCTTCTGGAAGTTCTTGACAACAAGATGTTCTTCTTCAACATGAAGCTCCTCTTATTAAGATTGAGAAAACGAGTGAGCAATCAATCATGACAGAATCTGTCAATCCTACGCAGGCATTTATTACCAACCCTCAGGTGCCAAATACATCACCTATCACTGTTGAGAATGATGCATCTGGAATTCTCGTAAATGGAGAAGCCCTGAAGAATACTACTCCTCTTACTACTCCTTCAAAATGGTTTTCCTGAGAGCCAGTTCCTATTTCCACTACAATAAAAGCTACAACGGCTCCTATCGTAACAGAAGTAGTAGCTACAACGGCTCCTATCGTAACAGAAGATTCTTCTACTCCTCTTACTATTCCAAGTGAGACTCCTATAGCTCCTATGGTCGACTTAGCTACGAGCGAGAGTGTTGGCATTGGGAACCTCTTCGGAGATAGCTCAGTCACTACAGATGCTGAAGTAGATGCACTTATATCTACTCCTGAACCTGAAACTAGCGAAGTTACCATCGCGATCCCAACAGCTGAGGATACAGGTCTATCATCTATCATCGCTGGGGAGGAAGGAGAAGAGGAAAAAGCAACAGAAGAATTCACTCACCTCAGGGACTATATCAAGGCGAATATCGAACAGGCGAATATCATGATCGAAAAATTCAACAACTCCCGTAAGGCAGAACTCGAGGAAGCCGCACAGTATAAATCAGAGAAGGAACGTTTCGCAAAACTTGAGGAAGATGCTTATGTCAATGCTGAGAAGCTGGTAGCAGAAACAGCTCATGCCGAAAGTATGAAGACATACTTCGTGGAAGAACTCAAGAAAGAACAACCCTCTCCAGATGAGATCGAGGTACTTCTTGAAGAAAATACAGCTTCTGTCTCTTCTTCTCCATCAGAAGATTTTCCTATCATGGACGAACCTCCAATGGATGAAGATATCATGCTCATTGATGATACTTCAATAGATGGTTCTGTAGAAACAGCTCTCACTGGTATGGCCGTGCAGAACACCGTAAACAAAACCATGGATAAGAAACATAAAGCAAAAGTAAAGAAAGAAGAATTATTTTCTCTCGTGTAAAACAAAAATCCCGACCAAGAATCGGGATTTTTTATGGATGACGCTTGAACTTGCAAAAGAACAAGGAAATTTATCTGAAAGATGGAAAAAGGAAAACTCCTTCCCGCACTTTCTGGAACAACAATATCTACTCTATAAAGTTTTCCCTGTCCAACTAACACTAATTTAGAAGGTGGACGGCCACCATCAGGTATTCTAAGTATTTCCATATATTTCTTATGTGGAAAAATAAGGATCACTATTCTCTTATATACGGATTATGATATTAACAACATTTTGAGGTGTGATCTATGGGACCTTCTTAATCTTTCTAATGAAAAAACCGAATCCTATCAGCACTTGGATGAGTCCGGAGCTTCTCAAGTGTCTTTGCCTCAATCTGACGAACACGTTCGCGAGTAACACCAAACTCCTTCCCAACTTCCTCGAGCGTATGCATATCTCCGCCATCAAGTCCAAATCGCATGATAATAATCTTCTTCTCACGAGGAGTAAGGAAGTCGAGCATCTCATAAAGATTCTCCTTCAGTATGGCAAGATTGGTGGCCTTTTCTGGTGTAAGATACTTATCATCTTCAACGAAATCTCCAAGAGTTGTATCCTCTTCACCGCCAACAGGGGAATCAAGAGATAGGATGTCTTGAGAAATTCGCATGATCTGGCGAACCTTTCGTACATCCATATCAAGTTCGAGCGCAAGTTCTTCCATGAGTGGTTCACGAGCAAGTTCCTGCGTCAAGCGACGATAGGTATGATTGAACTTATTGATTGTTTCGACCATATGAACTGGTACACGGATCGTACGAGCCTGATCTGCGATGGCACGAGTGACTCACTGACGGATCCACCAAGTAGCATAGGTAGAGAACTTGAACCCTCTGTCAGGATCAAACTTATCGACTGCTCGGAAGAGTCATACATTTCATTCTTGTACGAGATCGAGGAGACCGAGACCGCGCCCCATATATTTTTTTGCGATAGAAACCACAAGGCGGAGATTGGCTTCAGCAAGCTTACGACGAGCTTCTTGATCTCACTTCTGGATAAGATGACCAAGACGAACTTCCTCAGCCGCATCAATAAGAGGGAATCGACCAATTTCATTCAGATACATTCGGATAGAGTCGTCAGAGATCTCAGAGAGATCGATCTCTTCTTTTTTCTTTCCTGCATCTCTGAATATATCTTCCTGATCGAGAGAATCAGTGAGTTCGATTCAGAGTTTTGCGAGACGCAAAAATACCTCATCCATGAGCTCAATATCATCTCATGGAGGAAGAGCACTCATTACTTCATCATATACGAGCCTTCCTTCTAATTTTCACTTTTTGAGAAGGATCTGAAGTTTCTCAGGGAAACCATCAAGGAATTCTTGTGGAACCGTAACATCAAGAAACTTTCTTACTACCTTTTTCCGACGTTTATCTGTAAAGAAATCTTTTGGTCCCTTGTATTCAGCCTTGTATTCAGCCTTCTTTTCTCCATCATCATCTTCGTCTTCCTTATCTTCCTCCTCCTCAAAGTCATCTTCGAAGTCTCACTGAATAACAAGATCATCATCAATTCACTCTTCTTCTTTGAGAGAAGCGAAGTCGAAATCATCCTTTTGTTTTTTCAGTATTTCTTCGTCGTATGATTTCTTTGATTTTTCAAAAGAAGCACCTTCCGAAATATATGAAAGATCAATCAAGGAAGGATCAATCAAGGAAAGATCAATCTCCTCAACCTGCGAATCATCATATTGTAGTTTCTTTGCCTTTGGCATGGAGAATAAGGAGTTAGTTTTTATCGTAACGTTCAAGGCGGAAGCCCGAGAGTTTTTGCCTTTTGTGAGAGCTTGGTATATATCTCAAGGTATTCAGAACTATCTGGATGTATGGATTGTAAGAGTCTTTGCTTTTCTCTATCCAGGAGGCGAGCATGGAGTTTCCGAATAATATCCCGAAATGCTTTTTTGATAAGTTCGGGACTTGCGTTTGAATGATCCTCCTCAAGGTGAAGGTCAATAATATTGAGAGTCTCCACGTCAGCTGGATCGAGTGTTCCAGCAAGGAGACATATGAGGAGCGCTGTACCTTCGAGAGAAGTCAAATCCTCCTGAGTATATTGAAATTCTTGAAAAAACAAGTCCAAAAATTGATAACGAAAAATATATCCTGCGAGCAAGTCTGGAAGAGAAGGGGAGAATCATTCGATTTCAGATTTTCCCGTCGAAGATACTGAATCTTCTCATCCCGTCTTTTCTTTTCTACTTAGAGATAACTTGATTTTCTTATACTCAGAATATAATGCCTCTATACGCACACTAAGTTTCCCCGAGACCTGCTGAAGATAAAAATCCACTTCTACCTGAGAACGAAGTTTTGTTATCAGTTCAAGACATTTTTCGATGAGTTTCTTTTTTCCTATAATACCCGTTACATCATATTCTCGATACCCTTGCTCGAGATAAAACCCCACTGCCGAAAGGGCTGTATTTTTAAGAGCAAGATAATCTCACCCATTTTTCACAAACTCATCTGGATCTTTTCCGTTTGGAATAGAGATAATCTTGATTTCGATGTCTTCATTCACAAGATTCTCAATAGAGGAAAATGTTGCCTTCACTCATGCAGCATCACTATCGAGAGAGAGATAGACAACCCTAGCAAATCGGCGAAGAAAACGAATGTGATCCTTGGTGAGTGCTGTTCCGCTGATACCAACGGCAGCATCGATACCAGCCTGATGAAGGGCTATCGTATCCATCTGTCCTTCGACGATAAAGACATCACCACTCTTTGCTATCGATTGTTTTGCGAGATTAAGTCAATACAGGATCGAACTCTTGTCAAAGATATGCGAAGCAGGGGAATTGAGATATTTTGGAAGCCCCCCATTACCGAGAATTCTCCCAGTAAAGGCAACTGTATGTCCCATCGCATTTGTAATCGGAAAGATGATACGACCAAAGAACTTATCCCGAGTCTCTGAGACAAACAATCCAGAATTGATGATAAACTGCGTGGCAAACCCTTTTCATTTCAGGAAGAATAGGAGATCCCGAGGAGAACTCGAATATCCAAGTTGGAATTTTTTGATTGTCTCAACGGAGATTTGGCGGTCAAGGAGGTAATCAAGCGCTTTTTTATTCTCAGAAAGGAAAAGTGCTTCATGATACCAATTAGTTGCTTCACGATAGAGAGCATATACATCTTCTCATTTTTCAGCTCGTTCCTTCATGAAGTTCGTTTGGAGTTCAATCCCTGCTTCTTTTGCAAGGATCGCTGCAGCCTCACGAAAATCGATCTTTTCCACCTCCATGAGGAAATTGATGGGACCTCATCATTTTCCACATGAAAAACAATGAGCAATATTCTTCTGCGGAGAGACAACAAAAGATGGAGTCTTCTCTTGGTGAAATGGGCAAAGTCACTTATAATTGACTCCTGCCTTCTTCATTTGAACATATCGATTCACGAGATCGAGAATCTGTATGCGAGATTCGATGTCTTGAGCAAGTGACAATTGAATAAAAAGTGAAGAATAAAGGTATATATAAAACTTAATCAG
>JAVHPT010000024.1:0-7024 GCA_036170735.1 Patescibacteria group bacterium | reverse complement strand
CCTTGTCCGTAATGGCAAAGGACTCACTGCAATCACGATAGGTTTTAGTCTTGATGAGGGTTTCGTTTAGTGGGGTTGGATACATAGAATAGACAAATACTAGAATTATTTTCTAAAAATATAAATACTGGATTTACCGCTTGATTATAAACTCAATATTATCAATATTTGATGATACCTGCCGAATCCAAAATGGAGAAAAATCAATCTCAACCTCCTTTACATGTCCATCATTCAGAAGGCGAGAAACCGCATCTTGTTGAGATAACCCAGCGATGAGTATCTTCATATGACGAGTGAGTTCATTGGTAACATTCTCGAAGTCATACGTGATATTTGTATTCATTTCCATAGTTACCTTTATGCGATTTCCATCATCTGCACGAGATACAACATTGGTCATATGAAGTGTATCGGGACTGATAGCAAGTTCTTTATCTGTCCCGTGAAGGAGGCTCTCGTGGAATACATCAGTAAGGTACTTGATTGTTGCTTGTCTATCATACGTCATTGCCGTTACTGAAACTTTCCCTAAAAGAGAAATCTCATTCGCAACGTCACCATTCTTCTGTCCAGAATTGATATCGATAGTTTCTCCAGTAAATACCACTCCTTCACCCATGAGAAGAGAGAAGTCCTCTCATGAATTTTTTTTATCCGAATCAAGTTTTGTCTGGAGTTCTGTTCGTGCAACACGAAGAATTTGTTCATGGAGTATTCACTTGAACTTTTTTACTTCTGTGTCTGTCACAATATGCACTCGTGGATCAGAACCGCCAGAGAAGTCTTCTTTTGCCTTTGCATAAACTTTATCACGATTGAACTTTAGTCCTGGGATAGTGAGGTCTGTTCAGGTTGGGATATTTCCTCGGGCACCTATGATATTACCAGCTTCATCATTTGGGTCTGCAACCAATACAGCCTCAACTGATCCCATCTCTGTAATCCCATCAACCGTGCGAGAAGAAGGAACGTTTACCCAATTCTTTGTACGAAAAACTTCTCATTTTTCAGTAACAAATCGAGTAAATGGTTTCAGGGCTTGTTCGACCGTAAGCTCATTGTAGATAGTTACAGTTCACTCTGCATTTGATGTTGAATTGGGATCAACAGCATCAAGTGTAAACTGCATCTTATGTTCCACTGGGATGGTAAGATACTTCAGAGGAAGGATACTTCTTCATTCTAGGAGAGAGCCCGTTGATGGGATTGAGTAGATGATATTTGCGCTGATGGGACGAACGGTGATCTGTGGAGTGATGCGAACGAACGTCTTTGAAACCGCAAAATGAAAGATAAATAGAAGAAGGGTAATAGATATGATCAATCCCGTAATCATGAGGAAGAGATTCGGCGAGGTTTGTCGAATATGGATAATTCTGTCCTTTTGTAGAGCTTTCTTCGTGAAGAAGAAAATAATATATGCCCATCATCGTTTGAGCTCATAGAGGAAGTATCCTCACATAGAGAGGTTATGTGCAAGAATATTATTTTTCTCAAATGATTTTTTAAATTCCTCATTCATACCTACGAGTTCCGCTTGTAACCCGATGGACTTTGCCATAGAAACCTCAGACTCATTCGGTAAAATAAGTAAAATAGAATCTCTATGAAATCTCCTTGTCAAAACAAAAAAGAAATCCCTTGATAAACGAAATCATACCTGCGAGAAATCAATAGTAAGAACCCCTTGAAGGGCCTTATGTTTTGAAGTAATGAGATTCAGTGCTGCAACCTGTGTCAGATCTGATGTTATGGTGAGGATATGTTTATTCATAATTGTAGAGGACGTAACGAAGGATACGAATGAGTGGGTCTTTCTTTACGAGTAAGAGTTCTTGGGCCATAATGGCTAGTCAATAGGTGAGCATCTTGTCGTTGTTCTCTGGAGCTTCTATGATATCAATCAGTCTCCTTTTTCGGATGGTGTGACCATACATCTCTTCGAACGCACGAGAAAAGGATTCAAAGAATTTCTTATTTTCAAAGAATCCACCGTAACAAAAGAGATTGTTCTGAGTATTTGCAAGATTTTGCTCCTGAAGGAAGCCAGAAACTACATCAAGAAGATAAGAAAAGAATATTTGTATTTCTTTTTGAATTGGAACATCATGTACACTTCCACAAAGGATATTCTCTATCTGTATCAAGGAAATATCTGGATAAGATTCGGCGATCATATCTACGAGCATCTCTGTTCCAATTGGGAATGTTTCAAAAGAAAGAAGCTTATTTTTCTCAGTGAGAAGTATGGTTGTGTGTGTATGACCTATATCGATGATACATGCATCTTCTCATGCATATTCCGAAGTCTCAATAAGCTTGGGGAAGATAAGCGGAGTTGGTATGAGCGATATAACTTGCTTTCCAAGACTCGCTATAACTGAACGGATGATGTTAAACTCACTTGCAGGAACAAAGACATTGAGAACTGTAAGACATACATTCTTTCCTGGAAATCCAATAGGATTGGTGATATTTCTTCCATCGATGGTTATTATGGTGATGGTACTCGAAACAAGTCGAATATCATCATGTGCAATGCCAAATTGTTGTTTACAGCGCTTCCTTGCATGATTGAAAGATTCCGATTCAATCTTTTTTATCATCATATCGATCTCTTGCATAGTCATCGTCGAGATAGAATCACCCCGAATATACTGAGTCGTCACCGAGTCATATATGAATGCGCTTGAAGAAAAGCAGAGAATAATATCATTGGGAACTTGGTCAAATTTCTGGGCAGCCTGTGTACATGCACGTTCCATCGTTTCTGCCATTCCTCTCATATCAACGATTACCCCTCGATCAATATTTTTACGACTCTGACGGATACTCGATGAGGAAAGAGAGACAATCTCTCAACTATCAATCTCATATATTCAGGCACGAATACGATATGAGCCGATATCTATGGCAATAAACCTGTTATAATCATGTATATGAGCAAGGTGAAAGGCCATAGATTCGAGAAGCGAAAAATGTGGAAAACGAAAAAGTATCCACTATACACGGGGGGATACAATTTCCTCAAAAAATACGGATTTATCATATGTATTTTTCGTAAAATGCAACCCATTTTACATGCATTCGTATATTTGCAATAAATCAAAAAATACGATAGACTACTAAAGTCTAAATTGTTTTGCTACATGCCTTCTTCTCGCTTTGCTCACATCTTTGGAATTATTGTCTGGTGAATCCTTTTCACGAGTACCATCATACTATACCATTATATCATACAAATTGACGGATGGACTCCGTGAACTTTGTCTATGATTGATAAGATATATCTCATTGCGAAGGCTGCTACCATTACTTCGATCATCACCAATTTCATCGGTCTCTTATTCCGAGAGATACGTCACTCGGGAGCCATCGAAAATATCTTTGTACGACGTTTTCTTCCAATTATTCAATTTTTCGTAGTGGCAGCCGTATGGACTATTACCGTATTTTATATTTTTGACGCACTGAATATTGATACCTGAAATATCCTTGCCTGAGCTTGAATCGGTGGTGCAATATTGGCTTTTGCTGGTAAAGATATTATGACCAATCTTTTTGGAAGTCTCTCGATTCTCCTTAGTCGGACTTTTGATATTGGGGAATCTATCCGCATTCATTCAGCCTGGAATGCAATATATGAGGGAATTGTAGAAGAGATCACCCTGAATTATACAAAGATTACTAATATTGGTGGGGAAGTGGTGTTTATTCCCAATAGGATTATCTATACAGAAGTTGTGGAGAATCTCTCAAGACGACGATTTTTTACCTATGAATACTGTATTCCATTTAAAAAGAATGGATCAATTTGAGATGATATAAAAGAACAACTTCATATCATAGAATGAAAGATGGACGAATATAATCCCATATCTACCTGATGGACAATGGAAAATCCTAACTCCAATGATTTTGTATACAAGCTGAGTGTAAAACTTCCAGATGAAAATGCTGAATTCGATCGAGATATCAGAGAGTTTCTGATTCAGCACATATTTCCTGGCACGTAGTAGAGAAAACTGTTTGCAAAAATAAAAATCCTCCTATACTTCTGCTCTAGGATTTCTTCTTTTGTGTTCTTACAACTTTTTTATGTCTAATCTTGTCTTTATCCTTATATCTCTCGTTCTCTCTTTTTCTTTTTCTTTCTTGATTATTCCTTGGGGGATCACTATATTGCAGAATCTCAAGTTCGGAAAACAGATACGCTCAGAGTGACTTATTGGAAAGGCAACAGAATTCGCGAGAATGCATGAAGGAAAGAGATGAACACCGACAATGGGAGGAATCTTTATCATTGCTACTGTTTCTATACTCATTCTTCTTTCTGTTTTTTTACAACCCTTAACCCCTTGACTACGAGAAGTATTTCATTTTGAAATCAATCATAGCCTCTGGGTTCGAGAAGAGACCTATATTGTATTTTTCACTCTTATAAGCGTTGGCATTATTGGTTTTGTTGATGATTATCTCAATATCAGGGAAATAGGAAAGACGAAGTGACTTTCAGCTCGAGTGAAGGTGATATCTCTTATTATATTTGGTTTTATTGGAGCATATTGGTTTTATTTTAAGCTCGGATATAATGCGGTACATGTGCCATTCATTGGGGGAGTAACCATCTCTTTTCTCTATATTCCTCTTTTTATTCTTATATTTGTATCTGCGGCCAATAGTGTCAATATCACCGATGGACTTGATGGACTTGCATGATGACTTCTCCTATTTCAATATGCAGCATATGGTTTCATTGCTTATTCAAAGGAGTTATATATTCTTTCAGCTTTCTGTCTTATCATCGCAGGGGCTCTAATGGCGTTTCTTTGGTTCAATATTCATCCAGCAAAGATATTTATGGGTGATGTTGGATCTCTTTCTCTTGGTGCTACCCTCGCAGTGATTGCAATGATGACAGATACTCTTCTTGCTTTCATTGTGATGAGTGGGATATTTATCTTTGAGACTATCTCTGTTATCATTCAGATGACAAGCAAGAAACTCCGAAATGGCAAGAAGATATTTCGTGTTGCTCCATTCCATCATCATCTAGAGGCAATCTGATGGCAAGAAGAAACTATCGTTATGCGATTTTGGCTTATTGGTATGGTTCTTTCCGTTGCATGAGTCATTATATCGATGATGGGGAATTAATGAGGAAATTCTTCTTACCTTTATTGGAATCCAAAGTCGAAACTCTCATTATATAAGGCCTCCCTGGCATTTTCCTTGAGAGTTCAAGTTATGTGTTCATAGAGCACTTCATAGAACCGCATTCAGAAGGGAAAACCGCATTCAGAAGGGAAGAGTGCAAAACATAATCTGTTGGCTTATATAAGCAGAAAAAAAAATATTGACAAGCAATAAGAAGAGAGAAATGCGAAAAAAATATTGCAATTCTTTTAGGTCTGCTTATAATCAGCCTTGTCCTTTATTTCTTAACTTTTTCTTTCCTATGAAAAAGCAGGACTTCATCAAGTCAGTTGCAGCTAAAGCTGGTCTCAGCCAAGATGCTGTAACAAAAACTCTCGGTGCTATGATCGAGGTTGTTACTAAATCACTCAAGAAGGGTGAGGAAGTAAATGTTACTGGTTTCGGTGCTTGGAAGATTTCTCACCGTGCAGCTCGCAATGGTGTTAATCCTAAAACAGGTGCTAAGATCAAAATCCCAGCTATGAAAACTCCAGTTTTCCGCGCTGGTAAGACTCTTAAGGAAGCAGTTCGTTAATTTGTCTTTTCTCAGAAAAAATATCACCAATTTGGTGATATTTTTTGTTTTTTTAACAAAATATGCTAGTATGCTCGGGTAAAAGTTATTTATGTATACTCTCGATATCACTCATCTCAACTACAATGAGGTAATGTCTCGCTTCAAAGATACTCTTGAAAAAGAAGAATATCTTTCATGGCGAATTGATTTTATAGCCGATTATACTCAGTCTAAGATTATCCGTGATGTTGTCGGAAGCATCTTTGATTTCTTTGAGCTTGTTACCCCATGGAAGGGAAGATTCATCCTCGTAACAGACGAACTCATCAATAACGCCATCGAACACTGAAGTAAAAGTGGGGAACTGAACTATTGTATTATCAATATCCACCAAGATACTGTAATCTTTCATATATCAATGGAGATACACGATACTGGACATGGTGATGGAGTCAAGGATCCTGAAGCATTGAATGAAATACGAGATGAAAAATTCAAACAAGATCCTATGGAAGTCGGTCGACGCGGACGATGACTCTTCTTTATCACAGAAAAGATTTGTGACAAACTCACGTTTGAGTCAAGTCCTCTCTGAGGCATCATGGTAAAGATTGAGAAGATGATACCATTAATTAAGATATAGTTATGGGTCTAAACCAGTTGACGGTAATTTCTTACCTAATTGAGCCAATGAATTCGCCAGATGAAACCAACATATCAACTGAATGGAATCATTTTGGAGTTTCATAAAAAGAAGACTCTCTCAATTCAACTGAATTAAAAGAGCCTACTTTTATTACTTCTTGAAAAAATCTGAATTTCGATATAAGTTTCGTATACAATGAAAAGATATCTACAAAGAAATCTTAAAAATTCTCAGAAAATTTAATCCGTAACTGGGGAAGACCCAAAGTTATATATGATATATGTCTCAACCGAAGATGGCAAAGTTAGATTTTAGATGGCTCAATTCGAAAAATTCGCCCAAAGCGGGATTTTTTGGTATAATTTGAATATGGAAAATTTAAAGAGAATTATAAAAGAACGGCGCAGCATTTCTCAGTTTTTGGATAAAAAAATACCCAAAGAAATTATTGATGAGCTGATTGAGCTTTCCAGTTACGCTCCATCCAGTTGTAACACACAGCCGTGGTTTTTTGCAGTTTTTGAAAGTGAAGAAGCGAAAGCAAAATTGATTGAATATATTGATTTAGGCTATCGAAAAACCAAAGATGAATTCAGAAATAAAAATAAAAATCAACTAACCCCGCAGCAAGCTGTCCCCTCACTCATTCGACTTCACTCAAG
>JAVHPT010000023.1:0-3509 GCA_036170735.1 Patescibacteria group bacterium | reverse complement strand
TGATTGATTGCGTATTCCAATGAATTCGGCCACACATAACGAATCCAGTGCCAGCATCTATCTGATGATTTGTGAATAACCACTTCCGAGCGCACAGCGACCATATAGATCGATACAATCTATATGGCTGCAATCGAGACCTGCTGTCATTCAAATTCTGACCAAATTATCTATCAATATAGCTTCCCCCTAGTGAAGATGGACTAGCGTGTTTGTGTAATCATGGCTGGGACATAGTCCATTCCTGTTCTTGGTTCACCTTTAATCGCGCAAGAATGTTCCTACAGTGGTAATTGTCCGGCTCCAACTTCAAGCCAGCTTCTGCATACTCTCTGGCCTTGTCGTCCCTATCTAGGTGAGTAGCTAGCCAAGCCATTCTAGATAGATCATCTGCTTTTGCTTCGCTCTTTCTCTTTTCAAGAACCGATGCAATAGACTGTGCTAATAGATGTTTCTCTTCTTTGTCCATATCCAGCGCGCCATCGTGCAGTAATCTGTTCAGAAGATTTGCCGTATTGGAAATATCATAGAATGGTATTGAGCTAATTTTTGCTCTCTCAATAAATGCATGAATCTCGCCCAACGAATCATTGGTAAGATGACATGCTTGCCCTAATATTTTCCAAGCATCTGACGAACCTACACCAACAGGGGTGTTTTCTAAAAAGCGACGCGATTCCTGCTTCGCCTTGTCAAAACCATCAGGGGTACTCAACTCCATGTGCCACCGCGCCAACAAAAGCCAGCCAGGATTGTAGCTTCTGCAGATCATCTCTAGAATAGGAACGTAAGTATCGAATGATCCATCCAAGTCTGTTTTTCGAGAGATATTCTCTATAAATTTCTTTAGCCGCTGCTCTAAACCAAGGTTAATATCATCTCGTTGACTGGCACCAAGCATTTGGAGTGTTTCAACATCTACTTTAACCGCAGTTTTGAATGGACTGACATTAAGTTTTTTCTTGCCAAAGATACTTGCAACAAGAGGCAAGACTATAAACTCTTGTTTATCCACATGAGAAAGATGAATTTCAGCAATAGAAAATTGGATAAGAGACTCAATACCTTTTTCGACTTCGCTCCGTTCTTCTATGGATCTCAACAAAACGGCCTCAAGCGCAAGCCGTGGCACAGAGGAATTCCAAGCGGCCAGTGTCATAAAAGCCCTTTGGGCGCAAGGTGTTAGAGAGGCATATGTGCGTTCAAATAATGCTACAAGAATTTCATCACTCGCCGCAACTATATGCTTAATATCGACAAGCCTGCCTGCTTTTGCAACTTCGCCAAGAAGGATTTTAATTACATATGGATGTCCCGCAGACCTTGTAAACAAATCTGCAATATATGCGCTGGTTAACAATTCTTTAACTTCAAGATGAATTGCTGTTTGTTCGATAAGAGCACTAGCTTCTGCCTCTTCCATCCCACGCACTTCAAGTGGATAATCGCCTCTAAAATCGCGGAGTCGAGTTGTAATTAATGCTTTATTAGGTAATCTAATAAATGTGTCGATCCAGTTGTACATCTCGATTGGGTTCTGGGTCGTTTCGAAATTGTCGAAAACGAATAGACACGGGCCTATATCGCTCTTCTGCAATTGCCCCTCAAAATAACTGCGGGCGTTAAAACTCTTTTGCTTTGTTATTTCCGGCGAAAGAACAAGGGATGCATAAAATTTACTCATATCCTCTATTGAAAATACAAGCGGCCGAACTGGTTTCGGGCCAGAGGATTGTAAATCCACATCTCGCGCACTTAGCCAAATTATCGCCTCATATCGAGTATATTCGTACAATTGTTGGAGAACTCTCAGTGTGAGTGATGTTTTGCCAATTCCCCCTCTACCAACCAGCGTTATGACTGGCCGCCTATCATCCAATAGCAGTTTTAACAATTCCCCCTCTAACTTAGAACGAGGAATGTAATCCATTACCAAATCGGGAGCATTTGAAAAACAATTTTCCTTTGGAATTAGCTCGCCATGACCTTGTGTCTCACTGGGAGGTAACGTTCCTGGCGGAATACTGTATATTATTGCATCACCGTCAATTTTATCGTCCGTATAGTAAGAAAGTAGTTCGAATCGCTTTCCATTGAGTCCACCGTTTGAAAAATAGAAATCTTGTAATCCTGGATCGCTGTAAATCAATGGAACAAGAACAGGCTTATCAAAGTAAATGTAAACGCCATTAGGAATCGCGCAAGCTCCATCCTTCTTCAGAAACTCAAAAGGTGCACACTCTGAGGAAATTGATGAAACCCGATATTTCCCAGAAAGATTTCGGTACAAATAAGCCCATGACCGATTGAATAAAGCGAAATTCTGATAAAACAAATTAATACTACGCTCTAAGTGTTCAGCTGCTTTTCCAGCCTTAGCAACATGAGTAGCGCCATGAGCGCGTGTTTTATTACGTAAGGTGGCAAACAGCCGGAACCACCTTTTCATGTCTGACTTAATTGGTACATCTTCTGAAGCAATACCCAAAGACTCTAATGCTGACTTTAATTCAACCACCGAAGCATATTGCCAGTCACCATCACGACAAAGCTTGGTCAGGTCTGTCTGTTCGGTTCGCGCCTCAGTGAGTAAATATTGCGACGCCGTGCCAGACAACACATCTTCCATGACTCGGCCCCAATCGCCAAGCCCATCGGCTCTCACTAACATATGCTCTAGACGATACCGATTTCGGTCTTTATCTTCTGTAATTGCAGAAATCATTCCGAGTGTGACAATTTTGGCGAGCACCTCGCCTGCCAGTAGCAGTGAGAAAAAATATGTAAAATCGGAATCCGACTTGTCATTTTTCGCTCTTCGAATCACTTGTTCAATGGCACAATGCTTCATTTTTTCCTTCCCAGTGATTTGCAATACATCCAGAACTACTAATCGGATACTTTTGAAAGACCTCACTAATATCCGCTTATGTCACCTATGTACAGTGACACCTTGTTGCTATTCGTCTTGCGATATTGTACGCCATGAAGCAGTCATTTCAGGACTCCTGTATTCAATAGCACGTACAAAGTTATAGTCGGGAGATAAGAAATCCTCTGGATTGAACCGTGCTTATCCGGTTGTCTCCCAATGATTCCACATCAGGGATTTTATGCCCTAAAAGTGGGGTGCAACGGCCTTTCTACGGATCATGCGTCGAAATTTTAATGCCATTCGTTGCAATAACGGCTCTGCGTGGGAAGTACAGCATGGCTTGGGAGCTAACCGGATAAGCACGGATTGAACTAAACAGCGTGAGCACAAGCTCATCGTCCATTTGCTCAAAAAACGCGTATTACTGGCCGACTTGTTGTCGTAACGGGTAGCGGATTTGCGATTGAGCTCAGTGGCGGATTACCTTGAAATCGGCATCCACCCCTAAAACCCCGCCTCTATAATAAAACGTGAATCCAATCCATCTTCAATCGAACTGCTGATTTCCAAGCGGTTTCGGGCGCGCGTAATCCCCACGTAGAACAATCGCCGCTCTTCTTCTTCGGTGGAATCC
>JAVHPT010000022.1:0-16280 GCA_036170735.1 Patescibacteria group bacterium | reverse complement strand
AATTATATTATACTATACCAAAGTAATTCTTATCTTAAACTTTATATGGTAGCAAGAAAGAAAAAAATTGTTTCGCCTTTTGATAAATCTATCACCAGCGTTAAGAAAAAAACGAATATTGCTCCCGTTGAAGATATTCAGCATGATATCATTGTTTTATCTGATAAGATTTGTTCTTTTGAAGACTTTTTGAAAGGTTTAGATAATCAATGAGATGACTTTTATAAAAAAGCACAGAAACTCACTGAAAAAACCACCTTTGAAGAAGATGGTTATACAATAAAAGAACTATGACCCTACTATAAATATGAGTTTAGTAATATATTGCTTCGCATATACTGGTTCGACCACGAAACTGGTGGTTTAGGAGCAAAACATATTGCTTATATCGTTTATAATTTCCTTTTAGATATTCCTGTCTATACCAGTGAAATCTGGCGACCCAATGGTAAAAGTAGTGAATTATTTGAAATCTGGTGAAAGGATGGTTCAAAACAAGGTATTATTTTGAATGAATATGCCCTTGGGGAATATGTAAGTCGTGAAAATATACAAATGGAATATGAGGCACGCCAGCAATTGAAACAATCTATGTGAGTACAATGGGATGAGCCAGTGAATGGTGATGACTTTGAGATAGTTCATCCAGTGAAGTTTTTTAATATCAATAGAAAACTTTTGAAACTTCAAGAGGCATTCGCGCAAATAGTGGCACACGCACCAAATCAAACATCATTCACAGAAATTGCGAATAGCTTAGCAACGATTATGGAATATTCTATGTCAGCAGAGAAAAAAATTGATACTTTGGAAGTAATAAAGAAAAATAAGGATATTTCAAAACTTTCGAATGAAACACAAAAAGATTTAGCAATCTTTTTAGATACATTCACCAATACTTTATTCCCAGCATCTTAGTTCTTAATACTTAATTTTATGGCACAACAAGAAACTTGTATTATCTATCTTCGTAAATCTACACAAGGCGAAGACCGACAAACAGTAAGTATTGAAACACAAGAAAACGAGTGCGATGAACTTGTAAAACGCCATAATTTTCGTGTCATAGATAAAATAGAAGAAAAAAGAAGTGCCAAAACCAGTGGAAAACGACCTTGATTTGCTCAACTTTTGAAACTCTGTAAGAAATGAGGAATAGACTATGTTATAGCAAGCGACACAACAAGAGTAAGTCGTAATACTATGGATGCGGCATTATTCACAGAACTTATTAGTGAGAAGAAAATTAAATGATTATACGCAGCAAGCACAGGGCAAGTATTTGATGGTATGAATATATTTTCAGCAATGATGCTCGGAATATCATTTCTTATGTCAAAGGCGGATAATGATATGCGTGCTGCCAATGTAAAAACAAAAATGAAAACACATTATGATAATGGTCGTATCATTACCAGAATGCCCTTTTGATATAAAAGTATTCCTATACTAACAGAAGACGGAACAAAAGTAAGTAGAAAAATACAAATAGTTGAAAAAGAGGCATCTCTTGTTCGTATGGCTTTTGCGATGCGTATTGCTGGGAAAATTACACGAGAAATAGCGGAATACTTCACAAAAGAAGGCTATAAAAAAACTGCTGGTATTATAGATAAACTCCTTCATAATGAGTTCTATACGGGCATTCAAGATACAAAATTTGGAAGAGTACAGATATCACTTATAGAAAATATTTGATATAAACCAATCATTAGCACGGATGACTATGAAAAGGTGAATGGTATTGGTCGGGTTTATAAAAGAGAGCGCAATGTTGCCTTCCCTGCTTATTTTCGTGGTGTCGTGTTTGATATTCAAGATATACCGCTCACACCATACCAGACGGAAAATAAATATGGAGTAAGGTATACTTATTACCGCGCTCAAAATCGAAGCAATCAAAAAGTAAATATTTCAGAAGAGAAGTTATTTGAGAAAGTGAATGACTATATGAAGAAGTTTCAGGACTTGCCATCAGAAGTTATTCAGTGATTTTGACTTCAAATCACACAGAAGATGACAGATGGAAAGAAACAAATGACTATTGAAAAACAAAATATCAGTAGAGATATTACGAAACATGATGAAGGACTAAAAAATCTTGAAGATAAATATACCTTCAACAAGATTTCTGACGACCAATTCGTAGATATGACTGCTCGTTATACGGAAGAAAAAAGACAGTTAAAATTGAAAATAGAGAAAATAGAGAAGAAACAGAGAGAATTGGAAGACCTATGAAGAAATTTGGTTAAACTTCTGGAAAACCTTTCCCAGCATTACAAAGTATGAACCTTTGCTGAAAAATCACGCATTTTCAAATCTATACAGGTTAAACTTTTTTCTGATGACACAGGTTTGCTTTATATAAAAGAAAATCCAACGCTTGAAGCATTGGATTTTGGTCATAAAATCACTGATTTGAAGGATGGTAGCGCTACGGAGAATCGGACTCCGGTTCCGGGAATGAGAATCCCGTGTCCTAACCACTAGACGATAGCGCCAAATAGTAGGATGGTAATGGTAGAATGGAAACGAAAAATCGAAACTATTCCACTATCCCACTGCCCTACTAACATACTATTTCTTAAGGTCAGTAGTAATACCGATGGAACGAGCAGAACCAGCAATTATAGACATCGCATGATCAATATCATTTGCATTGAGATCTGGCATCTTTGCCTCCGCAATTGTCTTGAGTTGTGCTATCGTGAGATTTCCTACCTTTGTCTTGTGAGATTCCTTAGAACCTAACTTGAGACTGAGAATATCCTTGATCCACCAAGTTGCAGGAGGCTGTTTTGTATAGAAATCGAACGTACGATCTTCGTAGATATTGATCACTGTAGGAAGAACCTTCCCCATCTGATCTTTTGTATTATCGTTGAATTGTTTACAAAATTCTGCAATCTGGATACCTGTAGGCCCGAGAGCCGTACCAACTGGAGGAGCTGGATTTGCTTGTCCAGCCTTGAGTTGGAGTTTTACAACCTTCGTTGGTTTTTTTGGAGCCATAATAATAGAAAATTACATATCTCGTCTGTCACACGCTAGATATGTTTGAGTTTGGCTCACTGTTCGGGAAAACACGAACCTCACTCGGATATAAACTGGAAGAAGCTCGCGTATTATAAAAGTTTTTCGAAAAAATCAAGAGAAAAATACAATGAAACTATATAGTATAGATCCTCTCCCCTCTTCGTTCAAGATGCAACTTTCCGATATCTTTTACGCCGAAAGAATTTGGGTCAGTGATAAAGCGGATGAGTTCACCAATAAGCTTGGATGAGAGTCATTGGCTCGAACCACCATGAGCATGGCGGTAAAGCTCTGCGATGATTTCACGCTGGAAGGATGGATGAGATTGCGTAAACTCAGAAACCAGGAATGTCTTCGGTTTCCGAGATTCTTTCTCCGCTTCAGAAAGCCATGTTCTTGTCTCAATATCGAAAAACTCCGTAAGCTCTTGCATATATTTCGCAAGATTGCCAAATGTTCGATGAACCTGAGGATTGATTCCTACAAGTGTTGGGATGATCGCATGACGAATTTTATTCCGCTCAAAAGTCATATCAGTATTGGAACTATCTTCATGATAATAGACCTTGCAACTTTCCGCATAATGTAGAATTTCCACTTTGGTTTGATCAAGGAGAGGACGAAAGATATGTCCAGAAATGACGGACATTCCAGAGAGTCCCTGGACCTTTCCTCACTTGATAATGTTGAGAAGCATTGTTTCCATCTGGTCATCGGCGTGATGTGCCGTGAGGATATATTTGCCATTGTACTTTGAACGTACTTGTTCAAGAAAGCGATACCTCTCCTGTCGGGCTATCGCTTCGAGTGAGCACTTTTCCTTTTTTGCAATACGCAAAATATCCACCTTCTCTATTTCACATTGGATATCTTTATTTTTGCAAAAGTTCGCAACAAAGTCTCTGTCCCCATCAGATTCAGCTCCGCGAAGTGAGTGATCAAAGTGAGCAACAATGACATTTTCCTGTGGGTGAAACTTGTGTACTAGATCAAGAAGGACCATACTATCCACTCCCCCACTCACTGCGAGGATGAGGATATCTTTGGGATGAATTATACTTGAAAATGTATGAGTGAATGCGAGCATATTTTATTTTTTATTCAACTTCCTTACAAACTCAAGGAATTCATCATCTTCTGCTACTTTATTGAGTATTTCTTTCCTACACTTCTCACATCGATGACAGATCATATCTCATTTATTCTTCTTGTAATCAATCCCAACTGGTGCCATGAGTCCGTGACACTCTGCGAGTCGATCCCCAGGATAGTCCTGATCCACATGCTTCGAGTAGAGGCACTTCAGACAATGGTTTCTCGCAGAACCAGATGGATGAGGAATTACCTCGTGTCCACAATATTCACAGATGAAGGATTCATTGAGCATCCGAAAAGACATGATAGAAGTTTTACTAGAAAGTATGATGAAAGATAGTGAAATGGAGTTCGAGGGAATTTGATTGGTATTTTACTTCTTTCTTTAGTGAATTTTTTGAAAAAAGAAGAAAGTAGTAAAATGGGGGTTCGGGGGGAAGACACACTGTTTGAGCGAGGATAAGAACAAACGGAATGATGAGCAAGGCGGATACCTGAGCGAGTTTGGCTTCCCACCCGAAACTTTTGTTACTTTTGGTTACAAAAGTAAAGAAGTCCTGGATTTTTCCTTCGTCAGCAAAAGAGAAGAACTCTTTGTTACTTTTAATTCATAAAAGTAATAAAACTTATATCCGAAACACAGTATAAATATTTCTCATAAAAAGAAAAGTGCTCTTTTTTGCAAAAAAGTCTATTTTGCTATATAGTGAACCCATGACTACCACCACCAAAAAGACCACCCTGTCTGGATCAGCCATCAAAGATGAAGAACAACTTCAGGACGCTATTACTCTCGAAAGGAAGAAACAGAATATTCATGCTTCTATAGAGAGGTCTCAGGAGCTCGAGAAAATCCTCCATGATATGCTCGGGCGACAAGATAGTGAAACGGCGCTAAAGCTGATAACAAAAGGTGCTCTTGCACTTGGATCGTCTGATATTCACTATGACACAGCGGAAAATGATATACGAGTCCGTATCCGTATCGATGGAAGTTTGACCAATATTGCTACATTTTCCATGACGGAATATAAGCTGCTTCTAGAACGACTCAAATATAAGAGTAATCTGAAGTTGAATATCACGGATATCCCGCAAGATGGAAAATATCGGATCGCAGAAAATGGTGACCGTATCGATGTTCGTGTAGCAACTCTTCCTGTAAAATACGGAGAAAATGTTGTATGTCGTATCCTCGACTCTACCAAGTCTATTCCCGCGGTTGAAGATCTTGGCTTCATGTGGACAAATAAACGGCAGATCGATCAGAGTATCCGGAAAAAAAATGGTACCATCCTCGTTACTGGACCAACAGGAAGTGGTAAAACAACCACACTATATAGCTTGCTCTCAACCCTCAATACTCCAGATAAAAAGATCATTACCCTCGAAGATCCTATCGAATACGAACTCTCATGAGTGATACAAAGTGAAGTGGATGAAAAGAGATGATATACCTATGCTACTGGACTCAGAGCACTCCTTCGTCAAGATCCTGATATCATCATGATTGGTGAAATTCGCGATCTCGAATCGGCAACAACAGCTATGCAAGCTGCGATGACAGGACATCTTGTTCTCTCGACACTCCATACAAAGAGTGCTGGAGAAACGATCGAACGCCTTCTCACTATGGGGGTCCCAAACTATATCCTCGCCTCTTGACTGGATGTGATCATAGCTCAAAGATTGGTTCGTCGTATCTGTCCTCATTGTATGGAATCCTATGAAGCTGATGCAGGACAAGTAAGTATCATCAAATATATGCTCAAAGATATCGGAATGGAAGGAGTAGCAGGAAAAACTGAAAAATATACGCTTCATCAATCCAAAGGATGTACTGAGTGTAGCATGACTTGATATAAAGGTCGTATTGGTATCTATGAAGTGCTCCACTTCTCTGATGAGATTCGAGCTCTGATCAGGAATAATGCCAGCCCAAAAGAGATCATAACCGCAGCAAGAAAAGAAGATCTCATTCTCATGCGTGAGGATGGAATCATGAAAGCCATGCAAGGAAAAACTAGTCTCGACGAACTCTTTAAGGTAATTGATTAATTTATGACATAGAGTAATTAATCTGCAATTTCCGTCATTCTGAGGAACGAAGAATCCATTCTATACTCCTCACCAATGCTACGACGAACGCAATAACAAATTGAAGTTATTTAAACAAACGAATATAAAAAAATTCACCCTTCCGAGGAACTTCTTTCGGGTAAAGAAATCTTTCTACAACCTTACGTCAAAAAAGGTTTTTATCTGATTGATATCTTGGAATGCGCTAAAATCAAGCTTCTTTCCATCGAAGAAAAGTGTTGGAGTACCTTCTATATGAAGAGCATCTCCATCAGCTATATCAGCATCAACGATTGCCTTGTACTTATCAGAAGAGAGACAAGAGGTCATCTTGGCTTCATCGATCCCTACTGATTTTGCTGTTGATATACGATCTTCATCAGAAACAGTCGCACCAGCTTTTTGTTCTTCAAGAGTATAGAGAGCCTTTTTATACTCCATATATTTCCATTGTTCATTGGTACACATGGCAGCTAGTGCATCACGATAGGCGTTTTTATGAATAGTCGTGAGTGGATATTGCTTGTAGACGATAAGGAGCTTCCCCGAATCAGCATACGACTCAAGGATAGGGAGAATAGAACCAGCAAATCGGATACATGCAGGGCACTCGAAATCAGCAAAAAGTGTTGCAGTATGTTGTCCCGAACCGTAGTGAACTCCAGTTGTAAGACGCTCCTCGGTCGATCGAGAACTTCCGGTCTGTGTTGGAATTCATCCATTTTGAGAAGGAGCATTGGATTGTACTGCACATGATGTGAGGATTACAATAACGGCGATGAGAAGAATTTTTTCCATAAAAAAATAGAAGTAAAGAATAGGTAAGAAAGCGGAACGGATTGCGAACGACTCTTCAGAGTGTAATGAATTCCCTTTCTTTTTCAAACTTTTTTGCTTTTCTTCCACCTTTTAGGTACAATGACACTATGTGAATCAAGTTCGTGCTTTTCTCTATTCTCGCGATTTTACTCTTCCCTCTTTCTTCCTTCGCGGACGATGGATATTTTGGGGAAAATCCTGGACTTGATTTCTATTCGATGGTTGATGATGGGGCTGCGAAGATGACCGATTGACTCATAAAACAACGTCTTTGAGAATATACTACATTTGCTGGTTTTGGTAGAACATGCCGAACGAGTGCTCCATGGTTTGATAATACTCCTATGAATGAGCAACTGCTCCAAGAGGTTTCAAATGGTATCTATACTCGACTAATGATGATTGCAAGTTCAAAAAATGTCATACTTGATTCTGACTCACTTGCGGCTCTCGCAGGATGTCTTGTTGATGCCTACAGGGATGTACAAACAAGTGCATCAGGCCAACAGTGAGTCCTCGAAAGACTCGGAAGTCTCTGACTCTATACTGATGGAGACGCAAGTAACTCAGATTACGATATTATTGTCGATATTGATAAGATCAATAAGCTAATCTTCTCTGAAGATCTCAAATATTCATGAACCAAGAACATGGCAAAATCTTCATTTGCTGATCTCCTTGCTGGAAAGCCGATACGTCCTCTTTTTGGAAATACTGGAAATACCAACGGAACCGGAAGTACTGGGAACGGATGAAGCTGAATTTCAAACGGCTCAGGAGGACAGACATCATGAACTACTACCATAACACTTTCTTCCCTTGGGCTTGGAAGTATCTGTAAATCTAACGGAGGTTCAGATATCACTAGTGTTGATAATCTCGTAAACTGAGATTTTCTTACAGATCTCTCTTCTACACTTGCAGGAGGAAATAATTCAATAGGAAATGTTGGAGCAAATTATGGAAATCCTTCTGATGCCTCGGGTACAGGGTGAAATGCCATTTGAGTATCACCGACATCTTCAAGTGACTTCTATGATAGAATACCATGTGATAGCATCTTCTGTATTGAAGTGCAGATGATCAGTGGGAATCAGAATCTCCTCGGAGGAGGTCAGAATAAATCCATCGAAGGAATTCTCGATAGGCATCTCAAACTCATGGAGCCAATTGCTGACAGTAATCTAGCTGGACAGAAAATGACGAATAATTCATGGCAACTTGACTGGACCAATCTCAAGTTCGCAAACATCATTCCAAAACCACTTCTCTATATAAGTAACAAACCTCAAGTCACTCGCCAAGATAAAAAAGATGATACTCCTGCCAGTAAAGATGCGAAGCTTCAGGCAGCATATAAATGTGCCATGTATTCAGCCTGACTTCCGAGTGATCCAAATATTGCCAATAGTGTGATCGGTTGATCGTATAGCATCCGAAATGGAACAACTCCAACCAATGTGGGTAATGTAGCTACTCCTCTCGGGCCAATCGATACTGACCAAGCAAAAACTCTTGATGCATGCCTTGATGTTGCATTATCACAATGACGTATGGCATACTACAATTCCTTCTCAACTGACCTAACAAATATTGGTACTTTCACTGCTGGTATGATCGAAGAAATTAATAATATTCTCCAATCATGAATAGACCTTGATAATAAGCCTTCTCAATAAACAACATGCTTCTTCGTTATCTCTTCTTCTTCATCCTTACATTTTCTCTATTCACCGTCAATATCTTTGCCGATTGAAGTTGTTCTATCGATGGGCAATTATCACCAAAACTTGCTGAATATGTACGTGAAATAAACACTCTTGCTGGACAACTTAAACAAAAACCATCAAGTTGTGGTGGAACAAGGAGCAATGGAATTGTGTCAAACACCCGAAGAACAATCGATGTTCTGGACAAGGCAAAAGCGGAGATCCCCATGATGGGCGATATTATTCTTGATTTTGAATACAATATCAAGATGGCTTTCAATGGTGAGAGCCGTTCAGCAGTAGCTGAAAATGGAAAGGTATTCGCACAAATGGAACAGACACTCATCTCAACCATTGATGTCCTTGCTAATAAGTGTAATCTCGATGAGGCGAGTGAGAATATTATTACAAGCCGAATTCAACTCAATCACACTCTTGAATCACTGTATAAAAATACTGCTCTTGATTATCCATGAAATAATCCTGGAGATATTCCCGATGAATATCAAGATCTAGCATCGGAAATCCAAAATACCTATAACCCAACTGCAACTCAGGGTTGTAAAAATGAATATCCCTTCGAGAAGATGAGTGAGGATATTATAAAGGCAATTGGGAAAATTAGCTATGGAATAGAAGCTGGACTCAAAGAGTGGAAATATGCTATTGATCTTATTCGTTGAGGAAATGCTGTAAACCAAGAGAAATATACCGCACTCAAAAGAAATCTCCTCATCAGTGAGCTTCAACGACAATGATTCTCTGCTGGAATTATTAATCAGATGGTAAAAAACCTGAATTGTGTTGAAAATGAAACAAGATGAGACGATAATAATCCCATTAGTGTTGCTCTTGCAAAAGGAAAATGTATGAGTATAGAATTCCTTGGAATTGATCAAGATCGTTTCATGAAAAAGTGGAACAAGATGATTCTCTGATCAAACGGAGCTAAGACAACCACGAGTTATATCTATCGACTCAACACTTATAAAAGTCTTCATAAAATTAATGTTGACACCGCAACAATGTATTCAAGTATGCAAACCATCTTCGCTGAGGATACTTTTGTCGATGATGAGATGCTCACCAAACTTATCGCGCTTCATATCACTCTCCTTGATGTGAACGACCGTATCGAAAAACGAATTCCGATTATGCAAAGAAATTGTATGAAAGCTCAACCCGGTATAACGGGTGGATGTGCCAAGAAGTAACTGGAAACTCATCTAGAAAATATTTGCTTTTTATATGAGAAACATATAATACTTCATAGATAATTTTTGTAGGATTTTCCCTAACTATCTCCATATATGTCACAAAGAAAAAAATCTCTACGAATATTCTCTCTTTTCTTCATGCTTATAGGGATTTTTTCTGGTATCTACCTCTTTGCAAGTGATACTATTCGTCCTCTTGCTGGCGTATGAGGAGAACCTGATCCATACCATTTTGGTACATTTAATACAGATACTGGAAACACAGGAAAGATCGAATTTGGACTCGCTCCAACCAATTCATGAACATATTCTTGAGCTGCACTTATCAGCAATAGTAGTGGATCTACCCTCTCTGGATACTTTTGGATTGGTACAATCGGTTGGGTGAGTTTCGAAAACGTGGATTTTATTCCATCTGGAGGAGCTCCTTTAGATCCATACACACTCTCATGATGGATCTGGAGTGACTATGCTGGATGGATAAATGCAAGTTGAGTGGTATGGGACCCTGACAATACCTCTTTTTCAGGATATGCATGGAATGATGGAATTGGGTGGATCAACTTTGCGGGAGCAACCCTCGGAAGTATAAGTACAGGACTCGTTGGAAAGGTAAAAGTTCTCTGAAATCTCGGTGGATCTCAGATTCTCGATACCACGTACAACATTAAAAATACTTCCATACAAGGGACAACGATGAATAATATTATCAATAGTATTCATAAAAACGTTTCTCTTATGCTTCGCAATCTTCCAGCTGATAAGATAAATACAGATTTTACTACCTCGAATCCAAATATATCTGGTGATAAAATCATCTTCGTAAACACTGGAAGTATTACGCAACATGTAAACTTTTGAAGCGGTGGCATTTTTACAAAGTTTAATAACGTTGCAGATCCTGTTCGCTCACTCGTTGTTGTCGGCTGAGATATATACATAGACCAGGCTGTATTCACTCATTGAACGCCGTGGGTTCGTTCTAAGGCGATTATTACTCTCAAAAATACAAATGGTGTAGGAGGAAATATTTATATCAATGGAAATGTGACAAAAGTGGTGAGTTCTCTAATTGCTGAGTGAGGTGTTTTTTCAGCATATTTCCCTTCCTCAACCGCAACTGGATATACATATTACAACGCCACTGCAACTTGACTCCTTACTCTTCCTGACAGACAACTCTATATTGATGGATCTGTTATTTCCCATAATACTATTGGTGGAGCATATGGAAAGACCTCTGGATATATTTGTCCATTTATCGAAACCAATTGTACTGCATCTAATGCTATCAGATATGATTTTAACTACTTTCGTGATTTCCAAAAAAATAAACCGTGATCATCCTCACTACGAGGATATAAAAATAGTACATATGATGACTATTCTGTAGTAATTGAGTATGATCCCCGTGTTGTTTCTGATCCTCCTCCAGGACTAGCAACGGTAAAATAGATAATCATATTTTTCTCTCTCTCCCAAAAAGAGAAAGTAAAGACCTCTGTCCAGATTCTAGACAGAGGTCTTTCTTTGATATGTCTACTCTACGGTTACGCTCTTTGCTAGATTTCGTGGCTTATCGATCTCTCGATCAAGTTTCAGTGCAATGTAATAAGAGAAGAGCTGGAGGACTATAACTTCAAGGAATATATCAAGTTCATCATGAAGATGAGAGAATGTCAGTACCGCATCATACATCTCTATATTTGGATCATCCTCTGTAACAACACCAATTACTTTTCCGCTTCGCGCCTTTACTTCCTGAACGCTTGAAATATTTTTTCCGTAGAGAGGACCCCGTCCATTTACCATAACAGTTGGAAAATCTTCATCAATGAGTGCAATAGATCCATGTTTGAGTTCTCCACTCGCATAAGACTCAGAATGAATATAGGAAATCTCTTTGAGTTTCAGAGAGCCTTCCATAGCAATTGGAAGTTCGAGGGCACGACCAAGGTAGAAGAAGTTTTTATGATGGGTGAATTTCTCTGCAACCTGACGTATCCCTTCTCCGGATCGGAGAACTTCTTGCATCCGTTCCGGAAGAGTCTGGAGTCATTCAAGGATTTCACGATATTTTCGATAATCAAGATTCTTTCGTTTTCCGAGATAGAGTGCTAGAAAAAGGAAGCATGCTACTTGTGCGGTAAAGGCCTTGGTTGAGGCAACTCCCACCTCCGTTCCGGCGCGAGTGAAGAGTCCTTGTTCAGCAATACGAGCAATGGAAGATCCTGGAACATTTACGATTCCAAAAACATTTCCTCCTTGTTCTTTTACCATCTTGAGGGAATCAAGTGCATCAGCCGTCTCTCCTGATTGAGAAACAAAGATAAAGAGTGTTTTTGGATCAATGAACTTTTTCTTGTATTTGAATTCCGCAGAAACATTTACCTCAACAGGGATGTCTGCGAACTCTTCGAGATAATACTTTCCAAGAAGGCCCGAATGATAACTTGTTCCGGATGCCACTATGGTTATTTTTTCTATACCAAGATTCGCGATGTGATCCAAGGTGTCAGAATGAAGTTCATGGGTCTCAAAGTTGATTCGTCCACGAAACACATCTTCGATGACCTTTGGTTGATCAAAAATCTCCTTGAGCATAAAATGAGGAAAATTACCTATTTCTGCCGGTTTCTCACTATCATCAACAGTATATCGCATCCGCTCTATCTCACTCTCTCCAGCAATAATCGTATATTCTTCTGGTGTCAGAAGAAAAATATCACCATCTTCGAGAATAATGTAATCATCTATAAGCCCGATAAGGGATCGGTAATCTGAAGAGACGAATCGCTCTTCTTTTCCGAACCCGAGCACCATGGGACTTCCCTTCTTTGTACCAAAAATCTTATCAGGATGTTCACGGTCAAGGAAAATGAGACCATAAGCCCCATGCATTTTCTGGATGATCTTCTGCATTGTGGAGAGATGATCTCCGTCAAACAGATCCTCAAAGAGTTTTACGGTTACCTCGGTGTCTGTTTCAGAATAAAAAGAATATCCTTTTTCAATCAATTCGCCTCTCAGTTCCGCATAATTTTCGATGATTCCGTTGTGGATCACTACAAAACGTCCAGATTGAGATATATGCGGATGGCAGTTTGCTTCCGTGACTCACCCGTGCGTCGCCCAACGAGTATGACCAATACCTGCATGATACGATGCCATATCAAAAGACTCAGCTTTTATTTTGAGATTTCCTACTTTCCCTACAGACTTGATAACTTCAATATGTTTATCATGATTCACAACACAAATCCCCGCACTATCATATCCTCGGTATTCAAGACGTTGAAGACCAGCAATGACTTCGCGTGCAGCATAACCAGAACGGCCAAGATATCAAAAGACTCAACACATATTTTCTGGATTAGGAATACATGGGGAAAAGCATATGAGAAAACTCCAAAAAATCAAATATGTGTTCTCATATTTTGTGTTTCTTTTTGATATCTGCTAAGATACTACGAGTATAGTTCTATTTCTTCAATATTCTCTTATGAATCTCTTCCCTCAGGATACTTCCTATGCCAATGCATTCAATAAAATGGCTGATATTTTGCAAGAAACTGTTACTGTCATTGCTACTGCTGATAGAGATTTTACAAAACTTGCAGAATATCGGGCTAGATCGAGTAAGCTAGAAACTGAAGCAGACATCATCACCCGGAGTATCCTCCAGAAGATCAATACATCTTCCGCTACACCATATAATCGCAACGATATAGCTGATCTCACGGAAGGAGTTGATGACATTATCGACCATATCGACCATCTTATCCATGATATTGATATCTACGGAATACATAAAAATCGAGATTATCTTGGGGTTTTTGTTCCGCTCTACCTTCAAGGTGCTTCTGATACAAAAAAGGCTCTCAATCGTCTTTTTGAACAAACTCCTACCAATGACTCCGTCCTGAGTCCTATACTAGCACTTCGTTCTATTGGAAGTCATGGGGAAACTGCCTATGAGGCAAATCTCCGAGATCTCTTTACGACATGCAAGAACCCAATTCTTGTTATCAAATGGAAAGCAATTATCGAATCTATGCGTTCTGTCACTCGAGCGTATAAGACGCTTGCAAATATTATAGAAAATATCCTTACGAAGAATGAGGAACTACGCTAATCTCCTCCTCTTGATTTTCTTTCCATTTTTCCTATACTCCCGTTCATGCAAATACTTGATGGACGTAAGGTCGCTGCAAGCATCCACGAATATATTCGAAGAAAGGTGGATGAAAGCTCTATCAGGCCTCATCTTTCTGTTATCCTTGTTGGTGATAACCAGGCGAGTCGCTCATATATCCGCATGAAACAGAGAGCCTGTGAGGCTGTTGGTATGCGATTTTCCGTTCAAGAATTCCCAGAAACTATAGAGGAACAAATACTCCTTGATGCCATCTGCACAATGAATACTGATAAGGATATTCATGGAATTCTTGTACAAGCACCCCTTCCGAACCATATGATATATCGAGATATCGTTGAAGCAATTGACCCTTGTAAAGATGTTGATGGATTCACGCGAACCAACATCGGAAACCTTTTTCTTGGAGATGATTCTGGACTTGTCTCATGTACCCCAAAGGGAATCAAAAAACTCTTAGATGCCTATAAAATCTCTTTTGAAGGAAAACATGTAGTTATCCTCGGACGATCAAATATCGTAGGAAAACCCATGTCTCTCATAGCTATCAATGCATGAGCTACGGTAACTGTTTGCAATAGTAAAACAAAGAATCTTTCTGAGATAACAAAAACCGCAGATATCCTCATTGTTGCCATAGGAAAGCCTGGATATATTACACGAGCTATGGTAAAACCTGATATTATTGTGATTGATGTTGGCTGCACTTTCGTGAATGGTTTTGCACGAGGAGATATAGATATTGATAGTGTCTATGAAGTGGCGAATGCGAGTTCTCCTGTTCCTGGTGGTGTTGGCCCGATGACTGTGGCTATGGTAATAGAAAATACATGGAAAGCATTCAAGATCCAGCATACACAAGATACTGGTATCAAAAATAATGCTGTCTCTTTTCGGTATCGATGAGAAGAGTAATTATTTCTCGGGGTTCATCTTTGCTTATTTCTTTGGTGAGTTTTCTCAAATCTGTCCGATATTTTTCTTTTTCTTCGTTTGCAAATTTTATGTATCTGTATAACGAAGGTTTCCGTATAAGATCACAAACTGTTTGACGACTGGAAGGAGGAGTTTTTGTGATTTAGGAAATCAAGTTATGGAACAGATACCAAAATGAAGCAGAGAAGATTGGAAGAGTTTTTGGTACTTTTTGTACAAAAAGTACGCTCTGTGCAGAGAACCCTGGAATCTTCGTTCTTCAGAATGACAGAAGTATTAAACTAAAGTCTTCCCTCCTTGCAATCCTCTACATCTTCTGTTTAGAAAGAAGGAGACATTCCTAAGTATTCCATATAATTCCTCTTGTTTATTCATTTACCCTAATGAATATGTCCTCTCTTCATTCATTTCTCCTTACGTCTCTTACATCAAGTATAGTAGCTGGAGGGGATATTCTTTATTTCTTCCTTTTCTTCTCTTTCCTTTGTTTCTGCTGGAAGTAAGTTCTTCTCTCATGCAGAAACCCTAGCAAATAATGAATTTATTCAATATCAGAGTTCTGAATGAGGATATCATATTGGAAGTACTATCAGTAGAGCAGAATCAGTAAAACTTGCATTAACAAGTGCTTGGGTGACACAGAAAAATTATCTCAACCTCTCTTCCTTTTCTTTCATGAATGTGGGTACTTCTTTTGGTGATCTCTATAGATGTATCGAAGGGGCTATACAAAACAACTACTCTAGACCCTATGATTTTGTCTCCTAGTCAAGAAACCCTGGTGATTAAGTTTCACACTCCTGTACTTCCAACAGGAGCATATGAATCGGCGTCTTTCGTAAGCGTTGAGACTCTAGCCCTTCCAGGTGCAGCAGAACGCTATGCGACAATTTCGACCATTCCTGGAAGTTTCCCAGTATTAACGCAAGCCTGTTATAATGATGGTACTACGTTGGATGCAGGGATTAAGTTTCTTGTTGGAGGTAACCATGCATCCTATGTCGTTCGCTATTGCAGTCTCAAGCCTGATACAGATTATTACTTCAGTATCGCTTATATGAATCCGAATCCATTTGGATAATTCACTAACTTTATTGAAATGTATAAGACAGGGAAATGCTGAGTTATTTTGCTGTCTGGACATAGCGAATCTGCTTCTGATCCAACACCAACATTATAAGTAAGTATCCACCAGCAGAGCTGGTGGTTTTAGAGAGCAGACCCCTAGAA
>JAVHPT010000021.1:15542-16805 GCA_036170735.1 Patescibacteria group bacterium | reverse complement strand
CGGACCTCGACATTATCAGTGTCGCGCTCTAACCAGCTGAGCTATACGCCCAAAAGCAATAATAAAAACAAATAAATGGTCGGAGACGTGGGACTCGAACCCACAACCCCATGCTCCCAAAGCATGTGCGCTAGCCAATTGCGCCAGTCTCCGAAAATCTTAAAAAGAACTAACCTAATACGTGCAAGAGTTTCTTGGGAGGCTCCCAAAGCATCTGCTTCTAACCAACTCTCGCCAAATCTCCGATATAGACCTATTTTGAAAACAATCTCGATCCGAGATTGTTTGATGAAACTCCGAAATGGAGCGGGCGATGGGACTCGAACCCATAACAGTCTGCTTGGAAGGCAGGGACTCTAGCCATTGAGCTACGCCCGCAAAAAGTAAGGAACTCCTTTTGCGAAACCCTAGGAGAACTAAGGCTTGGGCATTTTATAAAAACACCTTCTATTGTCAAAAGATTTTTTATGAAAAAGTCCCTCCTTTTACAGAGAGACTCTTTTGCTGTCGAGAAATGAGGTACAAATTACTTCTGTGGAGCTCCTGTCACAGGAGTCTGAGTTGGAGCGAGTTTTCCAGATTGTGTCTGTTGAAGACACTGAACATTTACTACACCAAGTGTTGTCCCAGTACCAAGATTGACTGGAATTACTTGTTTACAACCATCAACTACCTGAGCATTGAGAGCCTGACCAAGGTTCATAAACGCTGTGAGATATCCATTGTTTTGTCCATTTTGAAAAGCATTTCCACTAAAACTCTTGAGAGCATCTGTTGCCGCAGCATTGTATCCATTTGTATAACCATTATTTGTAGCAGCTTGAATATTCTTTCCATCTATATATGGATATGCAATAGAACCGAGAAAATACAGAGAAGTGAAGGCAACCCAAA
The DNA here is from genome assembly GCA_036170735.1 of Patescibacteria group bacterium. Lineage (GTDB taxonomy): Bacteria > Patescibacteriota > Gracilibacteria > BD1-5 > UBA2023 > JABFSX01. The sequence continues at coordinate 15,911 of JAVHPT010000021.1, read as the reverse complement.
CCCAAAGGAGTATAGATCAGAGTCCTAGATTTTGTGTTCGATCCAACATATGAAAGAAAAAGTAAAAGAATAACAAAAGTGATTTTATCGAATATTCTTACTTCCGCAAGGGAAAGGGATTATTTTACCTTTACGATTTATAAAAATATATTTTGAAAAATCTCTCCAACATGGAGAGATTTTATTGTAATAATGGTTTTCTATGTCTTACTGCCCTGCTCCCGAAGAGGTATCAGATGGTGGAACTACAATTGGAGGAGGAGTAAGGGGGGGACTATCTATGATGGACGTCTGGGTATTTCAACTATCTGGTGGTGTTGTGTCTGGAGTTGTGGTTCCAGTATCTGCAAGAGGAGTTACTGCTGGAGC
>JAVHPT010000021.1:12332-15442 GCA_036170735.1 Patescibacteria group bacterium | reverse complement strand
TTGTTCCAGAAGAAGTATCTTGTACTGGTAGTGTTGTGTCTGGAGTTGTGGTTCCAGTATCTGCAAGAGGAGTTACTGCTGGAGCTACATTTGCTGGAGGAGTTGTTCCAGAAGAAGTATCTTGTACTGGTAGTGTTGTGTCTGGAGTTGTGGTTCCTGGAGGAGCTGTAACTACAGGGTTTACTGGAGCCAGAGACACTACTGTTGTTCATACATCACTCTTTGATGATTTTGCTCATCGTACCATGAGTGCCACCCAATCAAATGAAACATCATAATCTACCGCATGGGCCATAGAAATCTTAAATCCATTGACTGATTTTCCCGTAATCTTGTATGAACTAAAATCATTGGATGTCGCCGTAATCTTCGGAGTCACTTCATATGAACGTGAGAAATATATCTCAACGGAAGAAGCACCCGCTTGAATAACAGCCGTTCCCGCCATATCTTCATCCTCGAAGGTAACACGACCACCGAAGGTAACAGAAGCCTGAAATACTACAGATCGAGTGAACGTGACAAATTGATTGAATATCGTTTCTGCACGAACGATAAGAGAGTTAATACTTCCATCAAGTGCACCAAGAATTGCTTTTTCTGTATCAGAAAGAGCTGATGTTGTCACGACCGTAGATGATGAAGGAGGGTTGCTGATAGTTGAAGTTGACTGAAAAAGACCTGCTGCTTGTTGATTGATAGCTGTAAGAGCATCTATACGTGCTTGGAGAGATGCAACATCCGAAGAAAGGGTTGCAACATTTCCAGAAAGTGAACTTACGCCTTCTGCTAGTGTATTTACTGCGGTTCCAAAGCTATCGATTCAAGAACCAGAAGCAAAGGCTGGATCAATCTTCGCGAGGGACTTTTTTACCATGAATGAGAATCGGTCAAGAGGATCTGTATTATCGATCACTGAACCTGAATTAGTTTTTGTAAATGCAGCATATTCAGCCTCATTCACACCATCATAATACGTATTCTGGATAAACAAGGTAACCGTTCCTTGATTGACTCATGACAGTCCTGTAAGGGCTTTACCAACAACATGTCAAGCGGAAGTCGCCTTCATACCGACTCATGGAATATCTGATGCTGTGATATAGTCTCCTGGTTCGATTGGTCCATTTTTTGTACTTACTTTTATTGGAACACGACCAGATAGACCAACGATTACGGGCTTCCCTACTCCATCTGATTCACCGAGAACCATACCTGGCTTTGTTGAGATGATACCGATGGAAGTGCTATCATATGATGATGATGACTTTTTCACTTGAGAAACACCATCTCCAGTCAATGACACGATATCTCCCTCAGCAATAGTATTATCATCCGAATAGTAGATCTCAGCGTAGTCCGCACCACGGATTCGATACGCCTTAAGTATGCTTCCAGCATATCCAATGGTATTTGAAGCATTTGCAACATTTTGTGCCCATTGAAGTCTCACGGTTCCAGCAGTTGCTCCATTGGTAATAGTTCCGTATCCAACGTAAGCCCGAACTGCTGCTTGTCCATTTATCACTGTTGTAGCAACTCAACAAGTGGTCACGTGACTATCTGATGTACTGGCCGGAATATAGAAATTATAATTACATCATGCACCCCCTGGAGCGGTCATGGCAAACTTGATATCTGGTGTGGTTTGGGAAATGGCACTAAAATCTATATTGAATACCCATGTTTCATTTGCACCTATAGTAAAGAGAAGTTCATTGTCATTTTGAAGAACTGCAGAGTTGTTCACTGTCTGATTAGCTGTCTTAGTTACAAAAGCAGTTCCATTACCCTGTTGATCTCCTGTCCACTTCCATGCTGTTCCGTTCCACATAGCAAACCAGCTTTGTCATGCTTCCACACGTTCTCCAAGCATCGTGAATCATACAGTACCAACATTATTGATATAGACGACTCTTCCTGCCGTTGTATCTGTTGGAGTAGGAATACTAAGTGTTTGGTTTGCTGTTGTTTGATTGATATTGAATGTTGTTCTTATATCAACTGTTGTTGCGGCTGTTCCAATACTTCCTCAAGCTGCAAGATTGGCAATTGTATTTGCTTCAAATAAGGTGGATCCTGCATTGTGAAGGGTTGCCTTTGGTGCATTCGTACCAAGTCCAAGACGCTTGTTGGTATTATCCCAATTGATATTCGCGTTGTCTTGTGTGATTTTGCCAGCACTATCAGTGAAGACAATAGAACCACCTGCAAATCCTGAAAGAGTTGGAGCTTGATCGAATGTCTTTGCTCCAGCAAGTACTTGAGCCCCTGTAGAAACTACTCCTCGGGCAGTGAGAGAAGCATCTGGAAGATTGAAGGTATGTACTCCTCCAGCAGAAACAATATTGAAATCCGATCCCGCGGTACCAATAGCAAATGTCTGAGTCACTCCCGTAAGTCCATTGATGGAAGCAACTTTATTATTGAAAGTATTCCAATCTGCAACAGAAAGGACACCAGTAGTGGTAGTATTAGCAATATTGATTCCGAAAAGTCCTGTTCCTGAATTGTATGTGAGCGGTCAGCCTACAGAAAGGGATTGACGGGCACGAGTATTGGTGAAGTAGAGATTGGTTGTTCCCTCGGTAAGATTATCTGTTGTTTTTGTGGCAAAAGCGGAATTAAAAGATCCGGTAAAGACAGAATTAAATGCCCCAGTAAATGCTGGTGAAAAGAGCATATTAAAGCGAGCATCGGCTCTTGCATTGGTGAAATAGAGGTTTCCACTTTCTGTAAGATCTGCCGTAGTTTTCGCTGCAAATGCCATATTAAACCTTCATTGAGTATAGTAGAGATTTGCTCCTTCTGTAATATTGGAAGTCGTTCCAGTAAATCCGAAGACACCAGTGGCGTTGTTGTAACTCAGAAGTCATCCAGTAACTGAGAGACTTGTAAGGTTAATTTTATTGTTAAAAGTATTCCAATCAGTATATGAGAGAGCTCCTGTGGTAGTAGAATTTGCTGTATTAATTCCAAAGAGCCCTGTTCCTGGATTGTACGTGAGCGGTCAACTTACAGAAAGATATGTGAGTCCAATCTTCTCTGCTAAGACTCCTGAGAGAGTGAAGACGCTTCCAGAGAGGGTATTGAAACTAGTAGTGAGAGCG
>JAVHPT010000021.1:0-12232 GCA_036170735.1 Patescibacteria group bacterium | reverse complement strand
TTTGCTAAACTTGTATTCGTTGTGGCAAGGTTTCCAGAAAGAGTAGAAATATTTCCTTCTGCGGTAGTGACTCGACCAGAGAAGGTGGAAAGATCAAATCCAAAATTTGTTACCGCTCCAGAGAGAGAATTAAAACTCGTCACAAGAGTGTCGAGATTACTATTGGTCGCCAGAAGAAGTCCTGACAAGGAAGAGATATTACTTTCGGTGGTAACAACTCGACCAGATAGAGTTGCTATTGTTGCATCTGTTATGGCAAGATTCGTATTGGTAGCCGCAAGATCACCAGAAAATGCGGAAATACTACTTTCTATAGTATTTACATGACCTGAAAGAGTATCCACAGCACCAGAGAGAGAATCAAGATTTCCTGAGAGAGAAAGGAGGTTGGTATTGATGGTTGAAACAATACCAGAGAGAGAATCAAGATTTCCTGAGAGAGTGAAGACGCTTCCAGAGAGGGTATTGAAACTAGTAGTGAGAGCGGTGAGGTTGGTGTTGGTGGCGGAAAGAAGACCTGAGAGAGAAAGGAGGTTGGTGTTAGTGGTAGTGAGGTTGGTATTGGTATTTGCTAAACTTGTATTCGTTGTGGCAAGGTTTCCAGAAAGAGTAGAAATATTTCAAGCTAGTGAAGCTAGATTTGTATTGATAGTATTTACAGATCCAGAAAGAGAATCTACACTATTCATGAGAAGATCCATATTTGAGCCAAGCACAGAAACAATCCCAGAAAGAGTATTAAAACTTGTTGAAAGATTCGTGAGATTTGTATTGATTGCAAGAGCCGTTCCTGAAATCGAGCTGATATCTGAGGAAAGCGAAAAAAGAACACCGGAAAGTGCATTTTGTGCACGAACATCAGTGAAGTAGAGATTATTTCCCTCGGTTACGAGATCGGTAGTATAATCCCCTGCTTGCGCACTAATATTGCCAATTCGTCCAAAAACAGATGGAACAAGATTTGAGGCTGCACCTGGATCTTTCCATACAATCTGTGATCCAGACATGGCGAGGATTTGTCCATCGACACCAGTAATAAATCCGATGACACCTGAAGCTGGGTTATAATCTATTGGACCATTTCATGACAAAGAGCCTCGTGCGCGTGCGGTTGTAAAATAACTATTTGATCCCTCTCATATTTGATCTGTACTAAGTGAGAGTGCACTTGTTACGATATCGAGAATTCCTCCTGAAAGAGAAAGTTTGGAACTAAGTCATATATTATTAAGATTTCCCGATCCATCTCTTCATATAAGGCTTGTCGGAATCCCGATTCCTCATGTAAAAACAATATTCCCAAATGTTGCAATACCAGAAGTGATACTACTGGTGAGGATATTTTGTGCAAAAATCTGTGCGATATCTCCAAAGAGCGATGTAAAATAATCAATACTTCCAGATTGATTATTAATGTTGCCTACACTGGAAACTGGAGTAATACTTGTTCCTCCACCAAATAACGGTGTAAAACCTGCAGAAACTGGTGTACTTGGATATAGTCCTGACGTTGTTGTGTGTGAACCTGAAGTATTTGAAGAGCTTGAGGAACTGTTGTTGTTTGTAGTCGTATTCTGTGGATTGGAAGAAGCGGAGTTGAATGTGACAAAGTTTCCAAGACCATAATACGGTGTTCCAATAAAGTTGCCGTTTTTATCCTTTACCAGCATCTCAATGATTTCTGTCTTCCCTACTTTACGTATACGAAGAACGCCTGACGCATCAAAATTAATAGGAAGAGGTGTTTGTTTGATGGTAACTAGAGTTTTTACTGATGTTACCTTTGGTGGCGTGGTTTTAGATGGCGTTTTAGAAACACTTTTTATCACTGGCACCTTTGTCGTGGTTTTTGGAATAACGCCCACCAGAGCTGTCACTTGCTTTACTACAGGGACAACTGGCGTACTATCATTTTTAGGAATGGTCCAATAGAGATCGGTCGGAGACTGGAGAACACTTACGGGCTGAGATATATTCGCTATTATGTCAGAAAGACTGGTTCCTGCTGAAACATAAGAAGCGACAAATATCTGCCCCACGAGCGTACTCATAAGCAAAACGGAAATCGAACGAACGCGAAGATGTGTATATTTTTGTCTAGGTATTGACATGCAAGTGAATATGTATCCCATGAAGCATATCATAAAACAAAAAGTTCTACAAATCTGTAGCAAGACTTTGCAGGATAAATCTATTGACAATAATATATTCTATATATTAGATATTTTATCAGTGTTTTCTATAAAATATCTTTACTTCATGTCTAGAACAAATCTGAGATATCTTCTGGAGATACCTTTCCTCCCATCAGATGTATTCCGTCATTTTCCAACTTTCAGATTTTTTCTTCTATTCCCCCTCGATACCCACCAATTCGTCCATCCGTGTGAATCACTTTGTAGCAGGGAACACTTCAAGTTCCCTATTTGCGTGGAGCATAGACGCAATAGCGCGAGGACTGGTAGAAAAATACTGAGCAAGCGCACCATAAGTCACGACTTTCCCTTTTGGGATGGTTTTCAGGAATGTATAGAGTTCTATTCGATTCATGAGAAATTTTAATTTTGTCATTTCGACGAAAGGAGAAATCTTCATCTTAATGTTTCTGTCATTGAGAGCTTTGTGAAGCAATCCATTCACCATAAGGAACTGGATTGTTTCGTTCCTCGCAATGACGAAAGTTTACTTCCTCCCAAAAACATAGATAATCCGTTCCTTCCCCGCGAGTTCATATTTGAGTTCTCCTTCAAGAACGAGCTTTAACTTGTTGCATATTTTCGCAATATCTTTTTTCTCATCTTCTGATGGCATCTTATAGAGGATAATACGTCCTGACGGACTCAGAAATGGTGCCGCCCAGGTGAGTATATCTGTCATATACGCAGTTGCCCGTGACACAGCAAAATCATATTGCCCCTTGTACTCTGGATTTTTTGCAAGCACTTCTGCTCGTTCCTGGATTGCCTCGATATTTTCCAGTTTGAGTTCCTGAACAAAGTGATTCATTGCTTTGACTTTTTTCCCCACCGAATCAAGAAGCGTTACCTGCAATTCTGGCATGATAATCTTGAGTGGAATCCCTGGGAATCCTCCACCAGAACCAATATCGAGCACTCGACCATGAAGTTCGATGGAAGCAACTCAATAGAGCGAATCCACAAAGTGCTTCTCTATAATCCCCTCTTCATCGCGAATTGCTGAGAGATTGGTATGGGCATTGTATTCTACAAAGAGAGTGAGGAATCTTTGGAACTTTTTGAGCTCTTCAGGAGATAGCTCGAAACCATGAGATGAGAAACTCGATTGCATAGACATGTGAAGAATGTATGGATTTCGCTCCGAAAGGCAATATAATTTTCTTCTGAAATAGTTAGGATTGCAAACCAAGAAAAAGAATATATAATCAGAGCAACTTAATTTTTCTTATGGAAACAGATGTTCGGCTTGCTATTCTCATCGACGGCGACAATATCCCCTCCGCCTATATCAAGGAGATGCTCGAAGAGATAGCCAAGTACGGCAATCCCACTATCAAGAGAATATATGGTGACTGGACTCGTCCAGGACTCACCAAGTGGAAGGATCTCCTCCTCGAAAACGCCATCACTCCCATCCAACAATACGGATATACAACGGGAAAGAATGCTACCGATTCCGCGATGATCATCGACGCCATGGATATCCTCTACTCTGAGAAGGTCGATGGATTTTGTCTGGTTTCGAGTGATAGCGACTTCACGCGACTCGCGACTCGCCTGCGAGAGGCGGGGATGGCGGTCTACGGCATAGGGGAGAAGAAAACTCCGAATCCATTTATCGTTGCCTGTGACAAATTCATCTATATCGAGATTCTCAAGAAGCCAACCAAAGAGGCAGCTACAACGAAATGAAAGAAGCCAAAAACAGGCGAAAAGCCTCCGATAGCCGTCGAGGCTCCTGGACTTGATATCGTGACTCCCGAGGTCATCGAGCTCATCTCTGATACCGTCTCGGATCTCGCCGACGAAGATGGATGGGCATTTCTCGGAGATGTTGGCGGACTCCTCCAGAAAAAGCAACCCAACTTTGATCCACGCAACTACGGCTTCAACAAGCTCACTCCCCTCCTTGCCTCTACTGGAGCATTTGAGATTACGGAACGTGAGGGGGGAAAAGGACGATACAAGATACTCTATGTGAGGAATAAGGGGTAGGAATAATTTCGTGTAAAAGGTAGTTAGGTGCCATTTGCTTTCTTAATCTTCAAAATATGAAACCAGACGATACCTCTTTAATAGCTCGCGAAACAATAGACGCATATCTGGAAATGATATTAGGAATCATGACTTTACGGATTCCACAAGTACAAGATTTCCTTATCCATAATTTTCCTGAAGCCAGTGTCAAATCATCTTATGAAAATGAGGATATTATTGTCAAAGTAGTGGAAATACTAAACGACTTTAAGCAAGAAGGGCTGAAAGATATAAAATCGCTGCAAAATTCTTTTAGGCAAGTAAACAGGATGTTCTTATTGGCAATGTGGGATATTCTTTGCAGTCACAAAAATTACGATAAAATATGCAATAAACAAGAGGTTCAATTTTTCAGACACATACGAAATGGTTGTGCTCACAATAATAAGTTAAATTTTACAACGATAGATAAAGTTGCTAAATGGAGGGATAAGGAAATCGCTGACTCCGATAAGAACAAAAGTGTATTTCCAAATATACTCAAAGATGGTGATTCAATTTTACTAGTCGTGGATATAAATAATAAGTATTTTTCCCATTAATCTATCTAGGAAAGCAAACAGTGCCTAACACGGAATATGCGGTTTCGCTCGGTTGCACCTCGCTACACCCATTTATCCCCCCTATCCTTCACCAAAAACAGAATAATTAGGTTTTTTCCAAAACGAGAGTACTATGCGCGCGAATTTCTGAATCTATCTTTTTTTAAGCCTTTTTACTGATGCAATTCTCTGACCTCAACCTTATCGAACCGATTCTCCGAGCCGTAGATGAAGAGTGATATACGACTCCGACTCCGATTCAGGCTCAATCTATCCCGATTGTCCTCAAGTGAACTGACCTTCTCGGTTGTGCGCAGACAGGAACTGGCAAGACGGCAGCCTTCGCAATTCCGATTCTCCAGCTTCTTAGTACATCAACTGCATCCGTCACTCGCGAGGGCGTAGCAATCCAGGTTCCTGGAAACAAAATCCCCCCTGCCCCCTTTCTCAAGGGGGAATGACAGAGACAGAAAACTCGCAGAAAATTACGAAGTTTGATTGTTACACCAACTCGTGAACTCGCCGTGCAGATCAAGGAGAGCTTTCAGGCGTATGGACGACATACTGGGCTCCGATGCACCGTCATCTTCGGTGGTGTCGGACAACACGCGCAAGTATCCACTCTCCGCGAGGGAGTCGATATCCTCGTGGCAACACCAGGTCGTCTCCTCGACCTCATGAATCAACAGCATATTTCGCTCGCGGATATCGAGATATTTGTCCTCGACGAGGCTGACCGCATGCTCGATATGGGATTTATCCATGACGTCATGAAACTCATCGCCGCCCTCCCGAAACAGAAACAGTCCCTCTTTTTCTCTGCGACGATGCCTACAGAGATCGTGAAACTCGCCCATACTATCCTCCACAATCCAGAGAAAGTGACGGTTACGCCAGTTTCTTCGACCGTTGACATTATCAAGCAGAGTGTCTACTTCGTGGACAGGGGAAACAAGAGTAAGCTCCTCATCGAGATATTGAAGGACAAAAGCATCAAAACCGCGCTCGTCTTCACTCGGACCAAGCATGGTGCGGACAAGGTCGTTCGTACGCTCACGGAAGAGGGTATCAAGGCGGAGGCTATCCACGGAAACAAGGGACAGAATACGAGACAACGAGCGCTCAATAATTTTAAAGACCAAACCACTCGTGTCCTCGTCGCGACTGATATCGCCGCGCGCGGTATCGACGTGGACGAGCTCGAATACGTCATCAACTACGAGGTGCCAAATATTCCTGAGACCTACGTGCACCGCATCGGGCGAACGGGTCGAGCGGGAGCGAAATGAAGCGCATATTCATTTTGTGATGCAGAGGAGAAGGCATACCTCCGCGATATCGAGAAACTGATAGGAAAAAAGGTTCCCATTATCGAAGGTCACCCATTTCCACTCATGGACAACAACCCAGTGAAGACTCCACAACCTCAATGAAGAAGAGGTGGAAGTAGTTTTGGCTATCCTGAAGGAAAATGACCACAAACCACTGAAAAACCAAGACGTGAGTGGAAAGAAAAACCGAGTTTCTGAGACAAGAAGCCAAGCTTCGGAGACAAGAAACCGAGACCAAGCTTCTCTGACAACAAAGCTTCACGCCCAGGACTCCCCCTTGATAAGGGGGGCAGGGGGGATTTTGTACCTAATCGAAAATTCGAGAAAACTGAGAAATCAGGATACCCGAAGTCATCACACGACACGAGTCCAAAGAAGGTTTGGGAGAAACCAGAGGAAAAGTGAGGCTATCCGAAGTCAAAGTCATCATGGGGAAAAGCTCCTGCAAAGCCAAAAAAAGACTATAGGGATAAAAGTGCTTCTAGCTTCCCAAATCCAAAATTCGACAAAAATCCTGCTCCAGAAAGAGCACCAAAAAAATACACTGAGAAACCAAAATCAGGATATCCAAAGCCAAAATCAGGCAAAGATGAAAACACGAAACCATGGTATCCGAAACCGAGAAATCCGAGATAATACTAAAAAATGCTTTATACGAATAGAGCATTTTTTTAATGAAGAAAGTACAAAATGGGGGTTCGGGGGATTGGGGATTTTTGATTTCTATTTTGTTTCTTTCTTTTTGTGAGTTTTGATATTTCTGTAGTTTTCTTCCTTCTGCGAATTTCGAAAGAAGGAATCAGGGATGTCATGGGGTTTGGGGAGAGGAACTGTTTGAGTCAGATGAAAGAAGTTTGTTGATAAGCGAAGCGTTCCGAGTTTTTCTTCCCCCAATGCTTTTGGTACTTTTGGCACCAAAAGTACAGAAGTCCTGTGTCAGAGAATAAGAGAAGGAAGATTCCGAAATAAATTCGGAATGACTTTTTAGTGACTGGATTCCTGCCTTCGCAGGAATGACGGAACAAGAGCAGATTCTTCCTTACGTCAGAATGACAGGAACACTGGATTCTTCCACTGAAACAAGTTCAGGGTCAGAATGACAGGAACCCGACAAGAACTACATAAACAACCTCGCTAGACGCACTTCGTCATACCCAAACTCCTCATCATATCGCTCACCGAGATACTCTCGCACCGGAGAGAGACTCTCTGTTTGGAGCACGTCAAAGGCGTCGAGAATCTGAGCGAGTCGCTCCTCATCATCTGGACGAAGGTAGCTGATATCTATATCTCTTCCCTCTTCACGAAGCTTCTCCACATGTGACATGATAGTGGATTCCTTGAGTCCGCGGATAGTCGCCATTTCCTCGAGGGAGTATTTCTGTGCGAGGAGCACGAAGGTATCCTCGTGAGTTGCTCCTTTTGGTCATCGCTTTTCCTTCTTTTCTGGAGAAACTTTCTCGACGGTTCCGCCAAGTCGTACGATAGCTCCATCGATTCGTTTCTTTTTTTCTCATTCTGAAATATTTGCGAGTCGCTCCTCTACTTTCGCGGAAGTCAGGGTAATCACCTCATCATACTCACTCACGCGCGGGTTAATCTGGAGCGCACGAGTATTGAATCCTCGGAGAATCAGTCAGCCGAGAGACCGCACTCGCGAGAGGGCGACATAACCTTGCCCCGCAACGAAAGCGTCCGAGAGATCCATCACTGCCGAGTCGAGTGTCATCCCCTGAGACTTGTGCACCGTGATTGCCCATGCAAGTCGGAGAGGAATCTGAGAGATGGCAGCTCTTATCTTGCCATTTTCATCGATGGCCCAATCCGCACGATCCACAATAATCCGCGTCCCATCGAGGAGCTCGACGATAGGTAGTCACTCATATTGTCCCGTCACATGCCCGATAGAGCCATTGACGTACCCAGCGTCAAAGTTATTCTTCACAAACATCACGCGAGCTCACTTTTTGAGAACCAGAGTTTTTGGTGCGAGACATCACTTTTTGAGAGATTCGATGAGCTTCTCACTCCCCTTTCCCATCATATCATAGAGAAAGATATCTCAGGCGATAGCATTCAGACGCTCAGCGTTGTAGGCGTCAACAGACACGTTACGAGTAAAGAGTTCAGTATGATCCTCGGTCTCTACAGGAACATTGCGACCCGTGAGGAGTTGTCGTGAATGCGATGAAACATGCCCAGCACGAATTTCGTTCAGGATAGTGAGGAGAGGGTCGGGTCAAGCTCCTTGAGCTCTGGTTCCCCCTTGTCAAAGGGGATTAGGGGGATTTTGCTTTATTTGCTCTACCACACCTATAATCCTCTCACATACTCATTCATATGATTCATAGACTTCAATATTGGTAAATCTGATTACTCGAAGTGATAAAGATTCAAGGAAATCTGTTCTTCTTTTATCATATTCCATCTCCTCCTTTGTTCCGTGGGTTTCCCCATCAACTTCTACAACCAATTGATATTTCGAGCAATAAAAGTCCACAATATAGTTATTAATCAGTTTTTGTCTGAGCCAGGTATCTTTTTGCTCACGCAAAAACATCCAAATCCTTTTTTCAGCTTCGGTCATATTATTTCTGAGAGCTCTAGCTTTTTCTCTATTACCTGGATTATAGGAAAGAAATCCCCCCTGCCCCCTTTCTCAAGGGGGAGTTTCCAGGAGGTTTGACTGCCTATATTGCGATGATAGTGAACATATCGCCAGATTCCATATCTTCCACGATGGATGCTCGAAGGCAAACTCCACCACACTATCCCGAGAAACAGGAGGAAGCTGGAAAAAGTCTCCCACGAGAATCACTTGAATTCCACCAAACGGCAGTATCGAGACTCGGGCGGACTGGAGAAGCCTGTCGAGATTGGAGAGGAATCCTCCAGACAATATTGAAATCTCATCGATAATAAGGACTGAGGTTTTCGCAAATCTTTTTGCCAGATACTCTCGTGAGATTATGTCGTCGATATCATAATCGGTGAGCGTATCTCGGATTCCCATCCCACTCCAGGAGTGGATCGTCGTCCCACCGATATGCGTCGCTGCAATCCCCGTGGATGCAGTAATCGCCACCGCAATCCCGTGCTCATGGCAGTGAGTGATAAACTGATTGATGAGATACGTTTTCCCACTTCCAGCGGCTCCTGTCAGGAACACATTGTGTCCCATCGCGAGTATATCAAAAACCTGCTCTTGTATCATGCGAAGGAGTATAGAAGAAAGGAGTGGAAAAACAAGGGAAAACCTCCCAGAAATAATCTCCAATCTTTCCGTGTTTTCTCTCTTGCAAAAGACTATAAATATCTATAATGTCGAGTAATGCATAAGTACCTGAAGTTCACATATTGGATTCCAAAGATTCCACTTCTTTCTTTGGTAGGGATTTTTATTCTTCCTCTGGTTCTGATGGAGATCAACTACCAGACAGGACTCTTTTTTATAGCACTCTATATTTCCTATTGGACAGTGAGGGTTTTTGAATCCTATTACTATGTTCTCCAGTCATACCTCAAGCTTCTCCAGATCGAGGGAAAAGATTATAGTGATGATATTGGTATAAAGCGATGAGCGAAGCATCTCAAACATATTGTCCTCGTCCCAATATATACGGAACCATATGATGTCATAGAGGAAAATGTCCTCGCTCTCCTAGTGAATGACTATATGTATACAGAAAATATCACTATCCTCCTTGCGACAGAATCTCGTGTTCCTGAAGCAACGAAACATGCAGAACGGATCATACAGGAACACGGAAAAAGTGGAATGAATATCGTCAATATTGTCCATCCTGATGGGCTCCCAGACGAATGACGAGTAAAAGGGGCCAATATCACGTATGCCATACAGGAATATGAGAAGATGATTTCTCTTGATCCTGAACATACTTTTGTTTCAACGATTGATACCGATACAAAGGTTGAGAAATGATTTTTCTCGATTATTACGCACACCTTTCTCTCAACAGATTATCGCGATCATGCTATCTATCAATACACCCCTGTGTACTCCAATAACTGGAAAGAAGGTCGATTTTTTGCTCGTCTTATCGGGATGGGTACAACGATGTGGCAACTCTTTGAGTCACAGAATCCAGAATTCTACCGCAATTTTGCTGTGTATGGACAATCTCTGAAGTGCCTCCAGAAATCAGGATACTGGTCAAAAACCTCTATTGTGGAAGACGGACTCCAATATTGGAGAAGTTATTTTGGATGGCATGGTGTCTTTCGTACGATAAATACTCCGGCAATCTGTGAGATGGATCTCGTTGATGAAACCAATCTCTACCGCACCGTTCGCTCCCAATACAAGCAACTTCGTCGTTGGTCATGGGGATGTAGTGATGTAGAATATGTCATTCCCTCATTTCTCCAAGATAAGCAGATTCCTCGGAGTGAGAAAATCCGGAAAACTATCTATCTCATCTACAATCATCTTTTCTGGGCTGGATGACCGTTTATGCTTTTCTTTATTGGATATGTTCCAGGGATCTTTTCTTCTATTGACCACTCACTCGCCGTATTCACTGTACCTATTGCAACGTCGCTTATTTTTACCGTTTTATTTGCAACTATCGTATTCCCGAGTGTGATCTCTATCTATATTATGCGGAAATATACGGAGTTCCAATACAGAGACTATATCTTCAATGTTATTCAGTGGATAGCTGTTCCTCTTCTTACTCTCACACTTTTCTCTATTCCAGCAATTGAGAGTCAGATACGCCTCTTTCTCGGAAAACGAATTGATACCTTTGATACTACGCAAAAGATGGTTCGGAAATAGTTTTATAAAGCCACTGAACTATGCAAACCTTGATCTCATACTCCCAAGAACTCCGCGAGAAAAAGACCGCCGCGAGGATTTTTTGGCTTGTTGTATTTTTATTCGCTGGTTTCCTCTACTTTTTCTTCCAAGGATATTATCCCAATATCGAGTTTCGTCTTGCCAATATCGGAAGTGGAATACTCAGCGGCGAGGAAAGGGGGGTTACTATCCGATCATTTGGAATCGTGAATGTGAAAGCTTCTCCACCAGATAGTCTCCTCACTCTCAACAGTTCTTCATATGGAAATAATGAGAAAAGGATGATAGATTATGGAGAATATACGATGACTATCAGTAGAGATAATTATCTTTCTGGTGCCATTCATTTTTCTATCAACAAGGAGAAGCCTTTCTATATCGATACACTCACACTTATTCCAAAACCTGGATATGTCCCTTATCCGAGAAAGATCGAGAATATTGCAAAAATCGACACGGATTCTTGGACTGCACAGAGCGCAAGTGGGATGATCCTTTTTGAAAATGGTTTTGCCACTGGCACACTCATATCACGTGGAAATATGACACATATCGGAGAAGGGAGATTCCTCTCAGGAAATATGATTGTCTCCTATGATCTTTCCACTCAAACATGGGTCAATGAGGAAAACAAAGCATGGGAAAGCTTCCTAAAAAGATGTGGTACAGTCATCGTGGAAAACAAGATCTTGTTTTGTCCAAAGACACAAGAAGGAATCTCATCGGAAGAAAACATATTCACTGGGATACTCAATATCCGAAATGATTATATCAAAACGACTGCAGGGATCATCACCTATGGAAATGGGGGTCCAAAGAAAATAATCTCCTTCAGTGGAGTAACGGTCAAGGATGATACTCAATTCATCTTGGTAGAGAACCACTGGTATCTCGTCCAAATGGGTTTACTCGTATCGGTCACTGGGGAGAAGAAGCGGATCATAACTCCTCTCGAGTCTATCCAACATATAGAATGGGTAAATAACAATTTGCTCATCTTTGGGAAAAAATGAAAAGACACTTTTCTCTCCTTCCTCGATACCAATAACCCCGAACAAACACGAACAATCCCCTTTCCAGATATACCTCTCACAGAACTCCGTATCTGGGAAACAGGAGGGAATCTCTTTATAAAAACACTCTGAGCTCTCCTCCTTATCTATCACGGAAGTGATGAGATAAAGTGGATTGTCGAAGGAGAGATCCTCGCTGTCGGAGATGATTTCGCAATATATCGGAAAGATGAAAGACTCTGGGAAGCAAACTGGAAAGAAGAGGTACAATAAATATCACTAATAACAG
>JAVHPT010000020.1:4669-17643 GCA_036170735.1 Patescibacteria group bacterium | reverse complement strand
ACAAAAATCCCCCCGCTTTTCGGGGGGATTTTTTGGTGTTTGCCTTGCTTTATCGAGATTCATTCTTATTATGAACGCCTCTTTCATTTTATGCTTACACTTCGCCATCTTTCCGTTTCTGTTGATACAAAGCAGATTATACATTCTCTCAGTTATTCCTTCGAGACAGGAGTAACGACAGCAATCCTTGGACATAATGGTTCAGGGAAATCCTCCCTTGCTTTTGTACTTATGGGGCATCCACGATATACGTGTAGTGGGGAGATTCTCCTTAATAGAGAAGACATCTCTTCTTGTTCCCCAACAGAACGTCATGAAAAGGGAATGTTTCTCTCATTCCAGAGCATCCCAGAACTTCCATGAGTGAAGACTTGTGAATATCTTCGTATGGTCTATAATGCTTATTTTACTGCAAAAAAGCTTGGACCAAAACCTCCATCACCGTTTGTCTTTCGAAGAATGATAGAAAAGCTCGTATGAGAGGTAGGACTTAAGACTGATATCCTTGATAGAGATCTCTTTCATAGGTTCTCTGGAGGAGAGAAGCGTCGCATAGAGATGCTTCAGATAGAGCTCTTGAATCCTGAGATTATCATTCTTGATGAGATTGATTCCGGACTTGATATTGATGCTCTTTCGCTTCTTCGACACTTGATCGACACCTGGCATCAAAAATGAAAAACAATCCTTATTATTTCGCACAACTTTCATCTTCTCGACTCTATAGATGTGAACAGGATAATCATAATGAAGGATTGACAAATTATCGACAGTGGCGATGGAGAATTGGTCGAAAGGATAAAAAAAGAAGGATTTCGATAGGTTTTAATTTGATTCCCGTCATGCTGAGTTTACGAAGCATCTAGGATAGATATGGATAAAACGTGATTTGTCTACATACTTGCAAGCCAGAGAAATGGGACACTTTACATTGGTGTTACTAGTAATCTTTCTCAACGAATGGAACACCATAAGAATAATCTTGTCGATTGATTTACCAAGAAATATCATATTCATACACTCGTCTACTACGAAATATTCGAACAATTTACCGAGGCTCTCATCAGAGAAAAAGTACTTAAATGATTCACGAGGAAAAAGAAAATCGAGCTTATTGAAACCTATAACCCTCTATGGAAAGACCTAGTTCACACGATATAAATCCTGGATTCTTCCTTCGTCAGAATGACGAAGAACAAAGCAGTTAATACAATAAACATTTTCACTCACAATGGCTCATTCCCCATTTTCTGACATCTCCCGTGAATCACTCGACAGAAGTGACAATATTGCCTACTCTACTTTTTCAGAGATGGGTATTTCGGAGCAGGTTGTCAGGCAGATTTCTCTCTCAAATAATGAACCGGAATGGATGCTCACTCTCCGTCTCAAATCACTTGAGATATTTCGATCATTCAAGAAGCCCACATGGTGACCATCTCTTGATAAATTGGATTTAGAGAGCATTTATTACTTTGCAAAGCCAGATGGGGCAGGAGATACCAAATCTTGGGATGATGTTCCAGAAAATATTAAGCATACTTTTGATCGACTAGGAATCCCCGAGGCAGAACGGGCAAAGCTCGCTGGAGTGGGAGCACAATATGATAGTGAAGTCGTATATCATAATCTTAAGCAGGAACTTCAAGACCTTGGTGTTATATTTGAAGATATGTCAGTGGCCCTTCATGATCACCCTGAAGTCGTGAGAAAGTACTTTATGAAGGCTATTCCCTCAGCAGACCATATGTTCGCAGCGTTACATGGTGCTGTATGGAGTGGGGGAACATTTCTCTATATTCCAAAGGGGGTAAGGATAGATGCTCCAATTCAAGCATATTTTCGTATGAATGTGAAGGCCTGAGGACAGTTTGAACATACACTGATTATTATTGAGGATGAGGCGGAGGCTCACTATATCGAAGGTTGTAGTGCTCCAAAATATGGAACAGCAAGCCTCCACGCCGGATGCGTTGAGGTCTATGTTGGAAAATCGGCAAAGATGCGGTACTCATCAGTCGAAAATTGGTCAACAGATACCTACAATCTCAATACCAAACGTGCTATTGTAGAGGAATCTGGATCTATCGAATGGGTTGGAGGGAATCTTGGTTCATGAGTGACGATGCTCTATCCATGTTCTGTTCTCAAGTGAGATAACTCACGAGCACAATACTTTGGTATTGCCTTTGCCAACGCTGGACAGGAAACCGATACGTGAGCAAAAGTGATTCATATCGGGAAAAACACCTCAAGTGAAGTAATATCCAAGTCTCTTTCAAAGAATTGAGGAATTGCTACTTACCGTGGACTCGTGAAGATAGCAAGATCTGCTACTGGTGCGGTTTCCAAGATTGATTGTGATGGACTCATCCTTGATAACCTTTCTCAGTCTAATACTATTCCAGATATTCAGGTTCTCACGGATGATGCTATCGTCGCACACGAAGCAAGTGTCGGAAAAATCAATAAAGATATGCTTTTTTATCTCATGTCTCGAGGAATGAAAGAGGAAGATGCAAAAACCATGATCGTTCGAGGCTTTGTCTCTCCTCTTATCAAGGAGCTTCCGCTTGAATATGCTGCAGAAATGAATGTGCTCATTGCAATGGAGATGGAAGGATTATAGATATTTATAAGGATATAGAGTACAGTAAAATAGCTCTTGTTCCCGTCATCCTGAGGAACGAAGTATCCAGGATTCCTTCCACGCAAGATCTCATTACTTTTGTAACCAAAAGTACCAAAAGTTTCGGGTGGGAAGCCAAACTCGCTCATTACTCGCATTACTCACCTGATATATTGCTTTCATCATTGCTCAAACAGTGTCTTCCCCCCGAACCCCCCATTTCACTATTTTCTTCTTTTTCCAGAGAATTCATAAAATCCACCAAAGAAAGAAGCAGAATGGCACCTAATCTTATAAAAGAAAGAACATAAATTGGATTTCCCACCATTTTCCATATACTTTCCCTATGCCAAACGAAAATCCATGAGCATATAATGAGACCCGTAAGCGATCTCACGAACAGTGAGAACGTGAACAAAATATAGAGGAAGTGAAAAAAGAAGATTTTGAAAAAGCAAAAGAACACGTTCGTAAAAAGAATACGTTTGATGTATTTGAATTAAAACGAAAAATCGAAACGGGAAACTCTCTTGATACTTTGAAAGAGGGAATTAAACAAGCACTCCGAGAAGGTACAATATCTATCAATACCTACCAAAAGACTCTTGATGCTCTGAATCAGGATAAAACAGTTCTAAAGTGAAAGGCGCGGTTTAAGGTCGATGCAAAAAAACTTCCCTTCTCCCAAAATGTCTTTGCATTGTATCTTGAAGATACACAAATAGGAGAGAATATATTGGTTGATATAGCAGGATTCTTCTATGGATTAGTTGTCCAATGAAGCGCCATACTTATTATCCTTGCATGGAAAATCCTTACAGACTTTCTCTTTCTTCCTCGCGATATTTTGAACGAAATACAATCACAAAGATAAGACACTTTTTATGCAACGATTTTTTGTCACATTTCCACTTGGTATCGATGTTGAGCTTGTTGATATAACAATTATCAATCAGATTACGCGAGTGCTCCGTATGAAGGAGGGGGAATCGGTGACCCTTTTTGATGGTGATGGATCGGAGACAGAATATATTCTCACAATGATTAAGAAAAAGAAGATACACTTGCGATGAATGGGGCGTACATTTCCGAGAACAGAACCGCAGATACAGGTGGTGCTTTATCAGGCACTTCCCAATAAATATGAGAAGATAGAATATATCCTCCAAAAATGAATAGAGGTTGGAATCAGAAAATTTGTATTTTTTCGTTCAGATAGGTCTCAAAGACTTATTATTTCTCCTTCAAAGATTGATCGATTCAACACTATTGCCCGTGAGGCACTCGAACAATGTGGGGGAGTGATTATGCCAGAGATATATTTTGATAATGAAAATACAATATTATCATCTCATGACAAGCACTGGACACAGGCATCTTTGGTAGATTCCTGAGTAAATCAGGAATGACGGAAGCAAATAAGCATAGTTCTTGATACAATAGGAAAGTCCTCGAGAATTAGCGAGTTCAGAGGTCATTCACATATTGGTCTTTTTATTGGGCCAGAATGAGGATGGTCAGAAGAAGAAAGGGAAAAAATGTTGAATTATGGTTTTATATTTGCTCATTTCTGAGAAAGAGTACTTCGAACTGAAACAGCAGGCGTAGTAACCGCTTTTTCCCTTATCAATCAGTAAATCATAAGACATTACCTCGGTTTTTACTTTAAAGTAAAGGAATCATGTTTTTAAATACAATATATAGTGTTCTATACCTTCTTTCTGAATGGTTACATTTTTCTGGAGCTATCTTTTATATTTAATCATTCATATTTCCTTTCTGGATGCGCCGTACATGTTCACAATACCTATACACATACACAATATTTATACAGAAATGGTTCTATAAATGTACATTATTTATATATATTGATACCCGCAAGAATAACAGGAAAGTAAGGGATGAGGCAGTATCTATACACGATATATAATAACAAGCAAGAGCTATCTACTCGCAAGATCTCAAAGATACTGATATACTACCTATGTCTTCTTGAAAGAGAATGACCCTTAACAAAACCTGACTTGCCTATCATAGGAGACTTGCCTCACAAGATACTCCTGTTTGCAAATCCAAAAACAACTCTTTTACAAATACGTTTTATACTAATACAAAAAGAACAAATAGTACAGTATACAAATATAAAGAGACAAGAACACACGGATGAGGGCCTACATAGTATATATAAGTAATTATACGTAGTATGTAGGTCCCCAACCGGGGAAAAGAGGATTGAAACTTCCTCTCTAATAAAAGATTCGAAAGGCCAGTTGGGTCAATTTCTTCGGAAATTGCGAGTGTGAGAACTCACCCTTGACTATCGTCGTCTCACCGGAGCAAAGTCTCCACAGTTTGAGTGCACGATAGCTTCCCAATTAGCCTTCCGCTGTACCAACAGCCGGAAGGTTTTTTTATTTGTGATGATATCCCGTTCCCTTTGTTATCTGTTCTGCACGATACAACTGTTCAAGGATGATAAGGAGGGCAAGTGAATGAGGGACAACGAAATCGGAGATTTTGATCGTTTCATGGTGTATACCTCGAAATATCTCGATATCAATACCATAGCTTCCCCCAATAATGAAAATGAGGTTTTCACTTTCATTTTTCGAATCTTCAACCATATCAGCAAAATCCCTCGTTGTTATTGATTTTCCCCGCTCATCGAGCAGGATAATCTTCCCTTTTGTTTTTTTCAGAATTTCTATAAGAGCAAGCGTTTCTTTTACTTTGATGTATTCAGGGTTGGTGTGAGAAATAGGTTTTATCGGTTTTAGAAGGACAGTTCTTCCAAGACGTTTTCCATATTCGTCTATAGCCCCACCAAAGTGCTTGAATCCATCAGTAACGGCTAAAATGGTAATCATAGGATATAAGTAAATATAAGTAGATAGCAAAAATTGGTGTCATAATACATAAAATATACAAACTCTCAAAAAAATCTTTGACAAGGACATCATTTTTTATACAATTCGCCACACACGCCACCATAGCTCAGTTGGTAGAGCATCGGTTTTGTAAACCGGCGGTCATCAGTTCAAGTCTGATTGGTGGCTCCACTTCTGGAGTTTAGCACTTAGAATGAAGAACCTAGGAGAGATCCAATTCCTAATTTCGAGATTCTAAGTTCTAGATTCTTTTTTTCGGGTCGGTTCCAGAGCGGTCAAATGGGGAGGACTGTAAATCCTTTGGCTACGCCTTCGTAGGTTCGAATCCTACCCGGCCCACCATTCTCGGTTTTGTATTTCACCACATAAAGAATACAAAGAGGCATTCGTATCTTGTATTGCTGGATCCTGAAACAAGTTCAGGATGACAGAAACATGAGCGATTTGCAATTAACTCTTAACCCTTTCTTTTTATGAAGAAAAATATTCACCCTAACTTTAAATTAGTAAAAGTCACCTGTTCATGTGGAGACACATTTGAAACCATGAGTAGTGTGAAGGAAGACGAGATTCATGTAGAAACATGTTCCAAGTGTCATCCATTCTACACTGGAAAGAAAACTCTTCTCAAGACAAGTTCTGTAGACAAGTTCTACGCTCGTCAGAAAAAGACAGAGTCTATCGGAAAATAATCGATGTTTTTGAACCTCGATAATCTGCTACGTTAAAAAATCGCGAGTTTCTCGCGATTTTTTAATAAGTTCCTTTATGGGATTTATCCCTTATTGGTGCTTTGTGCATTGAATGCTTTCTCAAATAATTGAGATGAGGCATTCAGGTAAGTAGAGAGATCTTCTCTGAGCCGTAGGTAATCATCATAGATGATGATAAGCATGATATGGAGAGCATAAGTACGTTTCATCTCTTGGAACGTGCGTAGCACGCGAGGAAGGGTATTGGTGGCACGAGCAAGTTCATTACTTATCTGAGAAGTTCTTGTTGTGAATTCTCGGATCCAATCATCCGAATTGGTTGGAATATTGGTTCCATTTCCCGTTCCAACTCATTTCTCAATCTGCATCATACGATTATTATCCTTCTCAAGGTTATCTCCAAGATAGAGGAGATAATAGCTGTAGTGACAATATTGACGAGCGGCAGTATTTCTAATCTTTGTTTCTATAGGAATAGCATTGTTTGCTGATTCTTCACTTGTTGCGCAAGGAAGAGTATTTCGGGTAGCCTGAAGTTTTTTTTCCTCTTTTTCGAGTTTTACGATAATCTCATCTTTAGGTCAAGGAAATTTTTCACTGATTTTTTTCCGTAAATCCGCGAGTATCTGAGTTCTTGAATCAATTATCGCGCAAGCAAAAGTATTGTTCATGGCACTTCTGTATTGAAGCCTTGCCACCTCAAGGGATTTAAGACCAGCGTTATTCCCTATACGAAGAGAATCAAGCTCCCTGGCAAGCTTCTCTTTTTCACTTGGAAGGTTTTCGGCCACAATAGTTCTCGATATGGAAGTATTGATAGCTCTTGTTTCAAGTCTTGCATAATCTGGAGGGCTCATGATCGGTCATCCTTCTTTTGGATTATTCCATAATTGTTGTCTGGTATCTTTATCCCACCGATCACATTGATTCTCTAAAAGTTGCCTATAAGTATCATACGATTGCGGCATATCTGCTCCGGATATAGGATCATCATCAGCATGCACGATAAAAGAACCGCGAATTCAAGCCAGGATAAGGAACGTAAGGATAAGAAAGTGCTGACGCATAGAAAGAGAAGGTGATAGAAAATGTATTTAATTTGCAGAACCAATTCTATAGATAATCTCTTTTTCGACAAATTCACGTTCACGACCATACTTCAGTCGAGAGAGTTCACGAAGAGCATTTCCGATAATGGGATCTCATTTTTCGAGCCATGGAAGCGGAACATTGAGGGAGAATCCTGTCGTTGGCTGTCCATCGACCGAGAGCTTGATCGCCGCCTTGAACTTGTCCATATTGATAAAGTCTTGGTCTGAATACACTGGTGCAAACTGTTTTCCCATGATCTCCGCATCCTCAGGACCGATTTTGTAGCTCATGATGGTTCCTACGTTACCGAAAATAGCATCTTTGAGGTTCAATTGAGACTTTGTGAGCGCATCAGACTTCTGTAATTGACCAAGGTACTGGTGTGCAATAATGAGACCGAGACGGTACTTCCTGGCTTCAGAGAGGATAGATTCAATAGAATCAGTTACATAATTCTGGAACTCATCAATATAGAGGAAAAAATCTTTACGATCTTTTGCATCCATAGATTGTCGTTTCATAGCAGCAGTCTGGATCTTGGACACAAGGATAAGACCAAGAAGATTAGAATTGAGATCTCCGAGGATACCTTTTGAGAGAGAAATAAGGAGCAGTTTTTCATTGTTCATGATGTCGCTAATACTGAAGGCACTTTTCGTTTGGCCGACAATATTTCGCATGAGCGTGTTCGTGATAAATTGTCCGAATTTTGCAGAAAAATACGGGATGATTTCTCACTTTTCTCGTTCTCACATCTTTGCATACGTATAATCCCACCAAGTTTTTACTATAGGATTTTTGAGTGTAGTGCGTCGCTCGCGTTGGAAGTTCTCATCCGTAAAGAGACGAATAATATCAGTGATAGCCCCACCTTGAGGATAGTCGAGGAGAGTGAGACAACCATTTCGGAAATAATCTTGGATACGTGGACCAAAGATCTCATTCCCAAATAACTTGATCATGATATTGGTTGCGTCACCAACAACCATCTGTTTCTCATCCTCAGTTGAGGCCTCAAGAAGATTGAGTCCCATCGGACGCGAAAGATCCCCAGGATCAAAGTATACAAGATCATCGGCACGATCTTTTGGAATAAAATTCAGAAGATCTTTTGCAAAGTCTCCATGCGGATCCATCACGGCCATCCCTTTTCCATTGCGTACATCTTGCCGTGCCATCACGGTCAAGATAGACGACTTACCAGTACCAGTCTGACCGATAACATAAAAATGTCGAAAACGGTCTTCATTTTTTACGTAGACTCATCGTTTTTCTCATCGGAACAAATTATCACCAATATAGAGTCATTCTTTTGGAACATTCGTTGGGGCTTTTACTACCTTAAATCGCTGCCAACGGATTTCAGGTTGTTTGTTATATTTACTATGAGGAAAATGGTACAGTGTCGCAAGCTCTTCACTATTGAGTACTGGTGCATGTTGCCACCAAGCAAATTGACGGAAGATATAATGTTCTACAAGGAGCGAGAGAGATTTACGCTTTACCGCCTTGAAGCGGTTATATGTTGGAGAATTGAACTGCGAGAATGCGGAGATAATATTGGCAAGCTCCGCCTCAGCTTTACTTACGTCATCTCCTGTCGTGATAATACGAATAATGGTAGCATATCCTGTTTTCTTCACTTTTTCCTTCATGAGTCCTTCCTCATCAATTGGCTCCTCGTTTTCTGACCCCGGATTCTCTTCTTTTTTCATTGATTCATCAGGACTCCTCGTGATAATCTCAAGGATGTTTCCAAGCCAAGAAAGCGGATTCCAATCAAAGTGATGGTTATTTCCTTTTTTTTCTCTTTCTCGAACGTGCTTCTTTATCTTTTCTTGCCAGTCATCATCGATCGGGCGAAGGAGAATTTGTACACAGGCTGATTCTGTCACATCAAGTCGCCCAAGAGCTGAGAGAATAGAGTTCATACTATCGCTCTCGAGTTTTTGATACGTACGAATTGGGAATTCATAGGACTTTTTGAGCTTCATGATCTCTCCTCTCACGACTTTTCTTGCGGCAAAGATATTGACCTCTTCTGTTTCTTCGATGAGACAATCGGGATAAAAACCAATAATTTGCTTTTCTACAAGGAGTTTTGCCTTTCGAGGAACAACGATGTAAAAATAAATCTCTTCTTCATGAGCCACATACTCAAGTGATATATATTCTTGACCAAAAAGCCATCATTTTACGCTGTGAGAGTGGAGTGACTTTAGACTTGCAAAGAGCTGTTCCATGATGGATATTTGCTCTCGGAAGTCCTTTACCGTCTCTCTTTTTTCATCACTTTCACTATCTTTTCTTGCGATGATAATTCGTAAGAATACCATATCAAGGGAACGCTTGAAGGCAATCTTTCTCCAGATGCTCATATAGAGAATCAAAAGAGCAAGGAGAACACTAATAAGGATGAAGAGAATTTCTGAAAGAGGCATCTACCCTTTTAAGATAAAGAATCGAAAGATCGCATGACTGGCAATAAGGAGAACAAAACCAATGACAATGTAGATGATAATATTTTTTGCTTTTTTGAGTTTCTCCTCTTCTCCTCAGGAGATGAGTACAAGCCATCCAGCATAGATGATGAGGATAACACATATGATTGTCAGGAAACCATTAAAAAAGTTGATCATCTTTCAGATAATCCCGATGGAAGCATTGAGGTCATGATTCTTTATGGCACAATCACCGATGGTTACAAGGCCAGAGAGCCTATCCTGACAATCGGGAGAACCATAGATAGCATTGATAACTGCCTGAGGAAGACGAATAAGCACAAAACCGACAAGGGCGTATATCACAATATTTTTTCCTTTTTTTAGCTTTTCTTCGTCACCACCACCAGTAATGATCACATAGAATGCGTAGATCATCATGGCAAGGAACCCGAATGATGCCAGCATGAGCATGACATTGACGATCGGCGAGAGCACATTTACCCAGAACTGCCATCCAAACATACTTCCAAGCTGTGAAGAGTCTTTTATTATGAGCATATTCCACACAGAGAAGGAAAACTGCATCACAAAGATCCCTACAGAAGTCCAGATAATATTTCGTTTCCACGTGAGCATTTCTTCATCATTTGCATTCGAGAAGAGGAGTTTAATAACACCATAAATCAGGAAAAGAATCGCTATCGCAATAAAGAAGTTTTTTACCTGGAATGCAATCGTTATAAAAACTGAAAGTATTCATTCTCCTCAAGTAACATCAGGAGTGAAGAAGAAGTCCTTAAGTGGAGAAGAAAAAGTATCGAGTTGTTGATTTGTTCATCATTTACTATTAATCTCAATATTTCGGACATTTATTTGGTCATTTATATCAGTTGCAAATATGTTGAGTGAGAGAGAGAAATAGCAGAAGAGAGAGAGAAATATATATTTCCACATATGAAAAAGATGAGGTTGTTTGCAGTATATCGATACTTGGGTGAAAAAGCAAACATTCTCGTATTTGCAAGGGAAAAATTTAGATTGTATTTTTCCAATTTCTTTTTATACTCAAAAAAGTTCTGTTCCTTACTCCATTTAATCTATGAGAGCTTTGCTCTCGAAGATTTGTACTCCAGTCGCAAATAAAAACTTGTTTTTATTTTCTCATCCCATTTTTTCTATGAAAATTGCAATCGTTACTTGATGAATCTCTGGAGAACGGGAAATTGCTATCAGATCATCACAACTTTTTAAGAAGCATATTCCAGATGCAGACTACTATATCTTTCCAGAAGATCTTGAGAAATTCCTCTCGAAATATAAGACATATGATCTTGCTATTCCAGTATTCCATGGAATCTATGGTGAAGACGGCCAGATATTTGCATTTCTCCTAACGCTCGGGGTTCCTACGGCTTTTTCCCCATGGAAGGTTCACGCGATCACCATAGATAAACATATTACCAATAGCTTGGTACGTCAGGCGGGTTTCCGTATTCCATTCGAGGTACTTGCTCGTCGAAACGCAAAGATCCCTTCCTTTTCAGAAAAGAAACTCGAATTTCCTCTTGTAGTAAAGCCGAATCGCTGAGGTTCATCACTTGCAACAGAGATAGTAAAAGATAGCAACTCACTCCAGAAGGCCATCGCAAATATTCATTTTGAGATTCACGATGATGCTCTTGTCCAAGAGTGTATTCCTGGTCGGGAATTTACAGTTTCAATCCTTGGAAATAATCAACTTGAGGTTCTCGGGATTGCTGAGATCCGAAACAAAGATGGTATATTTAATTTTGAAGAAAAATATCATGGTCCCGCTGAATTCGAAGATTATAACACCGATATACCTCCTGAATTGCGAGCAAAATTAGAGTCTGAGAGCAAAGCTATATATTCACTTCTTTGATGTCATGGTATTGCTCGTGTTGATTGGCGTTGTGATGTTTCAGGCGTTCCATATTTTCTCGAGGTCAACACTATCCCTGGTCTTACAGAGGTCTCACTTCTCCCAAAAGCAGCGAAAATCGCATGATATAGCGAAAAGGAGCTTGTTGATAAGATAGTTACACTTGCTCTTGAAGTAAATTAAATTATGCGCATCTGATTTTTCTGAACTCCACATCTTGCAGCAAAGGTGTTTGAAAATCTACTTTCTGAAAATGATATCGAAACCGTCTTTGTTGTGACAAATCAAGATAAACCTGTCGGGCGTGAACAAGCGCTCCGCCAAACGCCAGTAAAACAACTCGCGGTTTCTCACGGTATTCCCACCTTTACACCAGAAAAGATCCGTGGAAATACGGAATTTTTTGATCAGATTCGCTTGTTTGATTGTGACTATTTTATCGTGGTAGCCTATGGAAAGATTCTTCCAAATGAAATCCTCGATATACCAAAGAAGATGTGTATCAATGTACATGGTTCCCTCCTTCCAAAATATCGATGAGCTTCTCCAATACAATCAGCACTGCTTCACGGTGAAAGAGAAACAGGAGTGACGATCATGCAGATGAGTGAATGAATGGATGAAGGCGCTATACTGTTACAAGAAAAGATCCAAATCACAGAAAACGAAACCTCAGGGAGTCTCTTCGAAAAGTTTGAACAAATTTCGGGAAAAGCTCTCATTCGAACTCTTAGTTGACTTGAGAAAGGAGAACTTGAGCCCATCGCACAAAATACTAAACTTGCAACGTATTGCACAAAAATCGAAAAAGAAGATGGGCTCATCGATTGGTCACTCTCTGCGGAAGTGATCTATCGCAAGTGGCAAGCGTATACGCCATGGCCAGGGATTTATACAATGTATGAAGGGAAAAGACTATTGCTCGAGAAAGTATCTTTGCTCCATCATTCTGAGCCTACGAAGAGTCCAGCGTCTCTGTTTTCTGATCATGAATTTTTCGTTCCTCAGGATGACGGAAATAATAAACCAGGAATAGTTATCAAGCTTGAAAATGGGAAAATTGGTGTTGTTTGTAGGCAATGAATCTTGACTTTGGAACAAGTGAAATTAGAATGAAAGAAATCACAAAGCATCAAAGATTTTGTGAATGGAAATCAGAAATTTATTTCCTCAGTTTTGTATATATGACACGAAATACCCCGATAAAACAAAAATAAATGAAGTTTTGTTTACTTGATGTATGGTTGCTGTATCAAGCTAGGAAAGCTATCAGATTTTCCCTGAAATCATCCAACAGCTATTTGA
>JAVHPT010000020.1:0-4569 GCA_036170735.1 Patescibacteria group bacterium | reverse complement strand
GTAAGTATAACCCTTGGAGAGGGTTGGACTATCTGATTATTCATTCACGAAGGGCAGTAGTAGAGACAGTTGCAGGTTTACTATCATTATAATTTATTTATGTCCACTCTTTTCTCTAAAATCATCGCTAGTGAAATCCCATCTTTCAAGATCTATGAAGATGAATATACTTTTGCTTTTCTCGACAGCTTTCCCACTCAACCGGGTCATATTTTGGTTATTCCAAAGGTTGAAGTAGATTATTTTATTGACGTTCCAGAACCATATTATTCAGCAGTTTTTCAGACAGCAAAGAAGATTTCTCCCGCTCTTCAGAAAGCTACGGGATGTAAGCGAGTTTGTATGGTTACAAAGGGTTATCTCATTCCGCATTTTCACCTTCATCTTATTCCAACCAATTATGAATCCGACATAAATGACAAGCATCCAGCACAAGCTTCTAATGAAGAGTTGAGAGTTATGCAAGAAAAAATCCTGAAATTTTTATAAATTATTTTTTCGTACATTTTATGTGGAATATTGCCCTCAATACCTTTCGAGAAATCATCAGGAATAAGTTCTTTTCACTCATTGCCTTTCTTGGAGTTGTGTTTCTTCTGTTATCGATTATACTTGATACTCTTGCTCTTGGTGAGATACGACGAGTGTTGTTTGATTTTGGACTTTCATTTATTGAACTCACATGATTTGCTATCATCCTTTTTCTCTGAGGAGGAATGATCGCACGAGAGATCGATGGGAAGACTATTTACCTTATGCTTTCAAAGCCCGTTTCTCGTGGCTCTATAGTTCTTGGGAAGTTCTTCGGTTTTTTAGTAGTACTTTTCCTTGTTATTGTTCTTGAGACCACCATCC
This sequence comes from Patescibacteria group bacterium, assembly GCA_036170735.1. Classification (GTDB taxonomy): domain Bacteria; phylum Patescibacteriota; class Gracilibacteria; order BD1-5; family UBA2023; genus JABFSX01. The sequence goes on along the minus strand of JAVHPT010000020.1, from coordinate 3,714 downwards.
TTATCAGTATTCTTGTGTTTAAGGGATTTGTGCCAGATATGATTTTCTTCCTTGCAGTTCTCGGAATATATCTCAAGCTTCTTTCACTCCTTGCACTCATCCTTTTTTTCTCAACTTTTGTTTCCCCAATGATTGCGATGTTTATGACTATTGCAAGTTATGTTATCGGCCATAGTGGATATACGATGCTTGAATATGCCTTTCAGGCAAAGGACTCTTTTCTTTCAACTTTTGCAACAGCTATTCTGACGTTTTTCCCAAATCTTGAGAGTTTTAACCTCAAGAACTATGTTGCAACGGATGCGCCACTTCATCTGAATACCTATTATATAGCTTATGGGACGAGCGTCCTCTATATTGCTGTTATCCTTTTCCTCGCGATGAAGTTATTTGAGAGACGGTCATTTGATGCTATATAAGCTATGTTACAAGATAATTATCCTGAGGAATATCAAATCGGAGAAGTTATCTTTTTTGGAAAGAGGTTTTCTATAACGTCTGATGTTCTTATTCCACGCCTTGAGACAGAATGATTGGTTCATCGTGCAAGAGAGATACTCCGACGAGAAAATATCAGAACACTCGTAGATATCTGAACCGGTTCTGGAATCATTGGGATTTCATGTGCTGACTTGTTTGAAGAAGTTGTGTTACTTGATATTTCAAATGAGGCACTCGAGGTTGCAAAGAAGAACTTTAAATTCCACCTTCCTTCCAGAAAATGAACATTTATAGAATCAAATCTGCTCGAGTTATATATATCAGATAATCCAGAAATGGTACTTTTCACCGCAAATCTACCCTATATAAAGGCATGAGATTGGAGAAATATGAGTCTAGACACTCGATATGAACCAGAACTTGCACTCTTTGGATGAGAAGTGACAGGGTTTGAGCTCTATGAGAAGCTTTTTAGGCAATTTCATGAGCGAAGAATCCAAGGAATCTTGTTGATTGAATTTTGATTTGATCAACGTGATATAGTGGAAGAAGTTCTAAAAGAATATTGATGGAAATATGATTTTTTTCCTGATTATGCGGGAATCGAGAGATTCTGTGAGATACGTATGCAATAAAAAAATCCTGTTTACAGGATTTTTTTGGATTTTTCATTGGAGGATTATTTTCCAATAGCTCGGTAATACTCACGGACGATAGCTTTTTCTCGAAGCCTTCTCTTTGAGAGACTGCGAATATGAGTCTTAGAACCTTTGAGTTTATTTGCTGTACGAGTCTGGAAAAAGGCCTTCTTATAGCGAAGAATGAGCTTTTCGTTGGTTTCACCTTCCTTTTTGATAGAGTAGCAGATCATGAAGAGACAAGGGTAGAGGATAAATTTACTCGCTGGATATTATCAAATTCATAGCAATTGTCAAACTTTTTTAGTAAGAAAAGCTGTCATTTTCTTGCAGAAGAGAGAAATATCTGTTACCGTGGAGATGTAATACATCCCACATACAAAAATATATGTACATAGATCCGCTCTACGAATACGAACAAGAACTTGTTCAGAACAATCAACATCCATCTTTCTCTGCCCGAGTTCTTCGATGATTTAAGTTGCTTACTGTATATTTATTTCTCTCAGGGACGATCTTTTCAGTTTTAATTGGTGTTCTGAATTTTAGTGCATATAGTGCGCGTATCCTTAACTGGATAGACCCATCAACTCTCGAAAACATCAAGGGAGATCTTCTTTCTGTAGTTTCAAAATCAAGTATGGAAGTACATGCATCTGAGGTAACTCAAGAAGAGCAACAGGAATCCGCAGCGGTGCTTACAAAGAAGGTGGCATCTATAGATCCAGGAATTGTTTACAATCGTTCTTACGGTGCAGACCGTCTTCTTGGAAGTATCTCTGAAACGGCAGGAACTACGACGACATTCCATGTAACGCCATATGAGAATCGGATCATCATCCCAAGACTCGGAAAAAATATCCCCATCATCGATGTAAGCCATGGTAGTGATACCGATTATGCTTCTATGGAAGATATCTTTATGGATGAACTCAAGAAGTGAGTGGTTCGTTATCCATGAACTGCAAAGCCAGGTGAAGTGGGAAATGTGTTTATCTTTGGACATTCATCCAATTATCCATGGGTTCAGAGTCAGTACAATGATGTATTTGCCCTTCTGGATAAGCTTACCGCTGGTGATGAGATAACAATTTTCTATAATCAAAAGAAATATACATATCGTATTACAGATAAGAGCATCGTAAAACCTGGTGATGTGAAGGCTCTTGAGTCCCGTGATCCTACAAAAAAGGAGATTTCACTCATGACGTGTTGGCCAGTTGGTACTGCTCTCCAGCGAATTCTCGTATTTGGTGAGCTCGTTGAATAGAAATACCATACTTCATAATATACTTTCTATATGAATCCTTCCACCCAATTCCTCTACAATTTTGGAAATCTCGAAGAATATTCTCCTTCACTCACGCATGTGATTGTAGCTATAATCCTTGGAATTATTTGTATCATTTCCCTCCGAATACTTTTTGGATATATTGCCGGAATTTCCCTTGTTTATCATGATCATAAAATCATAGAAGACAAGAAGCACGTTTTAGGTGATCTTATCCTTATGAAAGATATCCAGACAGAACTAGAACGTGAGATCGAACAAGCAACATTCAAAGCAACATTCCAGGGATAGTTCGTCACAATAACACTATAAAAAGGTTTTCTATTAGGGAGAACCTTTTCTTTTGCTTTTTCCCCGATTTTCTCTAAAATGCGGGAGTTATTTCTCTATCTATTTAATCTCTCCTTTGGGAAGATTTGTATTCTATCCACAAAGAAAAGTGAACTTTCTTTTTTTCTCACTCATTTTTCTATCCTTCGGAAAGATCTGCATTCCGCTCAGAAATCCGAGCAAGCTCTATTTCCTCACTCCATTTGATCTATGAGAGCTTTGCTCTCGAAGATTTGTACTCCAGTCGCAAATAAAAACAAGTTTTTATTTTCTCATTCCATTTAATCTATGAAAACAGCACTCCAAGCACGAACAGGTACCGTTCTCCGTATTAACAATGATCTTTTCCTCGTTGTAAAACATGAGATGCGTCGAGGATGACGTGGGGCAACCAACGTCATGATGCGTCTCAAGAATCTTATCCAAGGAAACACTTCTGACCGTGTTGTGGATAGTGAAGAGAAGTTCGAAGATATTAATCTTGACCGTTCGAAAGCAGAGTTTCTCTATGAAGCTGCTGGAACGTACGCATTTATGAACCAAGATACATATGAAACCGTAGAGCTCCAGGCTGATGATATCGGTGATTCTGCTCTGTACCTCAAGGAGGGACTTATGGCAGATCTTCAGACATTTGAGGGGAGATTCATCGGTATTGCGCTCCCTCTTCGAGTGACACTCAAGGTAATTGAAGCAGAACCATCAGTTGCGGGGAATACTGCAGATGGGAAAGTTGATAAACTCGTAAAACTCGAAACCGGTCTTGAGCTCCGTGTACCAGGATTCATCAATCAAGATGAGAGTATCGTTATCAATACAGAAACGGGAGAGTATCTCGAAAGAGCAAAATAAATATAACCATATTTTATGGCTTTCTTTGCTACATTTGTATTAAGTGGCGCAATTTTGGGAATTATAGGCCTAAGTTATCCATATTTTTACTTCATAATTCTTCCACTATTCTTTTCGGTCCTTGTTTTAGATATATTATTTAAGGGTCTTCCCCAGTTACGG
>JAVHPT010000019.1:0-17990 GCA_036170735.1 Patescibacteria group bacterium | reverse complement strand
CGGTAGAACCTGGGGAGTCCACCGGCAGAGCCGGTGGTTTAGTGGTGATTAATTAAATTAGATTTATCAATAATACTGTCTACCAGCTAGGAGCTTCCGGAATATCTTACTAATAAATTTATTTGCTTTTTTCACTTTTTCCCTATCATTGGTCTGCTCTCATGCGAGCCCGAGCAGATACACGCGTTCCGCGCAAGTGGGATGAGGAAAGTCTGGACATCTTCCGAAAGGAGGAGAGCTAACGGCTCTGGCTCTGTAATATATTAAAAATACAGAGTACGGACAGTGCCACAGAGACAATACTAGCGCTTCGCGGATTCAAGATTCAAGATGAAAAATCCAAGATTTCTTGGAGATATCATTGAGTCCTGGGTCTGCGAAGTGTGAAAGGTGAAAAGTCATCTGATGTTTCAGTACTAACTATACGAATATTCGTACGTGAGTACAAAAGGCTACAGATGAGCACGAGTAATCGTGGTGGCAAACCCCCTCTGATGTAAAGGGAATGGTACTTGGTACAACAATGGCTTTCGGATCAGTTGTAACGAGTATACCCTACTTGAGGTTTTGGGTGACCAAGATCCTAGATAGATGTGTATCGAAGTACAGAATCTGGCTTATTACTCGGGCGAACGTGGAGCAAGATTGATCCTGGATCATTAATTATTGATTCTGGATTATGGAAACCAAATGAAATCTCATACAGGATTTGAGTTATGCATTTGCCATAAAGAGCATAAAACTCTATAAATTTCTTTCCGAAGAGAAAAAAGAATTTATTCTTTCAAAGCAATTTCTCAGAAGTGCTACATCCATCTGAGCAAATGTTTAGGAAGCAATTGCTGGTCAATCAAAGAAAGATTTTATAGCAAAACTATCAATCGCTCAAGAAGAAACAAGAGAATCCATTTACTGGATTAGGCTCCTACGTGACACTGACTTCATTTCTGTAGATGAAGGTGAAATGATCGGAAAAGACCTTACATCAATCCTAAAGGTAATAACAAAAATCATAGTTACAACGAAAAGTAATTCTGACCCTGAAGTAGCAATTAATAATCTATAATTAATAATTCATAATCAATAATCAACCCATGTCTCATATCATGCTCATCGGTATTCAGTGAAGTGGAAAAGGTACTCAAGCCAGGAAAATACTAGAAAAAAATCCTTTATATATTCTCTTCGAAATGGGGTCAGAACTCAGGAAATTTGCTGCAAGTAAAACTCCAGATGGTGAGCACATTCGGTCATTTTTGGAACAATGACTCAAGGTTCCAACAGCCTACGTCATAAAATTGACGGAAGAATTCCTCGAGAAAAATGTAGGAAAAACAGTGCTCATAGACGGTGCGATCCGAAGCACAGAACAAAATGATGCTCTTGAATCTGTATGGGGAGACTTTCGAGTTCTTTTTCTCGATCTTGATGAGGAAGCCGCCGTTGAGCGCCTTTCATGAAGAAGAGTCGATCCTGTCACTCAGGAGACATTTCCGAGTGAATTCAAATGAGAGGTGAACCCAAAGACAGGAAACAAGCTTATCATACGAACAGATGATACTCCTGAAGTAATCAGGAAAAGGATAGCATGGTCAAAAGGTGACACACTCCCACTTATCGAAGTCTGGAAACGTCACGGACACGAAGTATTTCGTATTGATGCAAGCTGAACCGAAGAAGAAGTCTCACGTGATATCGATCGAGCACTTACAAAATAATAAAAATCCCCTCATATACTATGGGGGTTTTTCATATTCTTACTTTTCATACTTGGCAGAAATATATTCATATTACATCCATATCCCCTTCTGCCACCGAGTTTGTCCATACTGCAAGTTCGCTGTTTCACCAGTGATAAACAAATTAACGAAGAAAAAGTATTTGGAATATCTGAAGAAAGAGATAATAGATTTTTTCGAGAAGAAAAACAGTGAAATGGGGGTTCGGGGGGAAGGCACTGTCTGAACGATGATGAAAACAAATGAATCGAAGAGCGAAGCGAATGTTGAGTGAGTTTGACTTCCCCTCGAGACTTTTGGTACTTTTGGTCACAAAAGTACGGAGATCGGTGTCTGGAAAAATAAAGGTACTCTCTACTTTTGATGATGAACCCCCTCCCTTCTTTCCATTCAGGAACTCTCTGAGATTTTGCAATGTTTTCCTTTTTTCCAACAGTCCAATCATCCAACATTCCAATCTTCCAACATTGAGATTACCATTGAAGCAAATCCTGAAGATATAACCGAAGAAAAGGTAAAGTGATGGAAAGGTCTATGAATCAACCGAGTCAGTCTCTGAGTACAGAGCCTGGATAATAAGGTACTCGATATCATAAAACGATCAGATCAGAAGACTATCCTACAGGCACTTGAAATATTGAATACATATTTAGAGAATATCAATGTAGATTTTATCCTTGGACTTCCTTACTCAAAGTCATGAAGGACATTGGAAAGCATCAAGGAGCTCTATAAATGATTCCCAAATATCACTCATACGAGCGTCTATATCCTCGAGGATGAACACTACCCAAAAGAATGGAAGAACCATTATCTAGATAACAAGGACGTGGAGCAAGAATATGCTCATATCTGGGATTATCTTCTAGAGAAATGATGGAACCACTATGAAGTCTCAAATTGGGCAAAACCATGATATGAGAGCTCTCATAATCAGTCCTATTGGGATCATTCAAACTATCGTGGATTCTGACTCTCAGCAAGTAGTTGTATAGATAGAGAAAGATTTTCAAATCATACAAGCTTTCAGGGATATTATAGATGAGGAAAGGATAAAGAAATCCTTACAGGAGAACAAATACAAATAGAGAAGATTCTTTTTAGTTTACGAACCTTTTCACTTGACCGAAGTCTCATAAAGAACCAATGGAAATTGGAAGAATTTCTCCATGATGAACTTCTAGAAATAAGAAAAGAGGGGATTTCTCCAACAAAAACTTGAATTCTTCTGCTTGATTATATAATAGGTGAGCTTGTTTAAGGAACGTGAAGAATTCTCAAAAACAAGAAGTTCGAGGAAGAAAGATTTATTCGAAGGGAGCTTACTAGATATGTAAGTGACTAAGAAATGAATCTTTCTAACAAAGAGGTTCGTCGTTTTTCAGAATTCTATAGTAAGCCGCCTTAGCTCAGTTGGTAGAGCATCCCCATGGTAAGGGGAAGGTCTCGGGTTCGAGTCCCGATGGTGGCTCCAGAAAAGATCAAGTGGTCTAAAAGTATAAATCCCTCGTTTCCGAGGGATTTATACTTTTCGAGATTTTCTCTTATTATTTTCACTTTGATTTTATCATAGCTACTAGTGGTGTAATCTCAGTATTTGTCATTTTATCTGGTATGGAACTATCGATTCCACTTACATTATTATGCTGGATCTTACACTCATTCCATAGTCCAATATGGTGCTGGAAGGAGATTCGTTCCATCCAATTGTAGATTTCCCTTATGCCTTCTGGAACCATAGAGAAAGTAGTCCAACTAAAAGCATATCAATTAAGTATCATATCCTGTCCAAGATCTTTCCCTGTTTTTTGCTCTTCGAGTCTTACTAGATTCCGGCATCCCTTATAAGGATCCTTGCAAAGATCGCTTCAATAAAAAGTGACATTATATGGAATCCCTATTCTTTTCTGGACATACTCTTTTGCCTTCTGATAATAACAATCAGCTATATTGGAACTCAGGTCGATATCTGGAGTATTGACTCCAAGCAACCTAACATTTGTATAATATCAGTCTGTGCAAAGAATATTAAAAGTATCACCATCATCTACCTTTTGGATTTGGCATTTTGTCGTTTTGAGATATTCTTGAATAGTGGTAATAGCCAGGTATTCCGAACTATAACAGAGACTATAGCCAAAAAATATTAGAAATGTCCATAACCATTTATTCATGTATTGTATATTACAATACATAATCTATAATATATATTATATTTTGTCAAATATTGTGACTCCCTACTCGATAACACAATCCCAAACTATTTCCTGACTCTCAGGATGAAGATTAACGACTTTTTCTTGAAGCATTGCTTGATGTTCCTCCTTAATTCGTCAAATAATCGTATGAATATCACCTGGCTTCTCCACATGAACAAGTGCGGTTCGATATTCCTTTACTCCAGGGAAACCATGAAGGTATTGGACAAGATGCTTCCGTGATTCCATCATCCCCTTCCGTTCCTTCACCTGCCAGAGCAAATCCCCATGCAATCGCATAGTATCAAGAATCTCGGAAAAGGTAGGTATATATTTTCCAGGGAGAAAACACCAAGGATTCCCAAAAGAGGCGCGCCCAATCATGAAACCATCAAGATTCTTTGGTTTCTGTCATTCCGTCGCAAAATGGAACGAAGCAGAGGAATCGCTTTTTCCTTCGCTTAAGAGATTTGGTAGACTTCCTTCTCAAACGTGATTCTGAAAGAGATCCCTACGGGATGACAAAAGATCACGATTATCCGGATGAATCATCTTCTCAACCCCGTCATCATAGTCCTCTATATCCCCATTACAGAGAACAGGAATCTGAAGGTGTTGTTTCAGTTCATAAATTCATGAAAAATCTGCATGACCGCCAAAAGCTTGCTTGTACGTTCGGCCATGCACACTGATGAGATTTGCTCCAGCGTTTTGAAGGCCCTGACAGAATTCAATAAGAAGATCATCATCTTCCCAACCAAGTCGAGTCTTTACAGAAATGGGGATATTCACCGCCTTCGACATCTCTTCTACGATTTTAAATGCAGTATCACGATTGATCATGAGTGATGAACCATGTCCACTTTTTACTACCTTCTTAGCTGGACATCCCATATTGATATCAATGCCTGTGATTCCATATGACTCGATAATTTTTGCTGCTTCACGGAACATGGCTGAGTCTTTTCCAAAAATCTGGATCACCAATGGATATTCACTCGGATTATGTGTAAGAGCTTTTTTCTGAAGATCTTTTGAGTGAACGAGTCCATCAGCCGAAAAAAACTCACTAAAGACCACCGTCTTTGGTGCAATTTTTTTTACTATTTGCCGATATGGACTATCTGTGTAGCCATCCATAGGAGCAAGTACGGAAATAGGTCAATGGGAAGCAAGTTCCTGCCAAAAGGATTTGTACATGCGAGAAGTTATATCCAAAAATCCTGATAAATCCAGTTTTTATTATATATAACAAACATACGATATATAATATGTCAATTCTCTTTTTTTGCTTTTTTAAGAGATTTCTGTTATCTTGATAAGAGATATCCTCGTATAAAAACACATATGTCTACTTCACATAAGAAACAAAAAGAAACAAAAAGAAATTCCCTCCTTCGTCATGCCTCACTCCCGAAGAGCACTCGAGCAATTGTGCTTTCGTTCATACAAGATACAGAAGTTCTATGATTCCTTAAGTCTGCATGTGAAGCACTCAATATCTCACTTATTGCAGATACTGTCTCTCTAGAAGATATATATATAGAGTGAGCTGACGCCTTTATTGCTGATCAGATAACAGAGGAAGTACCGATACAACTCCTCCTAAAAAACCAAGTTGTTCCTATACTCCCGTTTGAAGAAGGTTCACAGAAGGATTTCACAGAATTCAATCCGATGAAATTCGAGGGAAATGCCTTTCTTTTTGAACAAAAAACCAAGTTCCATATCTTCGAGAAGCTCATTCGTTATCTAGAAAATATTCGATATACAGGAGATAAGAGAACGCTCCTACAGAACGTAGAAAAGTCAGTAACAAAAAGCTAAGGTCTACACCGATACCGGGAAAGCCACTTGGGAAGTATCTCTCATATATTCTTCTATCTTATCAATAAAGAGAATCCCATCAAGATGGTCTATCTCATGCTGAACAATACGAGCCGACAGATTCTCAAGATTGAGAATCTGTTTTTTCCCGTCAATATCAAAGAATGTGACACGAATAGTGGTCCAGCGTTTTACATCACCTTTTTCTCCAGGAACAGAGAGACATCATTCTTCGGCAATGCACATATCAGGTGAATGATCTAAGATAATAGGATCGAACATAGCTATAGTTCGATAATTCTCATCTTCATAATCACGTAAAAGAGAGACGACAATAAGACGCTTATTTACTCCAACTTGAGGAGCTGCAAGTCCTACTCCTCAGTTATCAGGGTTTTTTATATATTTTACCATGGCGAGTGCGAGAGAACGATATTGCTTGAACTCACTTGGAGAAACTAGCATCGAAACCGTACGGAGAATACTATTGTTATTTCATGTTTCAATATGAAGTTTTGTCATAATCTTTGTCGAGGGAAAAAAGAAAATAGAGTTGAATAATAAGGTTTTTCTTATAAAATTCAAGTGTTTCTGTCACCGTGAGCAAAGCAAAACGGATATATCAACTCGATGACTTCACCCCAAGGGTACTTCCAGGCTTCGTTTCACTTCGCAAGGGGCGCATTCCTCACAATTGACAGATTCAAAGACAATATAAAAGACTTCAAAAGTATGCTCAACTTTCTTCGTAAGCTCATTCCCCTTGATTCTCCAATCCGGATAACATACCACTATGTTCGCTGAGTACTCGCTTTTTGGCTTTCTGGGAATCCTGTAAAGGATATGATCGTCATAGGGATAACTTGAACGAAAGGAAAAACAACAACAACCAATATCGTTGCATCATGACTTCATCTCGCTGGGAAAAAAGTCGCGATGTTTTCAACAGTCAACATGATGATCAACTGAGAAATGGAAGAAAATAACCTGAAGATGACTTCTCCATGACCATTCATATTATGGAAATTCCTGAAGAAGGCGAAAGCTGCTGGGTGCGAATATGCTGTCATCGAAACATCGAGTCATGCACTTTTTTACAATCGTGTATACGGACTTCGATATGATGTTGCCGTAGTGACAAATATCTCTCAAGATCATCTTGATCTTCATCACACCATGGATAACTATGTTGAAACCAAGCTCGAACTCTTTCGTAACCTCTATAAGTTCGGGATTAGGAAAGATGTCCGAAAAGTTGGTGTCGTTAATATTGATAGTGAATATGCTTCACGATTTCTCTCAAAAGATATCGTCGTCGATAATATGTATACAATTGGTTTCGGCCCAAATGCCCAGATTCGATGAGAAAATATCATACAAAAAATGGATGCAATGGAATTTGACGTAAAGATTCCATCAAACCAGTTTCATCTGAAAACAAAACTTCAAGGAGAATTCAATGTCTCTAATATCCTTTGCGCCATTGCAGTACTGATGTCTCAGAGAGTAAGTATTGAGCAGATCACAGAGATAGTTGAGAACTTCACAACGGTACCGTGACGACTCGAAGAAGTACGGAATTCTCGATGAGCGAAGATATTTGTAGATTATGCCCATACGGAGTGATCTCTTCATAGTGTACTCCAGACACTGAAGAAGATCGAGTGAACCAAACGTATTATCACAGTTTTTGGCGCGACTGGAGACCGTGATAAGACGAAGCGTCCAAAAATGGGGCGTGTTGTAGATATCTTATCAGATGTTATTATACTCACCGATGATGATACCTATACCGAAGATTCTCTCAATATCATTCGCGAGGTTACATGAGGCATCAACCGTCACGAAGGAGAAGGCTTCTGGATAATCCCCTCTCGTGAAGATGCAATCCGTACCGCACTCATTATGCTTAAGGAATGAGATATACTTCTCGTTGCGGGAAAGTGAGCAGAGAGTATTCAGGTCACCCAAGAATGAGCAATCCAATGGAATGATAGGAAAGTCATCGAACGGATTCTTATGGAGATTGATGCCCATGTGATTATATAGAGCGAGCAATGTCGATTTCTTGATGTAAAAATCTTCGTCCATGAGTATTGAGTTCATTTCATATCTGTACTATTTGCTCCAAATTGATCAGTTGAGATAATTTTGGGTCAAAGACAAGTACCCGATTAACATTTGGAGTGGAAAATCCTCAATATTAATATCTGAAAGATGTTTCTCTATGGTTGCTAGAATACCTTGAGTAAAGCCATCCCCACCCTAAATAAAGGGCGCAGCTTGGCCGTTCTCGTATACTAGAAATATCTATCTTGCTCTCATTTATTTTCCCTGTTCATCAATATACCTTCGTATCATTTCCTCCTAGTGCACCTCATACGGACTCGGAAAAGTATCCATCTGTCCAAAAAAATTATCACCATAAAAAAACTTCCAACTCTGGATGAATTTTTCGTATCTGATAACCACTTAACCCTTTGAAGATTTGGAGAATCTCTGAGATACTTTTACTTAGCCTGTATTGGAGAAGTATATGAACATGATCTGGTTCAACTGCATGTTTTTCTAAATACCAACCGTTTACCTAACAAGCCTCATAAAAGAGAGTTTTAATAGTTTATACTATATTGCCTCGCAATACCCTTTTGCAATATTTGGAAACAAATACAAGATACGCCTTTAGACGGTGCTTAGTATGTGCACCAGTCCAATATTCTTCTTTTTTCATAGATATTTCTAGTATACATATATCCTTTCTAACTCGCAATGAAAAATCTCTCTTTGTAGGAGAGATTTTTAAAACTATTGCTCAAAAAAAAAGCAACGGCATGATTCACACCAAGTCCTAAAGGGCGTGGGATTCTCTCAAAGAAATTATAGATAGATAATATCTATTCAATTGTATAATGTGTAGAGTATGTCAATTATTTTATAGCTATTACTCGCCCTTGCTTTTTTATACTTCGTTTTATGTGTACGGGATCTTCTATAGGCATATTATCTTCTCTGTTTTTCATGTATTCACTATACACAACCTTACAGATTCCTGCAATAGGAACGGCGAGAATAACGCCAAGAATCCCGCCAAGAGATGCCCCAACGAGCATAATAATAAAAACAAAGAAAGGAGATAGGTTAAGAGATTTGCTCATGACGTATGGTACCATAAAATTCCCTTCTATTTGCTGAATTATAAGATATAAAAAACCAAGGATAAGGGCAGCTTTCCAAGATATCCCAAGTCATATAATAACCGCAAGGGTAAATGATATAAATGGACCAGCATAGGGTACAAATTCCATGATGCCACTAATAAGAGCAAGTGAGAATGATTGGGGCACTTGAAAACCAAACACAAATTGTACAATCGTAAGTCCAATATACGTCATGAGAAATATACTAAGACAAAGTGTGAGTATTCACCGTATCCATGAACTCCCTACATGTTGAATTTGAAGATAATGAGTATGAAGGTACATACTAGTTTTCTTTGGGGAAACTTTCAAGATAAAATTTCCTACTTCTCTTCTTTCAAGTACCATAAGAAAAGTCGTAACTGCGATAATTATCCACTCAGTCACGACCCCCCCAACAGTACTTACGATAGATATACCTCCACTTGTAAGCGATGATATCTGATTTGTAAAGAATGCCTGTATATTTCCAGCATTCTGCTTGATAATATCAAGAGTATGATTAATATTCGCTTCTCAGAAAAGAAGGATTACAACCTTTTCTACATATGGATTGAGATGAAATCCTTTCAATCCTCACTGAGTAGTATAGATTTCTTGTATCTTATTTGCCCACTCAATGATAGTTCTCACTATCGCACTAATATAGTCGGTAACAATAGGAAGGATAGTACTAATAATAACACTTCCAAGAAAGAATACCGAAATATACACAAGAGTGATCATCACCCAAACGGGTATATGATATCTTTCTCATTTATCAATAAGAGGATTTACAATTACAGTAATAAACCCCGCAATCAAAATAATCACCAAAATCGATGTAATACTGTAGAGAAGGTAGAGTAAAGTAAGAATCAATAGAAGAAGAAGAACTTTCTTTACCCAAACAGAAAGGTCGTGAGTCATAAAAACAAAAGATATAATATAATAAAAGTATAAAAAAAACTTCCTATTTTGCAAAAGGAAGTTTAGTTTTTGAGTTCTGCTTGCCTCTTTTCGAGGGATTGTATCATGTAGTCAAGATATGCCGTAAGAATTGTTTTATTGTTCTCACTCAGAGCCATTGCCTGAATTCGTTTCTCTCGCATTGCAAGCGTTTTCTGGATATGATCGTAGGCCTGAATTCGAGTTTCTACATCAGGATTAATCCTTTGTAGACTTGCATCAATATCTTTAAGAATCTTATTTCACTGTAGCTTGTAAGCCTCAAGTATATAGTTATTAATCTCTTGTTGAACTTTATCCTTGTCTTCCTCCGAAAAGGTGTCACCAGAGCTATCATTTACTGATTTTTCTTTATCTCACTTCGCAACAAGATTCTTCTTTACACTCTTTTTGGATCCGATTTCATATGTTGGCTCGGTAGAAATAACCCCACTTCCGTCATTTATTCATGTAAGGCTACTATTTGATGAAGAAGTTTTTTCTTTGTTTTTTTCTCAAGCAGCAAAAATCCCACTCAACGGTGTAAGAACACAAAGGATAATTATCATAAGAGAAGCGCGAATATTCATATGAATTAGAGAATACTCATGATGACTAAAAAATCAAGTTCTTTTCTGTAAAGTTTATGTGAACACTATACATCATTTCTTACTATGCAGAAGTGATTATCTCGAAATATAACCAATGATGTGAAATTATCCCCATATCTGAGAAGCACATTTTGTCAATCAGTATAAGACCTATCTCCAATGGAAATTTCTTTTCCATGAAGAAGTTGGTGATATATTTCAGATGAAATTGTTTCAATGGGTATATGAGAAAATACCTCCTCATATGAAAGAGATTCTTTTTTGGAAAAATCATCCAATCTTTGGGCCTGAGAAATAGAAAAATCTCATGAAGGAAGATGAAGAGTCTCTCTCCTGAGCATACTGATATATCACCCCAACACGCCAAAGAATTCGCCAATAAGAGGGGCAAAAGATCGTATATATCAGCCTGAAGATATCCTTATCTGGATGGTAAAGATTGGAGGAGAGAACTCAAGAATCTCTACACCTTTTATCATGATATTCCGCGATTCCAAATTTATCTCTTTGTTATCTCGGGCAAGCTTATATGCTCTTTCCCCATTCACATGAATTGCACTATACGATGGAGGAATCTGAGATGTTTGTGATAAGAGGAAGCTGTGCAATTCCTCAGAACTTCTCTTAATAATTCTATCAAGTACAGCTTTCTCAACGGATGTTCCGCAATCGAGACTTGCAGATTTTCATGATATATCTACTGTAAACAAGTATGTCTTTTCTGACTTTTCCAATAATGAAATAAGTTTTGTACTTTTATCACTTGCAACGAGCAAACATCAACTTGCGAGAGGATCCAGTGTTCATATATATCCGAGCTTCTTTGTTCATAGAGTTTTTCTTAGCTTCCGCAACACGTCAAAACTGCTCATCCCAACTGGTTTATCAATGAAAAAAAACATCTTTCTAAAATATTACTATTATAAGTTTTCTCCAAATTCGGGATATATGGAACTTCTTGGATTATTCAAAAGACGAGGAGGATATGCCCATTTCAAGTTTCCCGACTGGATGAGGCCACCGTCATCAAAGATATTAAAATATCAGAAATCTAAGAATACTTTCCCAACCACGTCTCTTCTTTTCAAGAAATGGGTACTCACTGGCATTCAGGAACAATTTCTAAAGCAAGAGCGAGAGTCAGCGGAATTATTTCGATTATCACCCATTAACCAATACGAATCTTCAGGAATGAGGAACTGATCTCCTTCCACGTATTCTGGAAGATATGTATGTCATAAATTACTAGCTGATAAATAAAGCTCATTTAGTTGGACAAATTTCTCCGCCCCAGGTTTCTTGATAAACACATTTCAGCTTGAGAAGTAGATAGTGTCTCATGGAAGTCATATAACTCGTTTGATATAATATTCACGACTTGTATCAGCATGCGGAGTTAAAACCACCACATCTCCTCTTTTCGGATCTCATACATGAATTGAGAGTTTTCCCACAGTATTCTTCAAAATAGTATCAATTCATGAAGAAATAAAACTTGGTATAATACCTCAGAAATATGAATTTGAATCATATAATGCATTTCAAAAATCAAGGTAAGAAAACTTATCAACAAGAATATATTCTTGATCGTGATAACTTGATTCCATTGAGCTTCCATTGATGCGGAATGGTGTAACAATAAATATTCTAATAAGAATCACTATAATGAATATTATAATAAGATCTCGAAAGAAGCGTATGAATTCCTTAAATGTTGTATTAGTTTCTTTAAGTTCCTCTGTTTCAAATGATGATTCTTGAGATTGAGTCATGTAAGTAAATAAGGAGTAAAAATGATACCAGATTTTGATGATTATTTTCCGTGACACTGCTTATATTTCTTTCAGCTTCGACATGGACAGGGATCATTTCTTCAAACATTTATGAATTTTTCATTTTGAATGTCACTTTCTACTTGAATAACTTTCGGCGGAAAAGCTTGTGTTTCTGTAGAGTTATTCCGAAGGAGTATGTGTTGTTGATGGGGAGAATTTAAGGATTCATCTCTTCCTTCATGAGTCATACTTGCGTACTGAGAAAGAAGGGCTTCTTCAAGTTTAACTTCATCAATAGCCTCATGAGGTTTGGCAGTAAGGAGTCACTTTACTACACGGTGTTCCATATTTCATATCATCTCAACAAAGTAGCTATAGGCTCTTTCTTTATATACAACCAGAGGATTTTTCTGTGCATACCCTTCAAAGGCTACTTCTTCACGAAGGTGTGCCATCCGATCTATATGTTGCATCCAAAGTTCGTCGATAGCTGCAAGAGTAAGCCTCCTTTCAAATTCGGCAAAATCTGCTTCTGTTCCTGTATCACGAAGTAACTCAATTTTTCCAGCAAGCAATATTCTTGTTTTATCAACGAGTTCATCTTCTATATGAACATTATGAAAATTCTCAGGTTTTATAAGTTCATCCTCGGCGAAATCATTGATAGCTTCAGTGAGGTGAGTATATGTTTCAATATCAATTTCCATACCCTCTAAACAAACAAGTTCGACAATACGACTAGATTCAGCATGTACCATTTCGAGGATTTCTCCATGTATATCTCCTCATTCAAGGATACGATTACGACGAGAATACACCGCAAGACGATGATGATTCAAGACATCATCATACTCAAGAATATGTTTACGAATATCAAAATTCCTTCCTTCAGCTTGCTTCTGAATTGTTGTAATATTTCGCATCAATGCCTTACTCTCGATAAGCGGATCTGCTTCAGGATGTGACTCAAAACTTGCAAGAATAGCAAAAAGCTTATTTCATCCAAAGATACGCATGATATCATCCTGAGGTGAGAGCATGAATTGTGAAAGTCATGCATCCCCCTGACGGCCAGAACGACCTCGCAATTGATTATCTATACGACGAGTTTCGTGCTTCTCAGTCCCAATAACGAAGAGTCAACCAAGAGGATATTCTTGCTTTCCAGCAGCCCCCTCAAGGAAAATCTTTCCTTCAAGTGTACGAACACGCTCATCAATCTTGATATCTGTTCCACGACCAGCCATATTGGTCGCAATAGTAATTGATCCATATTGTCATGCTTTTGCAATAATCTCTGCCTCTCGTGAATCCTGTTTTGCGTTCAGAACTTCATGAGGAATCTCCTTCTTCTCAAGAAGTTTTGAAAGATACTCACTCTTGGCAACGCTTACGGTACCGACAAGAATTGGTTGTCCTTTGGCATGAAGGGCTTCGATAAGTTTCACAATATAGTCAAATTTTCCTTTTTCCGTCCGAAAGAGAAGATCTCCCCTATCAATACGTCGAATGGGTCTATTGGTAGGAATAACGATAACTTCAAGATGATAGATCTTATAGAATTCCTCTTCTTCCGTCTTTGCGGTTCCTGTCATTCCTGAGAGCTTCTTATATAGACGAAAATAATTCTGAAATGTAATAGAGGCGAGAGTTTTTGATTCTTGCTGAATAGTGACATTCTCTTTCGCTTCAATTGCCTGATGAAGCCCATCAGAATACCGACGACCTGGGAGTACACGACCCGTATGTTCATCGATGATAAGAATCTCATCGTTTCGGACGAGATAATCTACATCTCTTTTATATACTGCTCCAGCTTTAAGAGCGTTCTCGATGTGATGAATATCATTGTAATGTTGACTCACATAGATATTATCAACTCCGATAAATTCTTCAAGCTTGGCAATACCTTCTTCTGTAAGGGTTGCTGTTTTTTGTTTCTCATCGATCTTGTAATGTTTTTCATTGAGGAGATTACGTGCCATAGCGGCAAAACGGACATATTGAGATGTTGCCTCTGCATCAGGAGCAGAGATAATAAGTGGAGTACGCGCCTCATCAACTAAAATAGAATCAACTTCATCCACAATAGCAAACCATCTCTTTCCCATTGCTCGACGATTCTCTTGAATAGCCATATTATCACGAAGATAATCAAAACCAAGCTCATTATTGGTCGCATAAACTATATCTGAACTATATGCGTCCTGCTTTTCCTGAAAAGATTGACCATGAGTAATCACTCCCGTAGTAAGGCCAAGTGTGGAATAAATGATTCCCATTTCTTCTGCATCACGACGGGCAAGATAGTCATTCACAGTGACAATATGAACTGGGGTTCATGGAAGAGCATTGAGATAAGCTGAGATTGTTGCAACAAGGGTTTTTCCTTCACCAGTACGCATCTCAGCAATATTTCCATCATGAAGAGCAAGCGCACCAATCAATTGAACATCATATGGGATCATATTCCATTCGATTTTATGATCATTCCCAAGATCAAAAGTCTTTCCATATATAAGCTCACACGCTCGACGATGGAGGGCAAAGGCCTGGTATTTTATCTCATCAAGGCGTCTGCGAACCTCAATGAGGTCTTGATTACTGTCTATATCAAGCCCCTCAAATCGTGTTTGGAACTCATGTGTCTTTGCTTGGATCTGTTCAATAGAAGTAATCTCATCTCGATACTGAGCTTCAATAACTTTGATTTTCTCAAGTTCTTTTTCATATTGACGACACTTCTTCTCTGATGGATCACCAAAGATTGTGGTAAGAAAGGAAAGCATTTTTATAAGGGAACTAATAAAATAATAGAAAAAGCCTTTTAGAAAAGAGCCTCTCGGAAAGATACAGAAAGGGGCATTACATTATACTATATCCTGATGTTCAACAACATCATCTAGGTAATTTCCATTCTCATCCATCGGTTGCCAACTGATGGCATTCACAGGGCATGCAGATATAGAGTCATCCACATCGTGCCCTTCATAACTATCACACAATCTTACATGAGAAAGTCATTGTTCATCGAGTTCAAATACCTGAGAAGAAATAGTAACACACACACTGCATCCTATACAAGTTGAGTTTACGTGTGGCTTACGAAGTTTCTTGAGTTGAGCGTCTCTAATCATAAAATCAGTATTAGTTAAGCGATTGTTCTCTAAGATTCTCGAACAAATCTTGCGTATTTTATAAAAATAGTTACTATTCGCAAGACTTTTTTTCTTTTTCTATGGACAGAATGAATAATCTATATACATCAATAAAAAATATTTTTAAAATAAGTATTTTTGAATTTGCTATTCGAGCACTTATCATTCTTTTGCCTTTTACGACGATTCTTTCAGTTTTTACAAGCCAAAAACTTGGAATTCCATGATTCACGTATTATAAAGAACTTTTACTTATTCTTTGACTTGGATATATAACCTGGAATCACGTTCACGGAAAACTGAGTATTAAATGGTGATGGGTCGATGTAATTATAGTTATATATGTCCTCTATCTTGTACTTATTAGTTTTGGAACGACCGGACTATGATGAATTATCTATGGTGGACGATATGACTTTGAATTTTTGATGGCATTTTGGATAACATATCATGGCGCACCGCTTCTTGAGAAACCCCTCTCATATTACCTCAAAATATTTCTTATCTCTTGTGGGGCCATGCTTTTTGTGAGTGGACTTCTTAAGTTCCCTCTTTCAGAGGATCTTCTTCTTTATGTTGGATACTCTGGAAATCCTTCTGCATGGCAGTTTTGAAGTGCTCCTCCTATATTTGATGGAATTGATGGAGCAAATGTACGAAGGTTCCAAGGTATCCTCGACTGACCAAATACGATGTGAGCATTTCTCATCATGTTTTCATGATTCTTTGCATATTATATTCGAGGAAAGAAGCCTTGGTATTTCGTGAATGGTCTCATCCTTATTGGTTTGATCGTCATGATTCTCTATACATACTCCCGAAGTGCCCTCCTTGGAATAATAGCTGCTTATGGTATAGCAACTATCGCAGGAATGACCTATCTTTTTAAGCATTACAAAAAACAGTTTATTACGATTATCCTTTTGGGAACTCTCATCATTGGTGTGATATGGACACAATTCTCAGGAACGGTTGGAGCAATAATCAATCGAGCTGGATCAACACAATGACATGCTGAACGAATGATCACAAGTATTAAAAGGTTTGAGTCACGTCCTCTTGGACAATGACTCGGAAGCTCTGGTCCATGATATCGTTACACTCAAAATCTTGAATCACTAAAGAGAACCGAAATTGAAGAGAAAGATAGATTTTATATACCTGAAAGTTGGTATATCCAACAGTTTGTTGAGGGATGAGCCGTGTGATGAGTACTTTTTCTTGCCCTCATGCTTATATTCTTCATACAACTTTTTAAGAAACATCCTATTCTTGGTGGTATGTTTGCTGGAATTGGCATCATGAACTTCTTTCTTCATACATTCGAATCGAGTCCATTTGCCCTTTTATTTTTTCTCCTCATTGGGATAATCCTTTCTGAAAGGACATCTGGAAACCATGTTTACAAAAGATAATCCTCTTAATATCATCTTTGTCGGGCGTCTGGAAAAAGAAAAGTGAGTATGATTACTTATGGAATGCATCCATAAGACTATGATTCATACGGTATTTTCTGATAATGTGCAATGGCACATTATCTGAGAGTGAAAATATACGAAAGAAATCAAGGCATTGAGTAAACGTTTTGAAGGAAAAGTCTTTGCATATGGGTACCAACCATGAAATGTTATTGTTTCCATGATGTCAAAGATGCACCTTTCTTTTGTGCCTTCTCTCTTTTTAGAGACGTTTTGACTTGTGGCTCTTGAATCTCTTGCTCAAAATGTACCAGTTTGTGGCTTTAAAAAGTGATGACTTTCTCCTTTCGTTGTTGAAAGTCTGGCTCTCCAAAAAGAAAATACAGCTGATTCATTTCTCAAGATTCTTGAACAGGTCATGAAAAATAGTTTCCCAGAACTTCCTAATCTTGACTTATATAGACTCCCTCTATGGAGGGAGGAGCTCAAGCTTATAGTAAGAAATGCGGAAAAAATTCTCCTTGTACATGATTATTTTGCGAGAATCTGAGGAGCAGAAGTATATATCCATACACTCAAAGAAGAGCTCATGGCTCTCGGAAGAACGGTAAAGATCTGTAATTATGAGTGAAGTGCTCCGAAATGGAAACGCAGGATATTTGCACTCCTTGCCCCTTTTTCATTTTGGCATAAAAGTTGGATAAAGAGAGAGATTGTGTCATTTCAGCCTGATCTCATCTGGATACATGGGATAGCGAGATATATTTGACCTTTCTGACTGAAAGAGATACTCAAAACTTGAAAAGAAACAATCATCACTCATCATGATCTTGGACTTTTAACTGCACGTCCATCAAATATTACTGAAGAATCTCAGATCCCAAGTAGTCTCGATCGCAAAGCATTTATTGCAAATGAGAAATCTCCTATAGAAATCATTGCTCGCACAGGAAAGTATCTTTATCTAAAGTCTCTCTGGATACACCTCAGAAAAGTAGACATTCATCTTGTTCCCTCAGATTTTATGAAGAAGCCTATAGAAGATTTTTGAGCAAAACAAGTTGAGGTATTCCCTCATTGCATACGATAAGTAAGTATCCACCAGCAGAGCTGGTGGTTTTAGAGAGCAGACCCCTAGAA
>JAVHPT010000018.1:0-4008 GCA_036170735.1 Patescibacteria group bacterium | reverse complement strand
CAGAAACTACAGGAACGCCCCGCAGCAAGCTGACGGGGAAAATTGTTGATTATAGGATCATATCCACAACTTTTTCCCTAAGATTTTTGGTGAGATTCTTTATAGAAATAGTTCCGTCAATCTCAATATATGGATGTTTTTCTTCATGAAAGACAGTATTATAGGTATCAATGATCTGCGATTGGGTTTTACGGACAAATGCTTTCTTGTCATTTCTTGTCATTTTCTTTCCATCTGGAGCATACACAATAGTATTGATAAAGTGAAGTGTGAGAAGTGTCCCTTCTGTTGCTTTCTTTTTTGAGACATCTTGTTTTCTCCTCTCTCCTGCAATACGTGTCTGAAGCCTCTTAAGAGATTCGTCTGTATTGATGGTAATATGTAATGTAATAGATTTATCAAAAAGTTCTTTGTAGATAGAGTTCCTCCACCAGAGAAGGCCTGTTCTGATCTGTATATCAGACATTCCGATAATAAGACCTCGAACAATGAGTGTATGAATCCCTCGATCCATAATGACGATATGATTCTTTTTGAGTGCTGGGATAACCTCTCGTTCGATACGGTAGAGAAAATCCGCTGATTGAAGGAGAAGATTCGTCTCAGGAAGGATACGTTCATCAACCTTTTTCTGTGCTTCATTCCCATTCAAGAATCCTCCAATAATAGGTGCTGTCTTCCATGAACTCACTGTTACCTCGTGTCCCTCTTTTTCAAGAAGTTTCTTTAGAGCCTTTATCTGTGTGGTCTTTCATGACCCATCTGCTCACTCAAAAATAACAAGAGTACCTGGGAGTGCATGACAATTACTTATATTTGGACGCATACGAGTGGAGAAATTAATAGAAAGGCTTGCTAAAATATAAAAAACGATCTTACTTGGTATAATGAGAACCCATGAGACGTACATCATACTTCTTCTCAAAATACTCAGCAATCTTTTTGATAAATACAGGTGTTGTCTTGTATACTGGAGCTGTACCATCAATAACGTGCATTCCGCTCCTTTCAGCAAGGATATCGTATCATTCGATAACTTTAGTTTGGAACTTTTTGAAGCTATCAATGATATTTTCTGAATATCGCACATCCATCCCTGCTTCATAGTGCTTGAGCGGGTTACGACCAATTGCACGCTCCGCAGCAATCTCTACAGGAATACGGAAGTAAAATGCCATATCCGGAACAGGAAAATAGAGGTCATAAAATGGTTTGAGATGTTCCATTTTGAGTCCACGTGCATATCCTCGAGCAAGAGCGGTATACATATAACGATCGCAGAGAACCACCATTCCAGCTTTTAGAGATCAACGCATTTCTGTGATGTATCGTTCTATAAAATCCGATGCATAAATAGTATCAAATACAGCTGCGGGCATATGGTTGTCTGTCTTTTTTACCTGCTTCTGCATCTCATGAATTTTGACTGATGAGTTCCATATACTATGCACACAGAAAAAACCATTTGACTCAAGGAGGTTCTTTGCGATAAGCAATTGTGTGGATTTTCCTGATCCATCAGATCATTCCACAATAATAAGTGTTCCTGGTCGTTCTTCAGTAGAGAAAAATATATCTTTTGGTAACGTTTCTACGGTTATATCCACATTCTTCTGTTTTGGTTCAGTCTTTTTTGGTAAAGAAAAGGAAGATGGGGTTGTCATAGAATGAAAGTGAAGTACTTGCTTTATATATTAGCAATATCCACTTCAGAGTCAAAAGAAAGAGTATCTTTCTTTTGGCATTTCTTGGAAAAACATTCTTGATACATTTTTTTATACAAATATTTCCTCTACTTTATAGCATAAATAAGAGAAAATATACTTATACTCAACAGGGTATAAGAAATATCCTATCAATGATGTTCCTTGGATTCTCATTAGTAGAAAAGAGGTCGAGTATCCCTTGTTCATAGGGTACTATACTATTATTCGGAACTCTCTGGAATGCATACCGAAGTATCGCTATAGCCTCTTCCTTTTTATATGTTGCTATATAAAGGTATTTGATAAGGTCATCCTTCTCTCCTATAAAAAAGTCATCTACCCACTTCTGAACCTCTCCTGAGAGATAAAAACCTGACTCTCTCCGATAAAGAGAAATCGTTCTGGACCGTATGGTATCAATAAGTGACTCTAGATCATCTACCACGAGCATGATAGCCACATATTCTGGACAATCCTCAAGGAGCTTCAGCATAGCATTCTGCGCTTCGAGCGTTGCAGTATCAAAATCCCGAAGAACAGCAATAGTTTTCCCTTCATATGGACGAAAACCCATATCTGCAATACACTTTCGAACAGTAATGATATCAAAGTGTTGCTTCTCTTCAGGAATTCCATAGAGAAAGATATTTCCCATTTCCCCGGTAAGACACTCATCAAAAGAGACAATATCCTTCCCCATATATTCCGACAAACATGAAATAGCTCCATTTTCATCGATAATAATTGGAGTAGTTGGATTAGCGCCTCTGAGGGATGTAATATATGAAGAAAGCATTGAAGATTACTATTAGTTTATGATTCACCATTTACAATTTCTTTTATTCCCTTTTTTATATCTTCATACCGGAATCCTTTTCTCATAAGCGCAGCCGTCACTTTCTGGATATCTTTTAGATCCGAGAAGTTATACCGTCTAGTATATTTTTCCAGCTCTTTTTCGAGTCCATCCTTTTCCTCTTTTTCTTCCAGAATCACCTGGATTTCATCATGAAAATACGAATATTTACCAATAAGTAAAGAGGAAACCATTCGTTTTGATTTTCCTCGCCGAAGGAGATTCTCTATCTGTTGTTCGATACTTCACTTATGCTCTTCCCAGTCATGAACTTCTGGATGAAACTGCAGTATCATCTCGTCAATAAGGGGACGCGGGAATTCTTTTTTCATGAGCTTTTGGGTGATCTCACGTTCTCATTTCCCGAGAGTGAGAAAACTCCTCATCCACATACGAATCATGAGAGACTCATCATATCGGATTTCCTCGAGTTTTTCATCGATATTCATACATTTTTTCTTTGAAAGATAGGTAGAAATCTTCTTTCGAGATGGAGCATACCGAGTAATGTAGTTTGCAAGTCGAAGACTGAGGTTCATTTCGTTAGTTGATAGGTTATATAAAACATTATTTGTGACTCTTATTGTTTGACTCCTCTATGAGAATGTGCTAAAATTCTCACATATCATATAAAAATACCAATATATGGCAACCGATATTCATCCATTCATAATGGGTCCTCATGCAATTGCATCATTCAATGCTCGTATGCAAGCCATCAAGGCATATGGTATCGACCCTCATGCACTCATGATCAACCAAGAATCTCGTCTTCCGAAAATTGAAGAAAAAACTCGAGCTCTTGCAAAAACGAGCAAAGCCACCAGAGCTCTTGCAATCCAGACAGATCATGAAATCATGGTAATATAATCTCTGGGAGCGACGAAAAGTCGCTTTTTATTTGACTATTTCCCTGCTTTATATATTCTCAGGGTATGCAATCCGTATATTTTATCACATCACGTCGTCACCGAAATACTCTCTTCGAGGGTTCTTTTCGGGCGTTGTAAAAGATAGAAAACTTTATAAATCTCGAAAACAGTCCTCGAATGGGGGCTGTTTTTATTTTCTATCTTTTTATTATATGGGGCGTTAATCATTCCTAGGACTGCGGGATCGCAGGAAGATACTCAGTCCATCATGAAACTCAGAGAACCTGCAAAGGAGTATCTGAAATCAATGGCGATTGAGGAAATACAAAAACATATTGAAGAATTTGTGTTATTCATCTTGGGAGATGAACCTATCGCTACAATAAGACTATTCATTCCAAAAAGTAGTCCGAACGTGATTGAACTATGATCATTTGTAAAGAAACAGTGATTCTGTAGCCCTGAACTTTGTGGCAAGATGATCAGTTATGCTGAAGCATATGCCCAGGAACATGGAAAGATAAGTAAGTATCCACCAGCAGAGCTGGTGGTTTTAGAGAGCAGACCCCTAGAA
>JAVHPT010000017.1:1821-4055 GCA_036170735.1 Patescibacteria group bacterium | reverse complement strand
GGCGGTCCCGGTTATTCCAGTGATCCTAATAGCGGTCGAGGAGCGACGGCTTTAAAACAGATAACAACGACTTTGCTTAAACCGAATTTTGGCACGCAAGCGGATTATGATATTTTATCATCCTTGATGACTTGCCAAGACCCGAAAAACCCCGGACCGGACAACTGTGTGGTGGATAGTTCGTTTCAGTCAGCAATTTCCGAAAAGAAAACCGTGGCCGAAGCTATCATCGACGGCTCTTTGCACGGCGAATGGCAAGTGACTAACAGTGATTCCGGCGATGCTTATAATAGTGAGTATTCTTTAAGAAATATTAATATTCTTATTAAATATCGAATTTTACCGATCGGTTGGGCCGAGGCGGCTTCAATCGCCACCAATCCCCGTGAACCTCATCGAGCAACCTTAAATGATTTAATTTCTTGTTTTGATCCTAATGATCAATATACTAATTTCAGTCAGGGGTTTGTTGAATCCGTCTCGTGTCCAAAATTTATAGGTTTAGTCGATCCTAATTGGGTTTTAAAAGCGCCCCTTAATTATTGTCAGAAAGAGGGTTTCGGCGCTCAAATTTTAAGTACGACGGTTATGCCGGGGACGGAAGGCAGCGCTTCCGTTTCTTCTACTCCCAGCACTTTAAACATTCTTCGGGCGGATAATTATTGCGCCGACGGTCAAACCTGTATTAAAGAAAGAGCCAACGGCAGCTGCGAGGCTTACGGTTATTGCAACGGAGAAAAAAGAACCTGGAATTTTAATACGGATTCTTGCGAACCGGTTAATAATACTTGCCAGTCGTTTACTGGCGTTAACGGGCAAGCGATAGCTTATTTGCAGAATACTTTAGACTATAATAATTGTAATTCCGGTAATGCCGGGTGCCGGCAGTATTCTTTGTCTGGGCTTTATGCGACTTCGACTGGAACCGTTTCCTGGACCACGGCGGCTAGCCTATATTTAAATAAAAGCTTAGGTACTTGCAGCAGTTCTGATAATGGCTGCACGGAACTGATGCGCGTCAAGTCTACTTGGGGAAATAACTTAGTGATGGATTCGGATTTTAATAATGAGGAAGTGGGCGACGCTTCTAATGGAGGGGCGAAACTTAATGATTGGCCCTTACTAAATAGCGTTAGCGAGACGACTGCGGCGACTATCGTTGATACTAGTCTAGATCCGGGAATAGACAGTGGAAAGGCGATAAAATTGAGTATAAGTAATATTAGTGGCGGTATTTATTCTAATTCTGCTAACTCTCTTTTGCCGGCTAATTTTCAAATTGTGGCTGGCCAATCTTATACGGTGAGCGCCGATGTTTATGGAGATAATGTTAGTTTGTTTGTTGGCGATGGAAATAACTATCGGGCCACTACCGTCGGCGGCGGCTCTTGGCAGCATTTAAGCGTAACTCGTTCGGCTAACAGCAGTTATAATGATCCGAGTTTTAAGATTGTCGGCGAACCGGGCATTTTTTATGTTAAAAATTTAAAATTTGAGATGAGTAATTGGGATACGGGTTATAGTTCTTATGGCCAGACGCCGTCCGGTTCGGCGAAAATTTATGAGAAATTATTGCCGAATTATTTAGAAAAAGCTTGTTATAATAATGTCAGTAGTGCGGTTAAAGATTATACTTTAAAATCGGACGCGCCGGCGGCCTGTTCTACTTTTGCCCGAAAGTGTAACCAGGATGAGGCTGGCTGTGATTCTTATACTAACGTTAAGGACAAATTTACCGTCGCGGCTAAAGTCGTCAGCGGCGATTATTGTCCTCAAGAATGTCTGGGTTATGATATTTTTATTTCTAAAGGCAGTTATTTTAATTCGAGCGCCACGGAAAATTTAATTCCGGCAACCGCCAATAAATGCAGCGCGGCGGCGGTCGGTTGCAGCGAATTTACTAATTTAGATTCACTCGCTCAAGGAGGCGAACAAAAGGAATATTACACCTCTCTAAAACAGTGTATCAAGCCTAGCCCGACACAATGTGCCAGTTTTTACGCTTGGCAGGGGCAGGCGAGCGGCTACCAATTACAGGCTTATTCTTTAGAAAAAGATATTAATGGTTTACCGGCAATTACTTCCGGTGGTGTTAACGCTCCCTGTGACGCGACTGTTTATAATTTGCCGGTAAGCGATGCGAATTTTAATCCCGACTGTCGGCAGTTTTATAACGCCACTGGCACGGTGGCCTATCGTTTAGTTTCGCGGACAATCACCTGTTCCGATAACTG
>JAVHPT010000017.1:0-1721 GCA_036170735.1 Patescibacteria group bacterium | reverse complement strand
TGGTTAATCAGGGTTCGGCTTACACCTTAAAATTTTTAGGTCTGGCACCGGCCGACACTACTTTAACCATTTCTTTCCGGAATAAGGATACCGGAACGACTACCGATTTCAGTTCGCTAGTAATTAAAGGCGGGAGCGGCTGGAATATTTATCAGGCGAATTTAGCCGAGCTTAATCAGTCGGTCGGAAATAACGAAGAATTAGTGATTAGCGGCGGCGGTGAATTTTATTTAGATAATTTTGTTTTGTCGGAAATTAGCGACCGTTATTATTTAATTAAAAATTCTAGTCAGATTCCGGACTCCTGTTATTATGATATTTCCGGCAGTTATCAGGGCGCCGACTATAATTTAGGTTGCGCGCAATATACCGATCGTAATAATTTAAAGAATAATTTACATAAATTTACTAAATTGTGTTCCGATTCAGCGGTCGGCTGCGAACAGATGATTGATACTAAAAATTATTCGCCGTCCGGATCAGGATTTTGGGAGGGCGGAATCGCCACAACGACTTGCAGCGTCGGAACCGATCCGAATTGTGTTTATGTGCCGGGAGACAGCGCTTTATATGCCGTTTACGACGCCAAGAAACAGTGCAACTCCGTCAATTTGGGTTGCAGTCGTTTAGGCCAAGGTCAAGGCGGGAAGAGTTTAATCGGGTTTTCTGATGTTTTTAAATTAAATAATCCGAATCAATACGAGACGATTTTATGTAATTCCGGCGATGTCGGTTGCGAAACCTGGACGAATAAAGATAATAATAGTGTCAGTTATTTTAAAGACCCAGGAAATAATGTTTGCGTTTATCGCGCCGCCAAGAATGCCACGGTCGGTCCGAAGAAATGGTATAAAATACCGGCCAAACGCTGCAAAGACAATCTGACCGGTCCGATTTGTTTGAGCGACAATGATTGTGGTACCGGTGTCGGTTCTTGCGCGATTGATCCGGCCGATCATGAGTGCGATTATTCAGTCTTTGAAACTATCGGTCTGGGCGGAAGCGGTAACGAAGTTCCGGTTCCGAGTTCTGACGCCGGTGAATGCGATCAGAGCGCTTCCGGCTGTACGGAGTATATTGATTCGGTGACTAAATTTAATCCTAATTTAGTTAATAATCCCAGTTTTGCGACGACAACCGAAGGAACCGAGGGTTGGGGAACAAGCAGTCTGGGTTATTTACCGGCGGGCATTCAAAATGATCAACAAGTAATCGCTCTAGAACCCTATAAACTTTATAGTTTAAATGTTATTGGCAATAGCACGAGCGGCGTTAGATTAGGTTTCTATCCATCACTTCCTGTCAGACAATTATTGAGTGATAATAATTTTACTAATCCTAAGTCCATCTTAAATGCCGCTAGTACGCCAAATACGCCGGTTATTTTTGATTCGGCCAGTAGTACGGCGACGATTTTATCCGGCGCGAGCACTACTCGTACGATTGAGGTTAGAGAGCTAGTGGTTAATTATCAACTACAGGATAAAATAGATAAAGCTAGCTGCGCCGGGCAAGCCCAATTTAATAATGGTTGTGTTTTATTTAATGAGCGTAGTATTAATGGCGCTTCCGGCTTGGCTAGTTTAAATTATGATGCTTACGCGACCAATGCTTTAGCCGCCACTAATAGTAATCCCATTGTTCCGGCTCCTTGTAGTGGCGGCTCTTGCACCGCCAATGAAGTTATTAAAGTCAGTCCGAATCGGGTTTGTTCGCGCTGG
>JAVHPT010000016.1:0-4077 GCA_036170735.1 Patescibacteria group bacterium | reverse complement strand
ATTATATAGATATACAACAGATAGAGTAAAATATGAAATTGTGTTTTTTCATAAAAAATGTTATTATATACCCATAAATCTACTAAAATATGCGAAGCATACAAGAACGAGCATCAGAAGCATCTCAAAATCTTACCCAGAGAATGGAGGAAGAAAAGCAAACTTATCTTAATAGCAAGTCCGAGGAGTTTAAGCAGGACTACTGGGATAAACAGATTTGTTCAAGTTGGTGGCATTCATACGAAGAAGATTTTCCCATCAATTTCTCTGAATACAGACAACATCATCTTCATATTGAACCCAATCTTGATAGGTTTATTCCATGAATGATGGCAGCATTAGAGGATTTATGATTTTCTTGAACCCTCGAAGACATATTTATTCTGGATGAAACTGCGGAACACTACCTTCGAGTTCATTCACTTACCGCGAGCAATTCACAAGCAGTATGATGAATTATTTCTCAAACCGAACAACAGTTTTCTGAACTGGCAGAAAAAATAGGTGATTTATTTTATGATGGACTGGCAGATGTATTCGAAGGACTTTCGCAGACAACCACTCCAACAGCCTCTATACAGATATTAAAAGCCAAACAACACGCATCGACTGCTTGGGAGATATGTAAGCCTTACATCAGCGAGAAAACTAATCCAAAACACAAAACAAATGTCGCAGGAATGGATAACAAGACACTCTGAAATAGAATAGGAAAACTCGATAACAATACCCTCAAAAGTCTCTTGGAACTCCTATGAAATAAAATCCATATCGATGGTCTCGCTGACCAAGGACGATGAAGAAAGAAACTTGCCACAGAACTCTTCTCATGTAGTGAAAGTCTCCTGAATGTGTCAAAAGAACTATAAATAAAAACAGGTCAATTCGACCTGTTTTTATTATTACTTATTCTTGCCGACCTGCGCCTTGATGAAGTCAAACATCTTCTTATTCACATAATCCTTCAAATCTGTATTCTTATCTATCTTCTCATAGAGATTAAAATGACTATGGAACATAGATATCAATTCCTTCGTGAATATCTCATCAAACTTCACTCGAATAGCATCTTCACTCGAATTGTTATGGATAGCCCCCACAAGTGCCTCGTTATCCATAAGACGCTTCGAAAGATTATTGAGGAGCACTCTGTCCTCTTCTGAAAATGTTGTTCCAAATCGGTCATTCACTTCGCTAACAATCTTTGAAAGCATTTCTTTATCATCTTCTGGCTTTCCTCGACCACTTCCTGACATAGCATCCATTTCACCGATTTCATCGGTCAATTTTATAGAAGTCTCACCTACTTTTGGTATTTTGAGAGTTTCCAGATTGACGAGGTCGAGGAGTTCTATTGGAAGTGGATTTCTTGTCAGTGGTAATCTCTTTTTATAAAATCGAAGGAATACATACATCGCTTCGAGGCTCGTATCAGTAAAGGTGATAATCTGCGATATAAACGCATATTTCTTGGTATAATCAGTGATTTTATCACGGAAATCCAATTGCTCTTCACTTTCGTTGTTATCATCTCCGATATCGTACCATCGGTCGAGTATAGCATCCAGAAAACTATTGAGTACAGCAGGGCTCACATTCCTATGCCACATTTCTACAAACTCATGTATTTCACGCTCATCGAAGAGTTTGAATGAGAGTATATCTCTTTGAAGAT
The DNA here is from genome assembly GCA_036170735.1 of Patescibacteria group bacterium. Lineage (GTDB taxonomy): Bacteria > Patescibacteriota > Gracilibacteria > BD1-5 > UBA2023 > JABFSX01. The sequence continues at coordinate 2,402 of JAVHPT010000016.1, read as the reverse complement.
TATAGAGGATATTTGGGTCTGTTCATTCAGATAATATGGTCGTAGTATAATATGGCTGGAATGATGCCTTGATATCTTCTGTCTCATTCACGAAATCAAGCACAAATACCTCATTTTTATCTGGATGGGTTCTATTGAGCCGTGAAAGTGTCTGAACCGCATTCACACCACCGAGTTTCTTATCTACATACATCGCAGCCAGAAGTGGTTGGTCGAAACCCGTTTGATACTTTTCCGCAACGATGAGGAACTTGTAATCATCTTTTTTGAACTGTTCTTTTGTCTGCGTCTCTGGAATACCGTTCATATTTGCCTCGGTGTATTCCATACCACCATCTTCCACCGAACCAGAGAATGCCACCAGAGCCTTAAATGGATATCCATTTTCCGTAAAGAACTTATCTATCGCGAGTTTGTACCGCACAGCGTGGAGGCGTGATTTTGATACTATCATCGCCTTTGCCTTACCATCGACCTCTTGTCGGATATGTTCCGCAAAATGTTTCACGATAATATCTATCTTTTTTCCGATTGCGTGTTCACTTTTATCGACCGCATTCACAAGAACCCTCACTGCTTGCTTCTTCGAGTATTCTGGGTCATTTTCCACTGACTTATGAAGAGAAAAATACATCTTATAGGTCGTATAGTTTTTGAGGACATCTTCGATAAATCCTTCTTCGATTGCCTGCTTCATAGAATACACCGAGAATGGGTGATATTTTCCATCAAATCCTTTTTCTCAAAAGATTTCGATTGTCTTCTGTTTCGGCGTTGCGGTAAAAGCAAAATAACTAACATTCGTATTTTTTCGACTTCTGCTTGCCATCTGTTTCGCGAGCCAGTCTTCACTATCTTCCACTGGAATATGGCTCTCGACCTGAAACGCTTTTTCAAGGGCTGTTTCTTCATCTTGGTCATCTACGGTGAGAACATCATTGATAGCACGAGCCCCTTCTCCTGATTGCGAAGAATGAGCCTCATCGATAATCACCGCAAATGTCCTTCAAGGGATTTCACCCATCTCTTCCACGATAAATGGGAACTTTTGAAGTGTTGTGATGATGATTTTCTCACCGTTTTCGAGGGCTGTTTTGAGTTCTGCCGAACCTTCGGTAATCGGTTTCACTACTCCACGCACTTGCTCGAATTGAGCCACTGTTTCACGCAGTTGTTTATCGAGCACTCTACGGTCTGTGATAATAATCACACTATCAAATATTTTTTCATTCTTTCCATCGTGAAGGTCAGCCAACCTATGTGCTACCCACGCAATAGTGTTTGATTTTCCACTTCCAGCACTGTGTTGGATGAGGTAATTCTTACCTGCTCCATTATCGCGAACATTCGCTATAATATTACGAACGGCGTCCAGTTGGTGATATCGTGGAAATATCAATCTTTCCACCTTTTCCTTTCTTCCATCATCTTTCACTTTTTCTTCTTTTTGGAGACAGATGAAGCGACCAACAAGTTCGAGGATAGTATCTGGCATCCAGATATCTTCCCACATATAGGCAGTTTTATACTTCCCCTCTACTGTTGAATTACCAGCAGAGCCATTGTTCCCACGATTGAATGGGAGAAAATATGTCTTGGTCTTTTTGAGTTCTGTCGTCATATACACCTGCTCGACATCCACCGCAAAATGAACCAGACAACGCTGGAAAGATAAAAGCATCTCTGCTGGGTCTCTATCCATCTGATATTGGCGTATTCCGTGCTCTATGGATTGCCCTGTGAGTTGATTTTTGAGTTCTATGGTGATGATAGGGAGACCGTTGAGGAAGAGCACCATATCGATGCTATTTTCATTCTTTCTGGAATACTTCACCTGTCGCATCACACTGAATACATTCTGTTCATAGAGTTCTCGGCTCTCGGGATTGAAGTCAGTATTCGGCTGGAAATACGCAAAAACAAAAGATGACCCACTGTCTTTCATCCCATTACGCAGGACATCAAGCAGTCCTCGAACTTTTATCTCATCAGAGAGGCGTGCGAGAAAACGACCTTCCACCTTATCTCCATAGTGTTCAGTGAGTTTTTGCCACTGTTTTGGTTGTGTAGAACGTATGAAAGACAACACTAACTCGGTATCCATACAGACATCCTTATCATAGTTTGCCGATGTTCGCTTCTCATATCCACCATGAGACAGAAGAAAGCCTTCTATAAAGGCTTCAAATCCGATTTCTTTTGTATTGGTACTCATAAAATATTAGCAGTAAAATAAAGGTGTTTTTGATTTCTCATCATAATTGGCTATGAGTTCGGCAAGAGCGGCGATAATCTCCATTGCTTTCTTATCTTTTCGATACTTACGGAAAAATGCCTTATCAGACTGTTGCCATTCGATAAGGAGGGAGAGTGAGGATGGAGAAAGGGTTGATGTAAGCATA
>JAVHPT010000015.1:23649-48906 GCA_036170735.1 Patescibacteria group bacterium | reverse complement strand
ACCAGTTACAGATGAAGCAGTAGAGTTTACTGACTCAAGAGTAAATTGGTGTTGGCTATTCTCAGAACCAGAGAGATTAGCAAGAACATCTACAGAAGTAGAAGCTCCAGCCTTAACCACGAGGGCAGGAGAGAAGTAGACAGTACCCTTCTGAGAAGTAGAGTTGTAGTAATCAGCAGAGCTAGATACAACAACACCATTCTGAGCAGCGCGGATACCAACGATACCTGTAGCATCACCAAGACCAGAACGAGTCACAACGAGTGAGCGAACAGTTACGTCAGCATCACCAGCAGAGAGCTTAACTGATCCAACCTTCACACTTGAAGCATTCTTTGGAACATACTGTGCAACAGCAGTACCATCGAGAGCAAGAGTAAGTGAACCAGTAGTAACACCAGTTCCAGTTGTACCTGTACCTGTTGTACCAGTACCTGTTGAATCAGTTCCAGAGTCTGCAGGGTAAGCTATACATGAAGCAATCTTAAATGCTTCACCGCGAGATGCCGTAGCATTAGGACGGAAGTATGTAGCTGTAGCAGCACATCCGAGCTCGTTAGCACGGTTGATATATCCAGTGAGGTCGAGAAGGTTGGCAACATCAGTGTAGCCAGCATCAACATCACTTGGTGTTTCACCAACAGCACCGAGAACCATCTTAACCATCTCAGCACGAGTTACGGAAGCGGAAGGGCGGAAATTTGCATTTGCTGTAGAAACAACACCTGCATCAGCAAGAGCTTCGATGAAACCGCAGAGGTCACCAAGGCTAGAGTTTACGTCACCATAAACATTCCCAGCACACTCAGTAGGAGTGTACCCACCGAGATTTGCAACAACTTTTGCAAGTTCTGCGCGAGTTATTGTGTCACCGAGACGATATCCCGTCTCAGTAGACTGAGTGCCGATAACATTGTTACCAGCAAGAGTTTCAGCGTAAGGAAGGAACTCACTTGTAGCAGCTACGAGTGAAGCACCCATAGTTGTAACTGCGAGAGTTGCAACACTTACAAGAGAAACCATCTTCGTAGAGAAGTTACCCATAGTAATATAGGTTAGAAAAATAAATTGCGGAAATCCGCGAAATGAACCAGATGATAATCTTGGTCAGAGACTATCAAATTAATCTCTCTGGTCAGGGGAGACACCGATCCGTTCCTGTAAAAGAACGGTAAGGTTAAAGCTTTAACCTCAAGTTATTTACATAACGAGAGGAAAGAGGGGGTAAATAGAATTCGTTTGAACCGTTCATACTTAATTACTTAGTCCATTAAGAAGTGATCTAAATCACTTCTATTTTTGGAAAATTTACCTCAACCACTCTTTCCTCTCCTCATGCAGTGATACTAGAAGTGACCAAAGCAAAAAATGATGTTAAAGAACTCATTCGGAACAAAAAGACCTTTTGCACCGACATTACAAGTCAAATACTATGAAGAAGGGGATTAAAGTCAAATAAAAGTCATGTCTCTTCACAATATTTTCACCAGGAAGAAATCTATACAATAAAGAAAATATAAATCAATGGGATTTTCTTTGCTTCCATAAAATGAAAATCACAAAAAATAAAAAAATAATTCGTTTTTTTCGTTTTTTTTGTACAATGTGAGCACGTCACCCGTAAGGATGCAGATAATTCGCCTCTAAAAACATCAAAATTTATCGAAGTTCCGAAGAGATGCTATGAATATGTTGTGTTTTTTATGAAAAGTTACTGTAAGTTATATATATTCATTCCCGAAAAAAAGTTATTCTTCGAAAATTTTAAAAAAATTATCTGTGCCTGAGTAGGCTTGTGACGCCTTATTTTCTAGATTCAAAAATGACTATATTCATTATAATTGGCTTCCTTATAGGAGGCGGCGTTGGTGCGCTTGGTGTGTATTTCTTTCTCGCTGGAAAGGATAAAACAAAAGGGGCCCGTATTATCCAAGATGCAGAAACAAAAAGTAAGGAAATTCTTGCACGTGCAGAGCAAACAGCGACAAATCTCAGACTAGAGATCGAAGAGGCTCGCAATGATATCAAGGAACGAAAGCAGAGTGTCCTTGAACAAGAGAATCGGCTCATAGAAAAAGAGCAAAAAATCGATAAAAAGTACGAAGAGCTCGATCTCAAACGAGGTGAACTCCAAAAAAAGGAGGAACTTCTTGAAGAGAAGACGACAAATCTTGATAAGAAATATGCGGAAGTCGAAACCAGATTGGAAAATATCGCAAAGCTCTCCGCTGAGGAAGCAAAAAGTCTCCTTCTACAATACACAGAGGAACGTTATGAGAAGGATATTCTCACGCTCATTGAAAAAAAGAAGAAGGAGCTTCATACTCGTGAAAAGGAACTCTCTCGAGAGATTCTCATTAAAGCGATTCAACAATATGCTTGAGAAGTGACGGGCGAAACTACACAAACCATGGTACAGCTTGAGAGCGATGATCTCAAGGGGAAACTCATCGGAAAAGAAGGCCGCAATATCATAGCTTTTGAAAAGGCAACGGGCGTATCCCTCATTATTGATGATGCTCCAGATACTGTCTTTCTTTCGAGTTTTGATCTTTTTCGCAGATATATAGCAAAAAAATCTCTCGAGGATCTCATTGCAGACAAGAGAATTCAACCTGCTCGTATCGAGGAACTCGTTGAAAAAAATCAACAAGATGCAGATAAGCTTATCTACGATCTTGGACGAAAGACTATCGATGAAATGGGGGTAATAGGAATTCCAGATGAGATTGTTCCTCTTATTGGGAAATTCCGATTTCGTACGAGTTATGGCCAGAATCTCCTTATGCACTCAAAGGAGGTTGCCTATATTGCTGAATGAATTGCCAAGCTTATTGGAGCGGATGCGGCTCTCACTCTCAAGTGAGGACTCCTTCATGACCTCGGAAAAGCGATGGATCATGATATCGAAGGTACACATCCTGAAATTGGTGGACGTATTGCACGAAAATACGGACTTGATGAAAAAACAATCAACATCATCGAAAGTCATCATGATGACGTTCCTCAGATTTGTATTGAATCAAAAATTGTACAAATTGCGGATGCTATCAGTGCTGTCCGTCCTGGTGCACGCCGTATGAATGTTGAAGACTATATCAAGCGTATTCAAGAGATGGAAAATATCGCCATGAGTTTTCCAGGAGTAAGCAAGGCCTATGCTCTTTCGGCTGGTCGTGAAGTCCGTGTTTTTGTCGATGCTAATACTATTTCTGATCTCGATGCTGAGAAACGGGCTCAAGAGATCGCTGCACAGATCGAGGCTAACTGCAATTATCCTGGAGAAGTGAAGATCAACCTTATACGTGAAAAGCGAGTTATCGAGTATGCAAAGTAGACATACAAATTACTAATCTTCTTTTATGTATCCTATTATCAGCATCTGAAACATCATTGATATTTATACATTCTGAGTAGGATTAGTACTTTCCTGGGGTATATTTTTCACCCTTTTACATCACTTCTCAATACGAAAAGGTATAAACAAGCCCATTTTTACTGACATTGTTTCCTTCACCCTTTCTATCTTTTTTTCAAGTCGTATTTTCTATATCCTTAGCGAATGGCGTGAGGAAAAATTCATATTCAAAGACCTAGCGGAGGGAAAGGGTTTCTGACATTTTCTTCACCAATTTTTTATTACTGATAATTACAGCATCTCCCTTGCTTGAGGAATCATTGGATTCTTTATTGTATTTTTTATAAAAACCTGGCATCGTAAAAAAGATCGTACAGGATACCTTGATATCGTTGTATATGCCTTTCTCATCACTGCAGTTGTCTGATATATTGGAGCAACCCTTGGCGGACAAATATATGGTATACCTTTCAATTCTCCTTTCTCGATACTTTATACCGAAAAGAACAGCATCGTCCCCTTTCAGAACCCTCTCTTTCCGCTTCCTATCATATATGCCATCATAAGCGGAGGAATCTATTGGCTTCTCCACAAACTCTCTCTCAAGCACGAACTTCCAAGTGGTTTTGTGGGCTATATGGGAATGTGATTGTATGGAACACTCCTTTTTCTATGAGAGTTTCTTAATGGTTCTGATGATATAATACGATCTTTCATTCACATCAATATAAATCAGCTTATAGCATTATTCCTCATCGGTTACGCATTTGTATGATTCATAAAGATTATAAAACAATAAACGTTTTCTTGCATCCTCGGATGCTTTTTTTATCATTTATTCTTGGTTTTATAGCATGAATATGATGAGGTTCCGTAGGGAGCTGGAGGTCTGTTGTTCTGTTGCTCGTTATTCCTCTTTGAATTTTTTTGTTCCTTCGGGGGAAAAACTGGCTCTTTATCATACTTGCAATTCTCTGAATTCTCATGTGAGGATATAGGAGTATTATTGATTATTCTACCCATATTCAAGATTGGGAAAGACTCTCGACCATAACGGGAAATGGTTACAATAAAGTCTCTGTCATTTGATCAGTATCCGAAATGGCCTATTCTCAGGATCTCCGAGCCGTTTATCGTCTTAAGATCGATAATATCGCCAATGTATCGACACTGAAAAATGAAGGAAAAAGTGAAGACCTTTCTCATGAAAATATTGCAATTTTTGTAGAAATTCCGAATAATCTTACAGTGAAAAGGTGAGATATTCTTTCCTTCACTGGGAAGATCTCTCCGACTATTTCTCTTCCGCTTGAGGGTTTTGAACGGTATGCCTTCGTGCATGAGTCCTATGGACGAGCATTTCTTCCAACATTTGGAAGAATACCGAATGAAGAAGTTTCTCTTTTTGAAAAACTCCATGATTGGTCTCAGAAAATCATCTTTCAGTGATTTCCTCGTGATATTGCCTGAATCCTTCTTGGAATGATGATAGGAAGCATCGAGCTCCTTTCTTCTGATATAAAAAATACATTTATCCTCTCGTGAACCTCTCATATTCTCGTTGTAAGTGGATCGAATATAGCATTCGTTATTCTCATGATTACCGGAATCTTAAAATACTTTTCTATTGGAAAAATATGACGAATTGTAAGTGTGGTGCTTTTTATTCTTCTTTATAGCACTCTTGTGTGATGGGATACCTCCGTAATTCGTGCAACCAGCATGGGGATTATCACATTTTTTGCCATCGAACATGGAAAGCGCACATCAAGTATAGCAATACTTTTTTGTATTGCTTTCATTCTTCTCTTGGTAAAGCCACTTGCATTCGCGTATGATGCTGGATTCTGACTTTCTTTTGCTGCAACAATCGGAATCCTTCTTTACTATAAATCCTTTCAAAAGTTGCTCCAGAAGGGACATATTCCTCGGTTTTTCATACCAATCCTCGGTGTTACTCTTTCAGCATCCCTCTGAAGCATACCTGTAATGATATATCATTTTTGAGCAATATCTACTGGTTCCCTCTTTGCAAATATACTCATTGTATGAGTACTAGGATGGATAATGCTCACCGGGGTAATATACCTCATTCTTGGGGTTGTTGGATGATATATTCTCTATCTCTTTGGGTTCTTGGTATATATTCCAGCTCAATATATTCTTCTTGTTTCGCATTTCTTTGCCCTTGGGTGAACTATTGTGATTCCTGATTCGTGGCAGACTCCACTCTGTATATGAATTCTCTGATATCTACTCGTTGAAGTCTTCACCTTTGAGGAAGAACGAATCATTACCCTATCCCAAACAATGCCGAAGCCTCAACAGAAACTGGTTTTAGAAGATCTGGATCTATAGTGGCAATCGTTTTTTCTAATATCTTCATATATTCCATGAGGATAAAGATTGTATAAGAATCTGTTACTTTTTGAGAAATATGGATATTACGAGAAGCGAAGAAAAATCTGATACATCGGCTCATACTCTCATGTATCTTTTGTGAATGTTCGTCTTGAATAAGGCCTAAGAGCTTTCAATGGAGAATATGTGATGCATTCTCTGCCACAAGATAGCCTTGTGAAAACTGTACCCAGGCACTCATCCATACACGAATAGAAGGGTGGAGTGTATTCTCATTAAAGTTTTCTGTTATTTCATAGTGATGCATCGAAAGAAGAAGATTGATAGTGTCTTTCTTATCGATTTTTGTAAGAACGTACAGGGCCGCCTCAGGATAGATAAGCGCTATAAGTGCGATGATAAATCGAGAAGGTGTGGAGATCTGTAGAAGTTCTGTAATAATTGGAATCAGCTCTTCATAATATGGATTCTGGATGAAGCGAAGGAGAATTGCAAAAAGATCTTCATTATCTCCCTTTGCTTTTTTTTCATCTTTTTGAGACTTCTGAAGTTGTACCTGCGCCTTTTTATACGCATCCCGTTGCTTTTCTCACTGTTCTCTTGCTTTTTCGCCTCAACTCGAGAGTCAGGATCATTCGGGAAGTGCTGATGATTCGAAATCTTCCATATTTTATGGGGTAGGATATTGGATACAGAGTTCTCGAACTTGTTGTTTGAGTCACTGCTGAAGAGCAGCTTCATCTTGAGGGTTTTTGAGAGCCTTGATAATGATGTGTGCAAGGAGCTTACTCGTCGCAACATCAAATCCTCTTGTTGTAATCGCCGGCGTTCAGAGACGGATTCCTGATGGATCAAGAGGTTTTCTTGTATCGAATGGAATCATATTTTTGTTACATGAAACCCCTATTTTTTCGAGCGTCACTTCAGCTTCTTTTCCCGTAAGTCAGAGAGATCAAAATATATCAAGCAAAATAATATGATTATCTGTCCCTCAAGATATGACCCGTAAGCCATTATCCATAAATTCTTTCGCCATGGCTCGAGAATTGTCAACTACCTGGCGAACATATGTCGAAAATTCTGGCTGAAGCGCTTCTCAAAAGGCAATTGCTTTGGCGAAGATGGTATGTTCATGGGGGCCTCACTGAATACCTGGAAAAACAGCTCTTGCAAGAGACGGACCATACTTTTCTTTTGCCATAATCATAGCGCCTCTTGGTCATCTAAGAGTTTTATGTGTTGTTGTTGTTACAATATCACAATATGGAATAGGATTTTCAAGTAATCCACCGGCAATAAGGCCTGCAATATGAGCAATATCCGCCATAAGAATGGCTCCAACGTCGTCTGCGATTTGTCGAAATCGTTTCCAATCAAGTGAACGAGAATATGCGGAGAATCCCGCGATAATAAGTTTTGGTTTATGTTCATGTGCGAGTCGCTCTACCTCATCCATATTTACTCTTTCCGTTTCTTTATCGACTCCATATGGAACAATCTGAAACATCTTTCCTGAATAATTGAGAGGGTGTCCATGTGAAAGGTGTCAACCATGATCAAGATTCATTCCAAGTATAGTATCTCCGGGGTTTAGAAGCGCGAAAAATACAGCAAGATTGGCTGGAGAGCCTGAGTGCGGTTGTACGTTGATATATTCGGCACCAAAAAGTTTACGTGCACGGCTGATAGCAAGATCTTCTATTTTATCAACAAATTCTTGTCCAGCATAATATCGTTTTCATGGATATCACTCTGAATATTTATTCGTAAATATTGTACCATTTGCTTCAAGAACAGCTTTTGATACGTAGTTTTCACTCGCGATGAGTTCTAGCTCAAACTTCTGTCGGTTTTGCTCACCAACAAGATAAGAATATGCCTCTGGATCTTGTTTTTGAATATATGTTATTATCATACAATGATGAGAAAATAATTAAAAATAGTAAATATATAGTAATTATTTACTATTTTTCCATTCTACAGTTTGGATTTTCCTTATAAAACATATGCCTTTAATAATTAGAATGTAAGGGATTTTGCTTCTGTTTTTAAGGCTTCTACCGTTAGTTTTTTCTTTATTTGAAGTTCCAAGAGTTTTTTCGCTCACTCAAGTTGACGGTCATATCAATTTTTATAATCATTATCTGTAAGAGAAATACCAACGTCTGGATCTATTCATTTTTCATCAATACTTCTCCCGTTTGGGGTATACCATTTTGCTGTTGTAAGCTTTAATATACTTCCATCTGAAAGAGAAAACGGGGTTTGAACAGAGCCTTTTCCATATGTTTTTTCTCAAACTATCAATGCTCTTCAATGTTCTTGGAGTGCTCATGCTGTAATCTCTGTAGCTGATGCACTCATATTATTTACCAACATAATAATAGGAATACTGATATTGTTTTTTACACCATTTTTTGTATATAAAGTCATATTTTCAAGAGGATTATTTCCTTTTGTAGAAACAGTTATTGTATTTTTTGGAAGAACAAGTGAGAGTATATCTACAGCCGCTTCGAGATACCCTCCTCCATTATCTCTTGCATCAAAGATAATTCCTTTTGGTCATGAAGCCGTAAGCATATTAAATGCTTTTGTAAATTCATTTACGGTATCTCCTCAAAAAATATTTATTTCAATATACCCAAGACTACTTCCGGTAAATATTTCTGAATATACTGTTGGAACAATAACTGTGTCTCTTTTTATAGATACTTTATTTTGTACTTCTTTATCTTTTGTAGTATGAAGTATTGTAAGAGCTACTGTTGATCCTTTTGGTCAACGAATCAAATTTACAGCCTCATCTGCTGTTATTCATATCATTGATTTTCCATCCACATTAGTAATAATATCCCCTGCTTGAAGTTTTCCTTTTTCTGCGGGAGATCAGATAAGAACTTTCATTATTTGAATTCATTTCGGATTTTCATGAATAACAGCTCCAATTCATTCAAAATCCCCATTAAGGGTATTAGTAAATTTTATTGCATCTACTTCATTAAAATAACTTGTATGTTTATCACCAAGCGAGGCTGCGAGGGAAGTTAAAAAAGCATCCTCTATTGTTTTTTGACTTTTCGAATGAAATCCATAATAGTTCTGTTCTATATGTTTATAAGCTTCGTGGACTTTTTTTGAATTAAATATTTCTTCAGATGAAAGACTTCATGATATTGTACTTCATGAATCTATAGGAAAAATTTGAAATTGAGAAAAATATCCATCTGGTATTATTACCCCAAATGTATATCAAAAAAGTGTAAAACTTACTCAGAGGAAGATATTTTTATAGGAAATGTGCATAAAAGATAAAGAATTTTTATACGGGTAGTGTAGAGAAATATAATAAAAAAACAAATAAAAACATAAGAGTAATTTTTTACAAAAAATTACTCTTAAATTTAAGAAAGTATTCTTTTTATAAAAGGAAATTTATGGAAAAGTTTTTAAGATACCGTTAAAAACTAAAAGGTATTTCTTTTTATATAAGTAACTTTTTTATTTACATGAATTATTAGTATATATACTGTTTTAAAATAAAGTGAAAATATAAAAGTATTATTGTATAAAATAAAAAAAACATATACTTTTGATTATGTTATCTACCTCAATCTTTTCATCACGGAAATTAAAATTTTTTTTTCTCACGGAAATTATCTATAAACTTAATATTCATAAAGAAGAAAAAGATCTCTATATTTTCTGTCTTGAAATACTTGAAGATAAAGAATTTAATATATTTTTTCAAAAAATTTATTCCCAAGTTTGAGAAAATTGAGAAAATTTTAATAAAAAAATAATTAATCCATTTACAGCTATATTACTTTAATTTTTTATGCAATTTCAAGCTATTTGTTCAAAGTGAAATCAAAAACTTACCCTTTCACTTACCGCACAAGATATTGATGAAGCTAGAAATATTCTTCATGGTCAAGGATATTCTATTATGGAAATTAAAGAGGTTATTGAGACAAAAAATACTCAGATTTGAACATGAGGAAATTTTTTTTATTTTGATGTTCTTATAAATAATCAACTAAAATCAGGAAAAATTCAATCAGAAGATATTTTTAAATCATATAAAAAACTCATTGAAGATCTCAAATATAATATAGTATATATATATACAAATGAATGAATGTCAGAAGAACAAAAAAAGACAATAACAGCAAAAGTTCGAGATAGTTATCGTATGTATAAACTATCAATATGAGAGAATATCAATGATATGAAAATTGAAACACAAGATGAATATGATGTACATCAGATTTCTCCACAGATTCTTCGAGAGATTGAACATTATACTCTTATTATTAGTTCAACAGTAGAAAAAATACAAAATCTCTTCTTAAAATATCATACAATAGTTACTCCTGAAAAAAAGATAGAACTAGAATGAATTGAAGAAATACTTCTTCAGGCAAAATGAAGTTCAAATCTTGGAAAAATTAAAACTGTTACTGAACATGCTCTTACAATTATTTGAAAAATTGAATTAGAGCTCACAAAAACAGGAATGAATACAGAAAAAAAACAATTATTAGAAGAAACAAACTCTTTATTAAAACAAATAGGATCTTCAGAACGAATGGAAATAGAACAGAAAGATAATATAGATATTGGAAGAAGCCTCTCGAATTTTTTTACAAAAGTACAAAAGAGCTCTGAAGAAATAAAGAAAGTAGAATGAAAAAAAGTAGATACAAATTCATTTATCTACTATAAAAATCAACGAGAACTTAATCTTTATAAAGAAAATCTTAATAAAAATGATATACAGATTATAAAATCAATTTTTACATTTCAATTTTGAAAAATTAAACGACTTTTTCTTAAAAAGAAACTTCTCTCTCAAAATATCCAAATCATTGATAACCGTATTCATAATAAAAATATTTCTTACACAAAAATTATACATGGATTTCAATATTATGTAGACATTCTTACAGCAGGGATTAATCACATATCTTCAATTTTTACTTATGCCTTATTTGTATATATACTTGTATATATCTGACTTAATATTTGAGAGAAATTTTCTTTAATTTCTTATACATATCAACCTAAAGCTTTCCTTTTTATTAGTATTTTCTCGGTTGTAACCCTGATTCTTTTATTTGTACGAAGTATAAAAATACTTTTTATTTCAATAGTGTTAATACTGATAAGTATTATATTCTTTTCCGTTAATTTCTAAATGTATTTTCTTCTTGTAGGTATACATACAATTTTTATCATTTGCTCTCATATACTTTGATATTATCTTCTTGAGGGTATTTTTATACTACTACTTCTTTTTTTTCTCCTTTATTTTTCCCCGATTTTCTTTTTAAATAAAGAAACAGATATTAAAAAATTTACACTTCCTTCATTTTCTCCTCAGAAGTCCATATCAATCCCACTTATACTCGTCTATATTGCCTTATATTTTCTTATATTTGCCCTTACAGAGAGTATTCAAAGTAGTATAAATTTACATATATATATCCTCATATGAGTACATGTGATATTTTTTTGATATATGATGAGCTTTATGTGGAAACAGGATATATTTTTCGATATTGCAAGATTTCATCTTATTTTCACATATATTACGATTTTAAGTATTGATATTCTCGGATGTTTTGATACAAGCTTTTTCTCTATCCCTGTTTTTATTCTCGCCGTGATGGATATTATTCTCTCTATGATCTTATTTTCGGTTTCTCGTGAGGAACACTTACTCCTTTTTCAGAGTTTTCTTACGATTGGGATTTTAACAGGGTATATATTCTTTTTTCTTGTAACTCATATTTTTTCATTTCCGGTATTGATAGCCTTTATCGGCTTGTCTGCAATGCTTCTTTTCACTATCATGCCACGATATCGTTTTTTTGAACAATTTCTTCAACCATCAAAGGTGTTTACTCTTTCTCTCTCTATTCTCGCTATAGTTGGACTTATGATATCAAGTTTCTTTGATTTTACCTCATTGTATGTAGTAATAATTCTTCTTATATTTCTTTTTTCTGTACATATTCGCTATTGCAATTATATTACTTTTGCTCTTGGAATATTAGCTCTTTTATTCGTATACTCTCGGGTTTTCTTTGCTATGATTACGCCAGAGTCCCTCTTCTCAACAGCCTTATTTGTCTTTTTTCTTCCTCTTTGTATTATTTGAAATACTTACTTTTGGCGAGAACACTTCGAACATGATTTTATACTGCTCCATTATTCAAGTATATTTTTTAGTTGATTATTTTCAATATATGTTATTTTTTGAGTTGGTTGGTGACCTCTTTTTTTCTATGTAATAGCTACTTGCATTTTCCTGATAGGTATACTATTCCTTCTCTCTTATTTTCGCTTCCGTTATCATTAAAATCTTATGTCTCAATCCACTACTATTGAACTTCTTTCTTCCCTCAAGGATACCCAGTATGAACATGTGCTTTTTGAGGTTTTCTCTCTGAAGGATATCGAACATAAGGACTTTCCTATTGATCCTGCAATTCTCTCTCAAGTAGAAGAGAACCTAAAACAGAAAGGAGAAAAATATCTAAAAACGCTTACGTTTGCTTTTTGAGGAAAATACACAAAGAAAATAACGTGTTTTTTTCCTGACAAAAACACACTTATGGATGACCGAAGTCAGTTGTTTCGAGATCTTGAGACGGGAAGTGTCTTTGTTCCCAGTAGAGATGCCGTTCAGGCATATGAGGCAATAAAACTCGCAACATATAAATATCAGGTTTATCTTTCCAAAAAAAAGAATTTTCAGTATGCATTGATTACTTCTCTTGAAGAACAGAAGGAAATAGAGACGAAAAAGCCACTTTATGATGCTATTATTGAGGCACGGGATATCATAAACATGCCATCATCTGATGCAAATCCAGAGAATCTTGTAAAGCATATTCTTTCACACTCGTGGATACACTTTGATATACAAGTATTCGATGCAAAGGAACTGAAAAAACTTGGGTGTAATCTTATCCTTGCTGTGGGTGCATGAAGCGAAAATCACCCATATATAGTAATACTTACACCAAAAAATCCTATTAAATGAGAGAAATATGCTCTTATCGGAAAATGAGTGACATTTGATGCTGGAGGAATCCAGATAAAACCCGATACTGCCATGCTCGACATGAAGTGTGATATGTCTGGTGCTGCTGCGGTTCTTGGTGTTGCAAGGTATCTTGATAGTTTACCAAACCTGCCAGTAGACCTGACGATTGCTGTAGGTCTCACAGAAAATATGACAGGAGGAGGAGCATATAAGCCGCTTGATATCTACAAGGCGTACAATGGAATGACAGTTGAGATTCATCATACTGATGCCGAGGGAAGGTTGGTTCTTGCTGATGTGATGGCATATGTTGAGAAAAATCATAAGGTAGACCATATGATTACCATTGCTACATTGACAGGAGCGTGTGTATATGCTCTTGGGCATGATATAGCGGGAATCATGGGAGATGATGAAATAGTTATTCGCCAATTAGTCGACAATAGTTCGCCATATGAACAGGTTTGGCGTCTTCCAATGAATGAAAAATTCAAGAAATCTCTCAAAGCAGAGATTGCTGACCTGAAAAATATATCAAAATCTGAAAAAGCAGGATCTTCCATTGGATGAGCATTCCTCTCATATTTTCAAGGAAAAGCAAAACTTACTCATATCGATATCGCTGGTCCAGCATATCGTGAAACCACTTTTTGATATATGCCAAAAGGTGGAACAGGTTGGGGAGTAAAAGTTTTATCAGAACTCCTTCTTGCCCTTCAAGAGGAAAAGAAGGTCACAAAATAATCTTCCATGTCGTTTTTTCGGTGAATTCTCTCCATCTTTGTGGATATTCAGGAGGAGGTCTCTCTTTTCTCTCCTCAAAATCTTACGGAACATTATCAAGAGGAAATACGTGATTTTGCTCTTGATTGAGTATTTGTTGGCGCTCATTATGTTGATATTGAATACATAATAGAAGGATACAAGTATCGCTCCGAGCGAGAAAAAGTCCAAATACTTACAGATATTCTAAACAGGCTTCTTTTTTCTAAACAAAAACATATTTTTGGAGATATGAAAGTGATTACTTCGGTTCCAATGCACTGGAGTCGATATCTCTTGCGTGGATTTGATCATGTTGCTTATCTTGCGAAGCGTGTAGCAAAAGAACAGAAAATACCAATTAAAAAACTCCTTCGAGCACGATATAGTAAAAGACAATCAAAGCTTCATAAAAAAGAACGTATTAAAAATCGAGAACATGCTTTTATCCTTGCTCATAAAATGGAAAAAATTCCTGAAACAGTTATCCTCTTGGATGATGTAATATCAACAGGATCAACAGCAAATGCCTGTGCAAAGATCTTGAAATCTGTCGGAGTGAAATATGTCTATGGTTTTTTTCTTGCATCCAATCAATAGACAAGTACAATACACGTTCCATTTTACCCTTCTATGTCTGATTATATTGAAATCATCGGTGCTGAGACTCACAATCTCAAAAATGTCGATGTAAAGATGCCAAAAAATACTCTTGTTGTGTTAACAGGGGTCTCAGGTTCAGGAAAGTCCTCTCTTGCTTTTGATACTCTCTATGCTGAGTGACAGAAACGCTATCTTGAGAGTCTTTCAACGTATGCTCGTATAATCATCTCAGATATCTCCGAAGCGACGAAGGTACGTGAGATACGAGGGCTCTCTCCGACAGTTGCCATCCATCAAAAAACGGTATCAAACAATCCCCGCTCAACTGTTGGAACGATTACAGAGATATATGATTTTTATCGGCTCCTTTTTCTGAATATAGGAATACCCTACTGTATCAACCATCCAGAAGTTCCTCTTATTAAAAATACACTTCAAGATGTTGTCGATCAAGTGTCGAAGTTTGGCGAAGGAGAAAAGTTTCATATTCTCATTCCTCTCTATCTGGATAGGACAATAGTGGGAATAGAAGATGTGTCGAAACGAGTCGTTGACATGGGTTTTGTGAGATTTCAGATAGGGAATACCACGTATTCCGTTGCAGATGATATCAAGACTTCCTTCTTAAAGGAAGATAAAGTCTTTGTTGTTGTAGATCGTCTGGTTCACAAGAAAGAGGAGAACTTTATCCTTCGTCTAAAAGACTCTCTTCGGGTGGCTCTTGATAAAAGCAAAGGCCATATTTCCCTCTACGCTCTTGATAATAATGATTTTTACCATTACACTTTTCATGCATCATGTTCAAAGTGTGGATATTCACTTGAAGAGATGTCGATTTCACACTTTTCTTTTAACTCTCATCATGGAGCATGTGAAGTATGCCATGGTCTGGGGTTTTCCACGACATTTCTCGAGAAGGATATCGTCAGTGAGAACCTTACGATTGCCGAGTGAGCACTCCGTCCTTGGCAAAGTCATCCATATTATACGCTCCTTGTTGAATCAGTATGTCGAGCACAAAACATTTCCATGGATATTCCATTTTCAAAACTCCCAAAGGGTGAAAGAGAAAAAATCCTCTATGGTGTATCTGGGACTTTTGAAGTTTCTTATATAGCCCATAACCAGGATGGGAAAATTCATAAGGCAAAATATGAGTGACTTACCCCAAACCTTGAACGGCGATATCAAGAGGCCGACCATGGAAACGATGCTTATATTAAAAGAATTGGCAGTTTTGCCACTGAGCAGATATGTCGATCTTGTGGAGGATACAGACTCAAGAAAGCAAGTCTCAATGTGCGAATTCACGGGAAAAATATTGGCGAGATTGTGTCGAAGTCTGTCGAAGACTCTCTTAGCTTCTTTCAGAAACTCCACCTCACTGATAGTGAAAATCATATTGCAAAGCCGATCCTTCGAAATATCATCGAACGACTAGAGTTCCTCTCATGAGTAGGACTTGGTTATATCACTCTCGAACGTCGAGCGAATACTCTTTCTGGTGGGGAGTCCCAACGTATTCGACTCGCGACACAGATAGGAACTCGACTTGAGGGAATTATTTATGTGCTTGATGAACCGTCTATTGGGCTCCATCCACGAGACAATGATATGCTCATCGAAAATCTCAAGAAACTTGCAAAAATTGGAAACACCGTTGTTGTTGTCGAACATGACGAAGATATTATGCGCGAGAGTGATTATATCATCGATATTGGGCCATGAGCCTGAGTCCATGGTGGCGAAGTGCTCTTCGCAGGAAAGTATGAGGATCTTATAAAATCAAAAAATACAGAGACGGCAGAATACCTCTCAAATCGAAAAAGGGTTACGAGGAAGAATCCCGTGAAAACCGCACCAAAGAAATTTATCGAGATCTATGGAGCAAAAGAAAACAACCTTAAAAATATTAATGTGCGTATTCCGCTTGAGTGTATGACCCTGGTAACAGGGGTCTCAGGTTCAGGAAAGTCCTCTCTCATCATCGATATCCTCTCCAATGTTCTCCTGAATTCATTTAATAAGAGCATACTCCCCGTTGGTCGACATGATCGTGTCGAAGGTATGTCGAACGTCGATAAAGTCATCATCATCGATCAGTCCCCTATCGGGAAAACCCCACATTCCAATATCGCCACATATACAGGAGTTTTCACGTATATCCGTGAAGTATTCGCTGCATCACTCGACGCACAGAAGCGAGGATTTGGTCCTGGAAGATTTAGCTTCAACACTCGCGGAGGGCGATGCGAGATTTGTGAAGGAAGCGGAACAAAGAAGGTAGAGATGCACTTTCTCCCCGATGTTTATGTTGAGTGTGATGCTTGTGGGTGAACTCGGTATAATCCAGAAACACTTCAAGTTCAATTCAAGGGGAAAAATATCTCCGAAGTCCTTGGCATGACGGTTGAAGAAGCAGGAGAATTTTTTACTTCGTTTCCACGCATCAAGCGAGTTCTCGATGTTCTTACTGATGTCTGACTTGGATATATCTCTCTTGGACAATCGGCGCCGACACTCTCAGGGGGAGAATCTCAACGTATCAAGCTCTCTTTCGACCTTGCTAAGAGATCGACAGGGAAGACTCTCTACATCCTCGATGAACCGACGACAGGACTTCACTTTTCAGATGTCCAGAAGCTCCTCGACATCCTTGATCGACTGGTAGAAAAAGGAAATAGTGTCCTCGTGATCGAACACAATCTCGATATCATCGCCAATGCTGACGCTATTATCGATATAGGGCCAGAGTGAGGAGACAAGTGAGGAAGTCTCGTTTTTGCCTGACCAAGAGAGAAGATCCTGAAGTGTGAGGAGAGCTATACAGCGAAGGCACTAAAGAGATACATGGAACACAAGAAGAAATAAAAGTATACAAAGTATACAAAAGTACATACGAAAATATGTGCAAGACTTTATTTCTTGTAAAATCTTCCAGGAGCCATATAATCCTGGCAAATAAACTATCGAGATATGGCAAATGAACGCAACACGGAAAATATTGTCCGGGAACACTTCAAGTTGGATCCCCTTTTTAGTATCATCAAATGGGAAGAACAAAAGTCGATGAATAAGCGAGTCCTCGAACTTCTTGCGTGAGCCTCAAAATGAGGGAAGGGTATTGGAAAGCCAGAGTTTCTGATTACTTTCCCACAAGGAAACATGGACTATCTTATCGTTATAGAGTGCAAGGCAAGCCCAAAAGATCATACAACAAAAGATGGGAAATGAGATCCGAGCAAGTATGCGATCGAGGGGGCTCTTCACTATGCCGAAAAGCTTTCCGGGCAATATGATGTTATCGCTATTGCTGTGAGTGGAGAGACCGAAACAGAGCTCGTTGTGAATAATTTTCATTGGAAAAAGTGAGCTGAAAAAGAGGAGAAACTTCCTGATAATAAACTCCTCTCAATCAATAATTATCTCAAGACTTTTGCTAATGAGCAATTCGCTGAAAATCTCAAAAATGTCGATATCATCAAAAAAGCAATAGATCTCAATGAGGAATATCATTCATACTCTATCTCAGAAACAACACGATGTACGATAGTATCAGCTATCTTGTTAGCTCTCACTGATGATGCTTTTCGTCTGAGCTACGGAACCTATAAGGACTCAACCAATATTGCAAAAGCACTTCTTGCGGCTATTGGTAGTACTCTAAAAGAAAAGGAGGTTCGCAGTCGAGACGCCATGATAGGGGAATATAGTAAGATTCTCAACGAGCCGATTTTTACTCAGCCAGAAATCAAGAACATGAAAGAGAAAGAATACCAAAAGTCAGTGGAAGTCGTGAAGGAGATGATCCGATATCTGCATGCCAATGTCTATCCACTCATCGAGATGGAATCTTCGGGGCTCGATGTCCTCGGGCGATTTTATACTGAGTTTATTCGATATGCCGGTGGAGAAGGTGGACAAGGACTTGTTCTCACTCCTGCTCATGTGACTGATCTCTTCTGTGATCTCGCGAATGTGGATAAGGATTCCATCATCTACGATCCTTGCTGCGGAACCGGAGGATTCCTCATCGCTGCGATGAAGAGGATGCTCAAAGATGCTGGTAATGATACAGATAAAAAGCTCTCTATCCGAAAGAATCAACTTATCGGGATTGAGCTCCGGCCATCAATGTTCACTTATGCGTGTTCGAACATGATGATGCGATGAGATGGCAAGTCGAATATCTATTGTGGAGACTGTTTTCCTATGGAGACGATGATTAGAGATACTCACAAGCCGACGATCGCATTCCTGAATCCTCCCTATGATGTCGGCTCTGCTGGACAGCTCCACTTCATCGAACATGCACTCGAAGTGGTTGCTCCTCAAAAAGGAACCGTCGTCGCCATCGTACAGATGAGCGTGGGTATAAAAAATGAAAAAGATCTCATAGCAGCCAAGAAACGAGTTCTCTCAAAACATCGCCTTCTCGCTGTTCTCTCTATGCCTGATGAGCTTTTTAATCCTACAGCCACCGTTGTCACGTCGGTGATGGTATTCAAAGCAGGAGAGAAACATGAATGAAAAAAAACTTGGTTTGGATACTGCAAGGATGATGGGTTTGAGAAGCGTAAACACAGGGGACGCATCGATGTGAGAGATAAGTGGACAGCGATCAGAGAGAAGTGGACAAAGGCCTTCCATAATCTCGATGAGATATCAGGATTATCAGTAAAAGCAGAGGTGTGAGCTGAAGACGAATGGTGCGCTGAGGCATATATGGAGACGGATTATAGTAATATTTGAGATAAGGATTTTATCCGAAAAATGCAAGACTACGCAGCATTTCTAATCCAATCATGAAGTCATGGAAACAAGTAAATGGAAATGGTTTCGATACCAAGACATATTTGATATTCAAAAATGAAAACGACTTACAGTTTCCGATATGGAAGAAGGGAATTATCCATATATTGCTTCTTGATCAACCAACAACGGAGTAGTCGCATATGTAGATGATTATACCCATAATGCTGGTTGTATTACATTTGCTTGTTATGGAAGTATTTGAGAGGTATTTTATCATGAAAATCCTATCTGGGCTTCAGATAATGTAAATGTGCTGATATTCAAAAGTCATCAACCAAACAGATATACTTGATTATTTATTGCATCATTACTCGATCGAGAAAAATACCGATTTAGCTACGGATTGACGGCTAAAATGCAACGGTTACAAAACTTAAAAATAAAACTTCCAGTGGTTTCCTCAGGAACTCCCGATTGGGATTGGATAGAAAGATACGTCAAAGATGTACTTATCCCGAGACTTCCTCAATCTGCTCAGGAACTTTTTTCTGAAGATTTTTCTCCTCACGCCATATCTGAGAAGAAACTAAGTCTCGATACAAGAAATTGGAAATCCTTTCGATATGATGAGGCATTTACTATAGAAAAAGGATATTACAATAAAAAACCCGAAGAAATAGAGAATGGAAATATCATCTTTATTGGCGCAACTGAATCTAATAACGGAATTACCTCCTATCATGATGAAAATGATGTGGAAAAATTTTATGAGGGGAATTGTATAACGGTATCTAATAACGGAAGTGTCTGAAATGCTTTTTATCAAGCCATCAAATTTACCTGTTCTCATGATGTAAATGTGCTTCGTCCAAAATCTGGTGAATGGAATAAGTATTCCTCTCTTTTTGTCTGTACACTCATCGAAAAAGAGAAGTATCGTTGGGCATATGGTCGTAAGTGGCGACCATCCCGTATGCCAGACTCGGTAATCAAGCTCCCAATAACTTCCATCTGAACTCCTGACTGGCAATGGATGGAAGAGTATATAAAAAGCCTCCCATATTCCGCCTCTCTTTAAGACTTTGATATATGAATCTCGAACAAAAAATCCGCAGAGCCATCGAAACGAACAAACTTAATCCCGAGATTTTCGGCGAGCGAACATGGTATGGATATTTTATCCGCACAACCGAACTTGTTTGGGCAAGGAACCTTAGGGATGGTTATCAAATAGAGGTATATGAAGAGCAATATGGAAAACACTTATCCACGGTAACTATATAGGACTCACTTATTCTAACCCCCACCCATGGAAACCACTCTTATCTCACAACTTTTTCGCTCCTTCGAGGAGATCAAGCATATTGCCGAAGATGGTACAGAGTATTGGAGTGCTCGCGATCTCCAGTGACTAATCTGATACCAGACATGGCAAAAGTTCGAAGACCTCATGAATCGAGCAATCGAGTCATGTAAAAAGGCAGGGAATAGTCCCTATGATCACTTTTTACCGGCGCCGGTAAAAAGTACGTGAGGAAGACCTGGAACCGATTTTCACCTTTCTCGATATGCTGCGGCTTATCTCATCGCGCAAAATGGAGATCCACGGAAACAAGAGATTGCTTTTGCTCAGGCATATTTCGCGGTGCAGACTCGAAAACAAGAACTCGTAGAGAAGAAGCTGCTTGATTTTGAGCGGATTCATGTGCGAGAAAAGCTCACACAGACAGAGAAACAGCTCACTGGACTGGCGTTCGAACGAGGTGTGGATGGCATGGGAATGGCGAGAATCCGGAGTAAGTGAGATGCGACCCTCTTCGGATGAAATACGACAAAGGCGATGAAAGAAAAGCTCGGTGTACATGAGGATCGTTCGCTCGCTGACTTCCTCCCCACGGTTCTCCTCAAGGCAAAAGACCTCGCGGCAGAAGTAACCAATCACAACATGCGCGAGAATAAAGCCATGAAACGAGAAAGCACTATCACTCTCGAGCACACGAAAAACAATCAATGAGTCCGAGAGTTCCTCATCAAAAGTGGTATCACTCCAGAAAACCTCTCTCCAGCGACCGATATCCAGAAGATCAAGCGAGAGCAGGAGGTAGAGGCAAAGAAGCTATCAGAGCAGAAATAATCGGGCTATACGGATGCCATCCATACAAGCCAAGCTCCGAGGAGAACTCAGAAAAAACCCTATTCTCCGCAAGCTTTCTAATAATTAATGTCCTAACATCAATATGTCCTCATGTACACTATTGGCTGCCAGACAACCCTCAGCTGCACTCATGATAGTTTGACGGAATTTGTTGGAGTTCGTTGTGACATCTCAGGCTGCATAGAGACCATGAACGCTCGTTTCCTGACGTTTATCGACGATGAGACATCCATCTGTATCTTTGGCAGGATTCATACTATCAACAATCGATGTAATCGGTGTCGATCCAATAGCAACGAAGACGCCATCAAGTTTCAGAGTTTCTTCAGTATTTAGTACTATTCATGTTACCCCCATTATACCTCATTGAACTTCCGTGACTTGGGTATTCATATGAAAGATGATATTTGGAATACTTTTTGCTTTATCGATCCAGATTTTCTCAGCACGGATTTTATCAGAACGAACAAGGACATGAACTTCTTTTGCTATCTCAGCAAGATAGAGAGCCTCAGTTATAGCAGTATTGCCTGCCCCAACAACAGCCACCGTAAGTTCCTTATAAAAATTCCCATCACAGGTTGCACAATAGGAGACCCCTTGCCCGTAGAACTCTTTTTCTCCAGTAGCATTAAGTGTTTTATAGATATTTCCTGTTGCTAGAATAATTCGCTTGGCGAAGTATGTTTCTCCTTTCATAGTGCGGACTTCAAAGTTATCTTCGCCAATCTTCGCCACACTTTCGACACGATCTTGTATGAATATAGAACCCGCATGTTCGGCATGTTTCCGAAAGTTTTTCATGATCTCGTCTCCACTTGCTGATATCGTTCCTGGATAATTTTCAACACAATGAGAAGTTGCGAGAGCTCCTCCAGGCATCTCGCCAATGATGACATTGTAGAGCTTATATCGACTTGCATACATACCAGCAGGAAAGCCAGCACTTCCAGCACCAATGATAATGAGATCGTACATAAGAGGGTTCTGAGGTTATAGGCTTAAGCCCAAGGGATATAAAAATAATGAGAATCTGTCTCACTATATGATCTTTACTCATTATTGCAATATATTTTTAGAGGGTTAGTGTCTTTTGTTCGATAGGCATGTTGTTGTTCTTTCGGAATCCACCGATAATACTATTAATTCTTTGGCCACTCTCTATTGGATGTGGAGCATAGAGAACGATCATATCGGAATTTTCACTCGCTGTGTGGATGTGGATATGTCCATATCCGAAGATGGTCTGCATGATACCAGAAACCTCGGCATTTACTTCCTGTACTCGGTCAAGATTACATTCACTCACCTTACGTGAAAGTGCCCCAACTTGCTGTATTCCCACGATACGCTCATTGGTAATAATAAAGAGATCGAGTTCATCGTTAATCCATGAAAGGAATATAAATGTACAGAAGAACATCCAATAGAGACTCATAGCCCCCCAAAATAATCCCGCTCAAAAAAGGGAGATAATTGAAGTGGAGAACATGAGCATAAAGGCACTTGATAGAATGAGAAAAAGCAAATATATAATCTTGAAAACAAAAATAATCCAATGTCGATGAACGACCATTTGTATCTTTTCAGTTTCCTTTAGGAATGTAGCATTGTCGTTTTTCATCATGTGATATGAGGAGGTTTATAGTAGAGCGGAGTTATACGAGTTTCGGAACTCTTATTCGTAAAGACTTTCCAAACAATATTTAAATTCTCTTTGTATTCTATGAAAGTCTTGCCATCTGTAAAATCTATTTCGCCGAAAATTCATTCATATCGTCAGGGAGGGAGCTTGCTCTTCTCAATTTGCTCTGTGTTTCCAGTAGCTCACCGAATAAGAAACTCTCGTGTGTTTGCTTCTATAATGGGAATATCTCATGATAGAATGAGATCAAAGAAGTGACATGATTTTAGTGGGATATTTTTTACATAGGCAACACTATTTACTGCAAGCGTGATAATCCGCATGAGAGTAAATGGTCATGGTCATATAACACACCAGATTTCAGAGATAACGTACTCTTCCGTGAGTTTTGTGAGAAGTTCAGGAAAAAAAGAAAACTCATCATTATTTTTTACTACCATCTCCTCATGAAGTATCCTTCATTCTGGAGAAAAAACCTTGAGGCAAAGAGCTTTTCCGAGGGGATTGATATAGAGAATAGGCATAAACGAGGGATAGTAGATAGAGATAATAATCAATAGAAGAAGGGATAATTTGTTCAGTCATTGCAACGAAGGAAGCAATCCAGCGTTTCTGTCGTTCCCGTCATTCTGACGAAGGAAGAATCCAGTCATTAAAAAAGTCATTTCGAGTGTAGCGAGAAATCTTCGGCTTAATATTTCCGTCCTTCTGGTGAGGGGGAGAGTCTAGGATTTCTTCCACATAACTCCCTTTACTTTTCATAAGTGAAAAGTAACAAAAGCTTCTTCTTTTTGTTGGTTCATCTTGGAATCTGTTTTCGACTCATTTTCTAAAATTGCAAAATCCAGAAACGTTACAATTTTCACGAAAATTTCGTCGACAGATTCGAAAAATTCACCAAATAAAGAAGTAAAATCAGCAACCAGACCGCCCCCCGAACCCCCATTTCACCGTCTTCTTCTTTTTAGAAAATTCACCAAATAAAGAAGTAAAAGTTGAAAACTATAAATACCTCCTTAGCTTCCTCGATACGACAACGCTTCAAGGATATGTCGAACTTCGACACTTTGTGATCCGTCGATATCCGCAATGGTACGTGCAACCCGCAAGATACGATAGTAGACACGTGTCGATAACTTGAGTTTTTCTGTCGATTTTATTGCCATCTGTCTTGTGTCCTCCTGTATAGATGCGAGTTTCTCTATGTCGACGTTCGACATCTCAGCGTTCGCATGGATATTTCTTCCAGAAAAGCGTTCTTTTTGAAGGAGCTTTGCTCTCATAATGATTTCTTTCATCTCAGCACTGGTAGCACCATTTTTCTTTTGTTCAAGTTCCCCAATCTTTACCCGAGGTACCTGAATAAATATATCAACTCGGTCAAGAATCGGTCATGAAAGCCGGGATCGGTATCGTTCAATTGACATAGGACTACAGGTACATGGCTTTTCGGGATCTCAGAGGAATCCACATGGACAGGGATTCATAGCACCTACGAGAGAAAATCTGGCTGGGTAACGGCAACTTTGATTCACTCGACTAATGGTAATTTCGCCATCTTCAAGCGGTTGACGAAGGGTTTCGAGTAGAGTTTTACTAAACTCTAGGAATTCGTCCAAGAAGAGCACTCACTTATGTGCCAGAGAGATCTCCCCGGGCTTGGAGTCTCGTCATCATCCAATAATACTTGCTTCACTTGCTGTATGATGGATAAGGCGAAAAGGTCGATGAGTCACGAGTGGCACATCTTTCGAGAGAAGACCAGCTACAGAATATATTTTCGAGAGCTCGATCTTTTCTTCAAGTTCCATATCAGGCAAGATTCCACTCATTGCTTTTGCAAGCATCGTTTTTCCTGATCCAGGAGGTCATTGCATCAGTATATTGTGTCCTCAAGCAGCTGCGATGAGCAGAGCTCGTTTTGCATGTTCTTGACCATGTATATGTGAAAAATCAGGATGAAACAAAATTGTTCATACCGTTCCAGGTGCTACATACTTCACTCATGCTGGGATCTTTTGCGCTCATGAAAGGATATCGAGCACCTCTGAAAGAGAATTTACTTCAATAACATCAATATCAGGAATGACAGATGCTTCAAGGGTATTATCTTTTGGAAGGAAAATCCGTTTCATGCCAAGTTCTCGAGTAAGGATAGCAGCAGGAAGGGCTCATTGGATTGGTCGAACCTTGCCATCGAGAGCGAGTTCTCAGAGAAATAGTGAAGTCTTCAAAATCTCTTCATCGAATTCGATCTCTTTTCAGAGGATTCCAAGCGCTATAGGAAGATCATAAATTGGTCATTTTTTTCGGAGGTCTGCAGGTGCAAGATTTACAGTGATACGCGCTCCGCCGGGAAAAGCATACCCTGAATTTTTTACCGCACTTCGAACACGTTCACGACTCTCCTGGATAGCAGCATCTCAGAGACCAACAACGGTGAATTGTCCCATGCCAGTGATGACATCTACTTCGACTTCCACAAGATGTCCGGAGATACCATATATCGACGCCGAGAAGAGTTTTTGCATAGGTAAAGATTAGTAGATTTCTTTATCATT
>JAVHPT010000015.1:16619-23549 GCA_036170735.1 Patescibacteria group bacterium | reverse complement strand
AACCATTCTGAAAGAAATGAATTATAGGGGTTGTAGTTACAGCCATTAATTTGAGATGTCATCATTAATATCGAGGTGGCTATGAAAGATATTCATAAGACAAAAAAAGCATAAATTCCAAGAGTTACAATGATCTTTTTCATAATTTTATAAATTTAACATATTGAAATAATATGTTTTTTTCTAGAGAGGGCAAGATTTTTCGGAAAAACAAAAATTCTCCACCATTTTCCCTTCTTGTAAAGCAGAAATATGAGTGAATATTTTGTGAAAGGCTTGCTATGTGCTAGAATGCAGGCATGAGACAGTTTTTTCTTACCATAATCTGATATCTTGGCTTCTTGTTTTCAACAGAGACATTTGCTATAGCTACCCGTCCAGCAACTCAAGCAGAAAAGGCAACACCATGATTTTGGTCGAGCCTTTGGGATACGATGGTATACATCTGGAATAATGCCATAAATATCATCCTTTTTATCATCATTGTTTGGATATCTATCAGACTTCTTCGTCTCGCCTATGAAGTTCTCTGTACAGACCGTCTTGTCTATATGCGTGTGACCCTTCCACGTGCTGATTCCAAGCTCGATAAAGAAAAAGAAACAAAAAAAGACTTCAAAGAAAAGGTCGGTATCATGACGGTCTTCTATAAAAGTATCCATAATCTCACTCAATCGAGTGCTTGGGATACGTTTATGAATTTTATCTTTCACCATGCGAAGATTTCTCTTGAACTCTTTTTCTATGATGGGCAGGTACACTTCCACGCGGTTACATACAGGGAACATGCATCGCTCGTTATTCAGCAAATCACTTCCAATTATCCTGACGCAGAAGTAAAGATTATTGAGAAGAAGGATATGCCAGAGATTAAGCCTCTTGGGTACACACTGCAGGCAGCTTCTATAGGAAAACGAACCGATGATGTTTATCCTATCAAGACATACAAGTACTTTGAAGATGATCCACTCTCATCATTTACCAATAACTTTGGTTCTCTCAAAAAAACTGATTCTGCCACAATCCAGGTTGTACTGAAGCCTCTCGGGCACGGATGGAATCGCAAGGCTAAAAAAGCAGCAGGACTCGTTGCAAAGGGAGAATACAAGAAAGGAATGAAGTTTGGTGTTATTGGAACAGCATTCAAGGTGATTACAGCCCCTATTGGATGGATACTGTACCGATTTATTAAAAATGAAGAAGATCCAACAACGAAGGCTCCATGAGCATCAACGGGAGACTCATACAAGATTTTCAATCAGGCTGAACAAGAAGCGCAAAAGATGGTGGGTGAAAGTGCTGGACAACCTGGATTTGAAGGGTCTATCCGTATTCTAGTGGCCTCTGATACAGAAGAATCAGCACGAAAATGACTCCTCAATCTTGTTGCGGCAACGTCCATATTTACCGATGAATACAACAATCAACTGAGTAATCCTCAGATGATAGAAGATACCCTGAGATTTATCTTCACACCTCTTCGATATTTTGCCTACAAGTTTCGTCTTGTTGGAGTTTTTCAGAGTATAAGCCGCTTTTCGAGTGATGAACTCTCGACTATGTTCCACTTTCCTGATATCAATTACAACAAATCTCCGATTATCTCATGGCTTGACTATAAGATGCTTCCAGTGCCACAGAGCCTCAAAATACCAAAAAAACCGCTCATTCTTAAGGATTACAAGCGTGATGCTGATGGGAATATCTATACCAAAGATGGTTCTCTTCTCAAGGTGGACAAAAACAAGAATCTCTTTCGTGACGAACTGAAAAATCTCGTACTTCTTGATGGTACAGTCGTCCCTGTATATATGGAGTGAGAGAATATTGGTCGACCGATAGATGAAGGGAAAACCCCTATTCATGTTGATGCTCAGCGGGTAATCCAGGGCTTTCCTCTCTACAAAGATGCCGTACTACTCTGATGGAATGAGTATCGAAATATGAAAACGCCGATTTACTTTTCACGAAAAGATCGGGGACGCCATCACTATATCATTGGTAAATCTGGTTGAGGTAAGTCGGTATTTATTGGATATTTGGCTCGTCAGGACCTCTGGGCATGAGAGGGGCTTGGGGTGATTGACCCGCATGGCGATCTTGTTGAGGATATTATCGCTTTTACGCCGAAAGAACGAGCAAAAGATATGATTGTCTTTGATCCTGCTGATTATGGGCGTCCGATGGGGCTCAATATGCTTGATATTATTGCAACAGATCCAAATCTTCGACTTATCGAAAAAGATCGTGCAGCACTCGATGCCACATCGATTTTTATTAAGATGTATGGTGATGAGATATTTGGTCCGCGAATTCAGCACTACTTCCGTAATGGATGTCTGACTCTTATGGATGATGAAGATGAAGGTGGAACCCTTATTGATACACCTCGACTCTTCACCGACGAGGCATTTATGAAGTACAAGGTTTCCAAACTCAAAAATGTGATGGTAAAATCATTTTGGGAACATGAATACGCTCAAACTGGAGATCGCGAAAAACAAGAGATGATTCCGTTCTTTTCTTCAAAGTTTGGTCCATTTATCACCAATACGACGATGCGTAATATCATCGGTCAGACAAAGAGCGCCTTCAATCTTCGAAAGGTGATGGATGAACAGAAGGTACTCATGGTGAACCTTTCAAAATGACGTATTGGTGATCTCAATGCTCAGCTTCTCGGTCTTATCATGGTATCGAAGATTAATATGGCAGCTATGAGTCGAGCTGATATGCCAGAGGATCAGCGAAAAGACTTTTATCTCTATGTGGATGAGTTCCAGAACTTTGCGACCGATACTTTTGGTGAGATTCTTTCAGAAGCTCGTAAGTATCGTCTTGCCCTCATTATGGCACATCAATTTATCGCACAGATTGGCGGTTCCTGAGATAAATATGGAAAGGGAGGAGGAAAGCCATCGATCAAAGATGCTGTATTCGGAAATGCTGGAACTATTATGTCATTCAAGGTCGGTGCTGAAGATGCTGAATATCTTGAAAAGGAATATGCACCTCTTCTTTCGCAGCAGGACATAATTGGAATTGCAAATTTCACGACTTACTGTAAACTCAACATCGATAATGCCACAACACGTCCCTTTGACATGAAAACACTCTGGGACAATACCTATAAAAACGAAGAGGTTTCGAAGATTATCAAAGAATATTCTCGAAAAATGTATGGAAGAAAGAAAGAATATGTTGATATGGAGATTGATGCACGAATGGGAATAATACCAGAAGAAGAAGAACCACCAGCAGATACGATGTGAAACGAAACTCCGACGTAATCCAGGTCCAAAACATGAATAATTTTACATACTATGTTTAGCAAAATTATTACCATCATCGTCATTCTTCTCTTCGGATTTGATTGCTTGCTTCTCCTTGGGCTTGGAGGGTATGAGTCAGCGTCTATATTTGTTCTTGCGGACAGTCCTTTATTTACCTCTGTTGTTATTCTTATTCAGCTTCCCGTTCTTTACTTTATTCTCTATAAGGCGTATATCTACCCTATACAACAACTCAATCAAGAGATCGCAAAGTTCATGACAGGAATACAAGATGATACGACTCTCGTTCCAGACGCTTGGAGCAAAGGAATGAATTATGTGATTACCTTCTTTGTGAAGAGCTTACAGATTCTTAAGGTTTTTAAGCAAGAGCTCCGTGACGGACGAAAGCTTCGATCAGAAGTAGAGATTGCGAGTGAGATCCAGAAACACGTTCTTGATAAAGAGGAAACCGTCATACCATCTCTTGAGATTGCCATGGCAACCGTTCCTGCAACAGAAGTAGGATGAGACAGTCTTGATATTATTACAGGGAAAGATGGAAATTACTATATCTACGTTGGGGATGTTACTGGGCATTGAGTCCCAAGTGGTCTCGTCATGATGATGGTAAATGCACTTATCTCTGCCTTTTCCATGAATGAGATCAATGGTGCGAAGATCCTTACAGCGGCAAATCATATCCTGAAACCACGCATCAGACAAAATATGATGATGTCCTGTATCATGCTTCGTTGGGATGAGAAAACAAAACAGATGTTTTATACTTGAGCCTGACACGAATACCTTCTCGTATACAAAGAGAAAGATCAAAAAGTATACAAGATCAAGTCATGATGAGTGGCCCTTGGGATGACTCGCGATTCATCAAAAATCCTGAAAGAACAGCAAATCGCCTTTGCTCCAAACGACGTAATCATTCTGTATACAGATGGAATTAGCGAGGCTCGGTATCGTTCAGAACAGAGCGGAATCCTCTTTGGGGTAGACCATATCATAGAAGCCATCATCAAGTCTGAAACAAAAACAGCAGAAAGCATCTTTAAGGCAATTACTATAGACCTCTCCGCATTTATGGGATATAAACACAAGCAGTATGATGATATTACACTTATAGTTACACGTTTCCTTCCCGATGGTCTTCCATGAAAAACTATATGAGATATAGCCGAAAGAATCGACTTTTCTTATATTACTGAATGGAATTGGTGAAGGAAAAGCGAAGAAAATACGTAGACTCTTAATATCACCTAGTAATCACTTCTCTATGGGAAAGACAGTTCCAACACTTCCTGAACTTATTGCAAAAAACTATACCTGAGATGTCGAGTGACTTGAAACGCCAACGCTCGCTCCAAATAGAGAGGTTTTTGATGTGACCACTCCTATTGCTACTGAGGATTTGGTGAATAAGAAAGATGAAGAAACTCAAAAAATAACTATAGAAGGCGAACGAACGAACGTAGTACAAATCAGGAATATAACAGTAAAAGAGGACATTGAGAACCCAGACCATAAACTCACAAAAGAGGATGCTATCGAGCTTCGAGAAAGCGAACAGGAGTATAAAGAAGCACTCGCATACGTAAAGGATATGATCGCCCCTTCGATGATACGAATTGATGCAACCAAGCTTCAGATAGGAGATACATATGTTCGAACGATATTTACCTATGCATATCCTGATGTACTTGAGTGAAACTGGCTTTCCCCACTTATTAACTGGGATGTGAAATTTGATGCTTCTATGTTCGTCTATCCTGTTGATTCTGCTCGAGTGATGCGATTCCTCAGAAAGCGCCTTACACAGCTTCGTTCTCAGCTTGCCATCAATCGAGAAAAGTGACTTATTGGGGATCCTCATCTTGATGCACAGGTTCAAGATGTTAATGAATTACAGATTTCCCTCACTCGTGGTCAAGAAAAATATTTTCACTTGTCATTGTATATTACAACCTATGCAGAAAGCGAGGAAGACATGAAAAGGATTTCGAACACGCTCGATGTCATGCTTGCTGGTCGTAATATCCTTACGAAACAGGCATTTCTTCGGTCTGAACAGGGATTTATTGCAACGGGACCTTTTGGTCGAGATGAGGTAAATGTATTTCGAAATATCTCAACCAAGTGACTCTCTACGACCTTTCCATTTAGCTCTAATTCATTGTCTCAAGATGATGGAGTATTTTATGGAATCAATACTCACAATAATTCTCTCATTATCTTTGATCGTTTTTCCGCAGAAAATGCAAATATGTGTGTTTTCGCAAAATCAGGTTGAGGAAAATCTTTCGCGATAAAACTAGAGATTCTCAGGTCACTCATGATGGGAACAGATGTAATTGTACTTGATCCAGAAAATGAGTATCGACCACTCGTTGACACTATTGGTGGAACGTATTTAAACATAAGTCTGAACTCCAATGAGAAGATCAATCCTTTCGATCTTCCGAGAGGACTCAAAGATACAGAGACACATCCTGGAGATCTTCTTCGTGGAGCGATCGTGAATATGATAGGACTTTTGAAGCTCATGCTTGGTGAGATCACCCCAACAGAGGAGGCTGTTCTCGAAAAGGCTATTATTACTACCTACTCGCTCAAGGGAATTACGATGGATGATGATAGTATCGAAGGGAAAGAAACCCCTCTTCTTAAGGATCTTCATTCAGTTCTTGAGACCATGGAAGGGGCAAAAGGAATTACGGAACGTCTTGAAAAATATATCTTTTGAGTGTTTGCATGAGTTTTCTCAAAGCCAACAAACGTTGATCTGAAAGAGGGGCTTGTGGTATTCTCGGTTCGCGATCTTGATGAGATACTCCGACCAATTGCTATGTATATTCTCTTGAACTATGTATGGAATATTGCTCGTTCCAGTGAGAAAAAACGAATGCTCGTAGTAGATGAAGCATGGCATATCATGCAATATGAAGATTCTGCGAAATTCCTTTTCGGTCTTGTGAAGCGAGCCAGAAAATATGGGCTTGGAGTAACAACGATTACCCAAGACGTGGAGGACTTCATGACGTCGTCATATGGAAAGGCGATTGTTACAAACTCATCTATACAGCTTCTTTTGAAGCAATCGCCAGCGTCGATCGATGTGCTTCAAAATGTATTTAAGCTCACAGAACAAGAAAAATATATACTCCTGAACGCATCTGTTGGTACTTGACTTTTCTTCGCCAGTGGCGAACATGTTGGAATTCAGATACTTGCTTCCTATTTTGAAGAAAAAATTATCACCACAAAGCCAAAAGCATAATGAATCAATATATATGAGTTTTTAGAATTCTTATTTATCCTCTAAAATAAACTTTATGCATCTGTCTCTTCGTTCCCATCGTGGATATGCCATTCTCGTCACCATGATAATCCTTGTGTTGTTGACTATTACAACAACAGTTTTTCTTGAGAAAATCTGGGGATTTAGTCAATCAAGTAATGGAATAGAAGCGTCAAATAAAGCCTATTACAATGCTATCGGACTCATAGAACAACAGCTTATTGATCCGAACGTGAATAAGTATCATCCATGGATGATCTCAGGAACATGAGCACCACCATCTACCGCATATGGCGTGAACGGATGGCTACAGGTATTTACATGAGGAACTTCAGTTCCAACATCGGG
>JAVHPT010000015.1:9034-16519 GCA_036170735.1 Patescibacteria group bacterium | reverse complement strand
GCGTGAACGGATGGCTACAGGTATTTACATGAGGAACTTCAGTTCCAACATCGGGCAAGGGAAATAGTCCATTTGACCCGGATCATGACTATAGCCTCATATCTCTTGGTGATCCAGTTCAGCTCGTTATCCCCGAAGGTATAACGTGGGGTAGTGTAAAATTTTATTTCCGTGTTCCTCAGATAGGTTCTGCAGGGACCTGAGTTGATTCTTCGGTACTAGGCTCGTGAGCTATTCTTTGGACACTCTGATATACGGGGGCATCTCTTTTTGCGAGCGGTGAAACGAATATTTTTAAATTATCGGATCTTGCACCTGTAACACCGGGAGATCCAGTTTATGTAACATCGATGTCAGGAATTACAAACTCATGATCATCAATATGATTCGATGAATTCTATGGTGCTGCAAACTATTTGTGAGCTGGCGGGGCAAACTGTACATGATATAATTGTACTCTGAAGCTTTCGCTTATTCGGCCAATTCGTACCTCTGCGACATACCCAAATGGTACATGGGATGAACGGGCTCTCCCATTTCTTGAATATAAAATTGAATTTAATAAAACCATCCCAAGTCAATATATGACCATTCAATCCAATGCATACGCCTATGGATTTATGCGATCTCGAATAGTAACCATCCCACAGATCACGACCAATACGGCCCTTGATTTTGCAGTTCTTCAATAAATTTCTTTTTCAGAAACAATATCTCCTTACTTTTGTAACCAAAAGTAACAAAAGTTTTGAGGAGAAAATTATCAAAATCACTTAAAGTGAGCTTAAAAGGGATGCCTACGGCATGACAAAACAAAAAAAAGCAAGCTCCAAAATAATCAAAATGAAAGAAATCATAATCACCCATCCTTCTGATGCTGGACAACGTCTTGATCGGTTTATCAAAAAATACCTTCCAAATGCTCCACTTGGAGGGATATACAAGATGCTCCGAACAGGAAAGATAAAGGTAAACCGGAAGAAACAAGAGCAAACCTATAAAATCGAACAAGATGATGTTATCTCATTTTTTCTGAGAGATGAAGAGATGGAATGATTCCAGAGAGCGACCAGTACTGAACAGTGAGTAATCCTAGAGAAAAGTGATAGTCCAAAACTTGATATCCTGTACGAGGACGAATATCTGCTCGTCGTAAATAAACCAGCGGGGATAAATGTTCACCCAGGGGATCATAAAACCAAAGAAGTTTCCCTCATCGAACTTGCTCAAGATTATCTCGGGGGAAAGTATGATAGCCTTACATTTCGTCCGTCCCTTGTTCATCGAATTGATAGGGATACAAGTGGTTGTTTGCTCATAGCAAAAGAAAAGTGAACCCTCGAGCTCCTCCTTCATGATCTACAATCCCACAAAATAGAAAAAATATATCATGCAATCGTGCTTGGAATCCCA
Organism: Patescibacteria group bacterium; assembly: GCA_036170735.1. Lineage (GTDB taxonomy): Bacteria > Patescibacteriota > Gracilibacteria > BD1-5 > UBA2023 > JABFSX01. The sequence continues at coordinate 15,106 of JAVHPT010000015.1, read as the reverse complement.
GATACACCATCATGAATTATCCGAGCCAAGATCCTTCGAATCGAGAATGCGAGAGACGAGGCAAAAGTACGGATAGATGAATCAGGGCAATCAGCAGTAACACACTATAAAACCCGCCAAAGAATACAGCTTAATCTGGAACAAATGGTGACTGTACTTGAATGCAAGATAGAAACATGACGGACACATCAGATTCGTGTCCATCTATCATCTATTCATTGTCCGGTTCTAGGAGACAAGGCATACGGAAATACATGAATCAATTCATTTATTCGTCGAAAACTCGGCATCTCACGGCAGCTCCTTCATGCATTCGAACTCTCCTTTATCCATCCAAAAACAAAAAAAATCCTCCATGTGCAAGCACCATACCCAGAGGATTTTGAAAAACTAATAACGAAAAGTTAGTAGGAAATGGGTATTAGATAGGAATTTTTTGTCATCCTCGAAGAGGATCTCTCGGGAACAGATTCTCCTATTGGAGAATGACAAAAGAAATTATTTAACAGGTGTTGTTTCTTGTTTCTTGAGTTCGGCCTTGATAGCCTCAAGTGTTGTTTCGATGTGTCAAAAGTTTTCCTTATAGTTGGTGGCCTCAGTATACTTGGTGAATTCAGATTGAACAGATTGTATATACGGCTCCAACTCTTTTCCTATGAGCGGAAGATCAATAAGCATAGCAAGTATCCATCATATAAGAGCTACGACGATAGCCGCTCAAACAAGCGCTCAAAAACCACGAGCAATTCATGCAACAAAGTTTGGCCAGAGCATCTTCCATGGAGATCGAATATACTCCATGAATTCTTCAAGTCCAGCTGCTTCAATTGCATCAATAAGACCTTCGATATTTTCCACTTCTTTTTGTATTTTTCATTCAATCTTTGTTTGCTTTTTCGTCGGCATTTTCTTGAGTTGTTCCTTTTCGGAGATGTCCTTTTCCATAGAAATAGTATATAATAGGAAAATTGTACAGAAAAAATGAAAAGTTGCAAAATAAACCGTTTGCAAAAGCGGAGAAAAAGCATATATTTCTTGAAATTTAAGGGAAGTATTGCTACAATAGCAAAAGAGTTTATTTATAATTTTCTTATAGTGGATATCTCATCGGCATTTTCGTTTCTAGTTTTTGTCTTTTTTGTTGCTTTCTTTGCAGGTACAGAGTTTCCCCTTATGCAGATGAGCAAACACAAACTTGATGCTTTTATCAAGCAAAAACGTTTTGGTGCAAGGTCACTTCTTATTCTCAAAAAACAAAATGAACGCCTTCTTATTGTTGATCTAATAGGAACCGTTATATTCACCTCTCTTGCCGCGAAACTGGCAGGAGATATTGGTGGTTTTATGCAAGCTCATTTTCATATGGAGAATAATATTTTTACTCCATTTATTGCTTGGATTCTGTTTTCACTCTGAACAACGGTAATACTCCTGTTTTGAGAGATTGCACCAAAGATCATATGAGTCCGTTATGCTGATTCTATCGCTCTTTTCGTGGCTCCTATTTTTCGAGGGGTTGTATTTATTCTTACACCTCTTGCATGGTTAGTTGAAGTTTTCGTAAAGGTATTATCATTCATCTTCGGGTCACAGATCAATATGCACGCTACCAAGGTAACACAAGATGAGCTCAATGCCTTCATCGATATGTCACATGAGGGGTGAGCTGTAGAAGAAGAGGAACGTCGCCAGATAAAAAATCTTATCAATCTTCCAGACATGACAGCTGAATCTGTTATGACTCCTCGTGTTAACGTAGAGTTTCTTTCACTTGATATGACCGTTGATGAGGCATGTACATTTCTCATGGATTCATCGCATTCTCGGGTTCCAGTGTATAGTGAAACTAGAGATGATACTGATTATGTGATTACATTCCGTGAAGCATTCAAGCTCCAACGAGATGGTCATGGGAAAGTGAATCTTAGCTCCCTTTCTCTTGAAAAAATCATGAAGGTTCCTGTAACGCAAGCTCTTGATAATCTTTTTGAAAAGTTCCAACGTTCCAGACGCCATATTGCGCTTGTATTAGATGAACATGGTGGAACAGCAGGGGTTGTGACTATGGAGGATGTTCTCGAAGAAGTATTTGGAGATATAAAAGATGAGAAAGATAAAGAGGAGATCTACATGAAAAAGAAGGCTGATGGGAGAATCGAAGCCATCGGAACGGTGCTTATTGATGACATTCTTGAAGAATACCACCTTACTCCTGAGGATATTGATCTTCCAAATATATATACGGGAGAGCCAATTTCGTATATTATCATGGCTGAAAAGGAAGAGTTCCCAACCGTTGGTAATGAGATTGTGTTCTGAATCCACAACTATAAACTCACCCTTCGTGTTCTTGAAGTGGATGATACCGTCATCGAAAAGGTCGAGTGTACCAAAGATACACTATAAAAATCTACATTTGTACATTGAAATACCTCATTTGAGGTATTTTTTCTTTTTGCCTTTCCTAGTAACTTCTGTTACCATGAAGCTACCCTTTAGTTACTACTATGGCAAAAGAAATCGAACGACAATTTATCGTGAATACAGAACATCCTGACTGGCAGAAGATAAAAACCACACTTCCTGCCGTGCGTATCGTCCAGGCGACGATCCATCGTGGCGAAGGCAACAAGCTCCGAGTGCGCCTTATCGAAGACGCGAAGACAGGGAAAAAGTCTGCCGCCTTCACATTCAAGGTGAACATAAAATCGAAGAAAAGTGAACCAAATGTACGTGATGAATATGAGTGGGAGGTGCCATATCGGGCAGCACTCTTTATCATGATAGGACATGCAGATGTGCAGAAAACAAGATATCTCTATCGTCATATCGATGGGAAAACATGGGAATTCGACGAGTATCAGTGAGCCAATGCTGGTATTACCCTCGCGGATATCGAGCTCTCGTCTCTGAACGAAGAGTTTGAGATCCCAAAGTGGCTTGGTCAAGAAACTACCAAACTCAAAAAGATCACGAATACTTCCTTTTCTCAGCATCCATATGCAAATTGGTCTGGCGAAGAGAAGGAGTGGTACGAGACGTTGAAGGGGAGAAAATAAGTTGACAAAAACAATTCATTAGATAGAATATCTCTACACTAAATTAGTTATATATGCCTTCTATTAATAGTTTTGTTTCTGTCGAGGTTTGAGATGATAAAAGGGTAGAACAGAAGACAAGGGGTAGTCACATTGTTCAAAAGCTTATTCTTGAAAAGAAAAAGAAGGTACATGATGGTATTCATTATGATATTCATTGAATGATCGACTTCAATGCTGATCAATCAAAGATTAATAGACTTCTTTTCTTTTGTTGAAGATTGTATGATGAAGCTCAAGATTTTTGGAAGAAACGGTTTCCCGGGTGTACAGATTATATTATCATTCAAGAAAAGATTCCTAAGTTTCTAAAAGATTTTTTTGAGGTGCATTTGCCACGTATTGGAACAGCAGTTTCTCGTCCAAAGACAAAAGAAGAACTTGAAACTTGAGAATATTTTCAGCTCGGGTGGTACAGAAAAGATGGCCGGGAATCAAGAAGGTATACTATGACCCCATAGATGATAGAAGTGCTTGGCAAAGATTCCGAAATGTACCCCTCCCAAAGAGATGAGAATTTTCCCATTTCTTCTTTTTTTACGGAACACATATGCTTTCGGATGAATGAATGAAAGTTCTCGATGAATATGCAAGAATTTTAGGATATAGATGATGGGATAGGGCATATAAAACTTACAGCAATGCTTTTAATAGAATTTGGAATTTTGATATACATTAGTACAATACATTTTATCTCATGTTCACAAAGCTTCGCTTCTCACATCTTGTTCCGCCTCCCCTTTCGACTTTCGAAAGGTAATTTTATCGTGAAATACTAAAATCCCCCTCGAAAGTCAACTTTACAGGGGGATTTATTTTTTTGACTTCAAGTATATGTTTCACTTCATGAAACTCACGGAGCAGGATATTACTCTCTATGAAGACATATGTTATGGGAATAGGGTCATTCCGAGACTTTCCTTTATAACAAAAAAACAAGTACACCTTCTCACCTCGCTTCGTCAGAATTGAGTTATTCCAGAGCTGTCCCCTTCTGGAGAGCGTTGTTGGAGAATCCCATGAAAAAGGGCACAATGAGGAAAACTCACACAGAAAACAGCTCAGAAACTTTTCCTTTCAGAAAAGTAGATTTTCCTTATACTATCTCACGTTAACTTTTTCTTTTATGCAAATCACTTCTCGCGAACAAGATTATCCACAGTGGTATCTCGATGTTGCTCAGGCGGCTAATCTCTTCGAGTACTCTCCAACTCCTGGTTGTATCACCTTCATGCCCAAGGCGGTGACTATGTGGGATAGGATTCGCTCTACCATGCAAGCGAAACTCGACCTCCTCGGAGTGCAGAACCTCTATCTTCCGATGCTGATTCCGATGAGCTTTTTTGAGAAAGAAAAGGATCATATTGAGGGTTTTTCCCCAGAGCTTGCAGTGGTAACTATCGGAGGAAACAAGGAGCTCGAAGAACCACTCGCTATTCGTCCAACCTCAGAGATGCTTTTCTGTGATTTCTTTAAGAATAAACTCCAATCCTATCGTGACTTGCCCCTTCTCTACAATCAGTGGGTAAGCGTACTTCGCTGGGAAAAGCGAACACGTCCATTCCTCCGTACCGCCGAGTTCTACTGGCAAGAGGGGCATACGCTTCATGAAACTCGCGAAGATGCTGATACATTCACGCTCAATATCCACTACAAGGTCTATATGGAGACGATTCGTGAACTTCTTGCCATTGATGGAATCGCGGGAACCAAGAGTCAGAGTGAAAAATTTGCTGGCGCTGATACGACCTATACGTTTGAACCAATGATGTCCAATGGTTGGGCACTCCAGATCTGTACGAGCCATTTGCTCGGGCAGGCATTTATGGAGGGGTTTGGTGTCCAGTATCAAGACAGAGAAGGAAAACTTGCTCATCCGTGGTATACCTCTTGGGGACTCTCTACTCGTTCCATCGGTGGAGTTATCTCATCACACTCAGATGATAGAGGGTTCATCGTTCCACCAAAACTCAGTGAATACCGAGCGACTATCCTTCCTATCTATGGAAAGGATAATGCAGAGAAAGTAAATGCGTATGCGCGTGAGATCGCGAAAGATTTGGTAGGGGGTGACACAGAAGTTCCAGTTCAGGGAGAGTACTTCCGCGCTATCGTTGGACCAAAAGGAAAAGTTCTCATTGACTTCCGTGATGCTCGTCTCGGAGAGAAGATCGGTGATTGGGAACAGTCAGGATACCCAGTTCGTATTGAATGCGGGGAACGAGATATCGAGGGAGGAAAGTGTGTGGTGGTTTCTCGTATCTCGGGAGAAAAGGTGATTATCGAGCGTCAACTCGTCGATGAAACGGTGACTCGTATGCACGAAGAAGGACAAAAAACTCTTCTTGAAAATAGTACCAAGCGTCTCCGAGAAAACACTGTTGCTTGTGCCACTCTCGAAGAAGTAGGCCAAGCGATGGAGGCTGGGAAATTTGCTCTCTATGAGTGGGATAGAAATCCAGAGATGGAGAAAGAAATCAAGGAAAAATGGAAGGCAACGACTCGCTGTATCCCTTTCGACGGACAGTTTACCGACACCATTCTCACTCTCAAGAATCCAAATCATGTAAAAGTAGTAATTGCCCGTAACTTCTAAATGTGCTGCGTAAACTCCTCTTTTTCCTCATCTTGAGTACCATTATACTCGTCCTTCCCTGGGGTATTATTTCGATGCTCACGAGCTTTCTTGTCTACCGTGATGTGGACACTATTCCTGTGAGGGAAGTCGGACTTCTCCTTGGGACTACACCATGAAGTGATAGACAAATGAATCTTTTTTTCTCCACTCGTATTGAAGCGGCTAAGGAGCTCTATGAGAAAGGGAAGATTCACCATATCCTTGTTTCTGGAGACAATTCGATTCCCGAATACAATGAACCAGAAGCTATGAGAAAAGCGCTTGTGAAGGCGTGAATCCCAGATACGGCTATTACGCTTGATTATGCTGGATTTCGAACACTTGATTCTGTGATAC
>JAVHPT010000015.1:0-8934 GCA_036170735.1 Patescibacteria group bacterium | reverse complement strand
GATACGGCTATTACGCTTGATTATGCTGGATTTCGAACACTTGATTCTGTGATACGTGCAAGAGATGTATTTTCTCTTACGGGCGGATTTACTATTATTTCTCAGCCATTTCACGCTGAACGAGCACTCTTTCTCGCAAAGACGAATGGCATAGATGCTATCGGATTTGGGGCAGCAAATATTTCTCTTGAGATTGGGGCTATGCCATATATTCGAGAGATATGAGCCAGGTGGCTTGCTCTCTATGATGCCATTTTTGGCACTGATCCAAAGGTACTCAGGGATAAAGAAGTATTGAGAGGAGAATAGTATTTTTTAATAAAAATGTTCTATTCTATTACGCCACTTCCGATAACCATATCTCCATCATAGATAACACAGATTTGTCCAGAAGTGATGGCGCGTTGTGGATTTTTAAATTTAATTATGATCTGTCAATCATTAGATATTAATTGAGAGACTTGGTTTTCTTGCCGATATCGTATCTTTGCTCCATATTTCTTTCATTCTTCTGGAATTTTCCCGATCCAATCAGTAAGAATACAAGAGGACGAATAAAGTTGAAGATCGTGATCAGTTCCTACGGTAATGGTGTTGTCTTTTGTATTCTTTGCGACCACAAAAAGGGCTGGACCGCCTCCAATCTTTATTCCCCGTCTTTGTCATATAGTATAAGAGAAGGCTCATTCATGTTGTCCAATGATACCACCAGTGGTATCGAGGATATTTCCTGGTTTCTTTGGGATTTTTCGTTCGAGGAATTTCTTCATGCTCACTTTCCCAATAAAACAGAGTCACTGACTATCTTTGCGTTCTGCATTTGGAAGATTTTCCTTTTTTGCGATCTTCCGTACCTCGGATTTGAGCAAATTCCCAATAGGAAAGAGCGCATGTTCGAGCTGAAATGGTGATAAACGAGAAAGAAAATAAGATTGGTCTTTTGAAGAGTCACTTCACTTTAGTAGGTATCATTCCGTACTTTTCTGTGCATAATGCCCAGTAGCGATTCCGTCAAATCCGAGAGAAAGAGCTTCCTCAAGGAAGAGATCAAATTTTACCAAATTATTACAAAAGACATCAGGATTTGGTGTTCTTCCGACCTTATACTCTCGGTAGATATAATCAACGATCCGTTTCTCATACTCCTCTCGATAATCGAATGTATAGAGGGGAAGGCCTAAAAATTCTGCTACTTTTCTTGCCTCTTCAAGGTCTACTTTTGTTGGACAAGAATCAGGATTTTCTTCATCAAGATAGTTAATCATAAACCCACATGCTACCTCATAACCCTGTTCTTTCAGAAGCAGAGTAGAAACAGCAGAATCAACTCATCAAGATAGTCAGACGAGAATTTTTTTAGGCATCTTTTCGTTCCAGGTTATCAATAATATCCTTCCAGCCTTTTACTCGATGTAAAAGCGGATGTACAAATTCTACATCACGATTCCATGGTTTCTCAAGAAGAATCATCGAAAATCATGCCTGTATCATATCGTGTGCATTATTGATATGGTCATCAATCAAGAGGGCAATGCCGAGACTTTTACAGACCTGAGATTTTGGGAGAGACTCATTGCTATAATGATTCACAAAATGTATATTTTCGGTTCCTATGGTAGGAAAATAGTGATTTACCCAATTTTCTGTTCCTATTCTTTCTATAGTATTATTACCGTTTCGCGCCGTAATGATAGAACATCTTTTTCATGCTGTAAATAAAGAACCAATTCCTTGTATTGCTCCTTCTTGTGGAGGAACATTAAGGGGACTCATAGTTCGTATGTTATATTCTTGCCATATTTCGAGCATTTCCTGCTCTGTTACCATGAATGAAGGATCATCAAAGATATCATGTATAGAAAGGTCTTCTGTGCTTGAACAATGAAGTAATTTTCCCATATCGTGAGCGACTTCTAGCATGCCAGAAGATGTGCTTGCAAGGGTTTCATCAAGGTCAATTCCTATATGAATATGATTTTTGAAAATATCTTTTGGGAGCATGTCTAATCAGATTTCTTACGAATTTCTATCCTTAATTCACTGACCTCATATCCGTCAGGGATTCCTTTTACTGCAATATTTTCGATGGGAAAATCACAGAAAATCCCACTCTTTTCATCAACCATATGAGCATGCACAGCATCATTGCATTCATAATATGTCTTCCCGTTAATTCCAGGGAATCTCCGTAGTACTCCACTTTCTGCCATGGCCTCGATATTGCGATATACTGTTGCACGACCGATCTTCTGACTCTCTTTCTTGATCTCATTGAAAATATCATCCGCCGACATGTGTCGGCAAGAACAGGTATTACAGATGATGTTTCGATATTGATGAGTTCTCATGGCGCGAGGAAAATATTAAAACAGAGAAGATCCAGAAACACGAATATGCCCAAAAATATTTTTTATATCTTGGATGTATGGGGGCTCTTTCTTGGGTAAAAATGAAAAGGATAACTTGAACGCGTGAATTTTTCCGGAGTTATCTTTGTAAGGAACAAAAAGTGAGATACCTCAGTAGCTGTTGTCAGAAGACTGGTATGAGGTGATAACTCATTTTTTCCCATCAGGAAGAGTCACCTCCGCGACCTTTGTTTCGGCATCGGCGGAGTTCGATGAATATTCATGGAAAAATGTACTCCAAGAAAAGTCTTTTCCCGTGTAAGTCGTATCAGAACCTTCTGAAAATAGTTCCTGCATATCTCCGTACTTTTTATCATACACACCTGAAGTTGATATCCAAGGAGCATTTGTAGTAGGAGATTTTACGAAAAATGTATGATCTACGCCTCAGATGGAACTCATCTCAGAGAAGAGCATATACGGAGTGTTCGTGGTATCAACAACAAATCGGTTGGCCATACGCCCTCCTTGTGTCTTGAAAGTTACCTCATTTTTTATGAATTTTTCCGCCTGATTCAGGACACTTTGATCTTTGCTGGCATGCAATCCGGTTATAAGAGTAACACACGCGGGAGATATTCAAGGATAAAAATACGTGAGCATTACTGGTTTTTTCCCTGCAGAAGTCTCCTTATTTACCTCATCTCGTACGATAAATATCTCGCTTCCTTGCTTGGTCGTTCATGAAGCATAACTGCGAGTTTGACTCCCGTCAACACTCGTGATATCTTGCATGATAGATTGGAGTGTGGAAGTACCTGCAGTTTTTCAACAGGTAATCGTGATATTTACGTGCTTATTGCTACTCGAAAAATTATATATTGCCATGCTTCCTTCTGTATCTTTCACCTCACTCACAAGGACGAAACCATTCTTTCGTATATTGTTTATCTGGAGAACATCATCACTCACTCTTTGGCGCTTGAGCATCTTCTCCGCTTCGAGTTGATTCTTTCGGAAAAAGGAAAGAGAAGTGTCCTTGTATTTGACAGTTGTATCGAGTTTCCCATTTCGGAATGCGGAAATCCGCGACATCGGGATCACATATCCAATAAGTCCATTATCAGAAACGATAGTACGAGGAATACCAACCCACTCTCATTTACTATTAAAAGCACCACCTCAGGAACTTCCATGGTCGATGGTTGCATCGATCTTATATGATCCATCCTCGTATCCTGCTATTTTTCATTCAGTTCTTGTTATAGTGTTCCCACCAATACCTGGGTATCCATATGCTGTGACTGTGTCTCCAATCTGGATTGGAGTTGTTCCTGGTGTTATTGGCTCAAGTCAGTTCGGATTTGCTGAGAGCTCGAGAATAGCTAGATCCGCATTGGTATCGTATTTTACGAGTTTTGCAGTATCAAAACATGCAGGATCTTTCTTAAAATCGGATGAAAAACATACTTCATAGTACCCAGTAGGAGTTGTATCTTCAGATCACTCGATCACATGAGCATTGGTGATGATCTGCTTGTTTACAAGATATACGGCACTTCACTCAGCAATCTCCGTAAACGTCTTTTCCACATCATCATACTCATATGTTTTTATCTTGAGAACACTTGGGATGCCCGCAGCATGTATAGATGAAGCCACAAAGAGTGATATAACAGCAAAAATACCGATTGGAAGAATACGCATATTTTAGAAAACCTAAGTGGATGAAACGGCCCATATTATGAGAATATTTCTCGGAAAAGCAATCATTTCTGCTTGATTCTTGAGCATCACATGGTGACAATAATTAAAGTGAGAATAATTCTCATTTTAACTTGATTTTAGGGAGAAAACCTATATATTATGTAAGTACTTTTTTAACTAAAAAGGAACAAAAAGTTCTTCTTTCGCTTCTTTCTTGAAACAATATCTCCTTACTTTTGTAACCAAAAGTAATAAAAGTTTCGGAGGGAAGCCAAACTCACTTATTGCTCGCCTTGCTCAGCTTGGATACAGATTTTATTCTCGCTTAAACAGTGTTTTCCCCCCGAACCCCCATTTCACTGTTTTCTTCTTTTTCCAGAGAATTCACCAAAGAAAGAAGTAAAACAGTTACTATTTCCTAAACTTTATTCCTATGTCTTGTTGTGATAATGAATTCTTTTTCGAGCAGGTGAAGATCGATACCCCTGCTCCAATATTCGACCTTCCTGCGTATGATCCTGTCCAGGATGACGAACTCCGGGTTTCTCTCGAAGACCAGAAAGGAAAGTGGACTGTACTTTTCTTCTATCCTGCAGACTTTACCTTTGTTTGTCCAACGGAACTCCGTGATATGGCAGAAGCTAAAGTACAGTTTGACGCACTTGGTGTGACGGTTCTAGCAGCCTCTACTGATACGGTGTTTTCTCACCGTGCATGGGTCAAGCATGAAGGTCTCATGAAAGGTTTTCCATACCTTATGCTCGCGGATCATGGTCTCGACATCGCTGCAGCATACAATATCCTCGATGAAAAGTCAGGAGTTGCTGGACGAGGAACATTTATCATTGATCCAGAGGGAATCTGCCGAGGTATTGAAATTACTTCATGATCACTTGGGCGCAACTCTGCCGAACTCCTTCGAAAACTCGAGGCACTTCAATATATGGCTGCCAATCCTGGAACTGCCTGTCCTGCAAGATGGACAACCGGTGCAAAAACTCTCAAGCCATCGATCAAGATTGCCGGAGAAGTGGAGAAAGAATTGCAATAATTGGAGTATATGAAAATCCCTCTCAAATTTGAGAGGGATTTTTCAGATCAGAATAACAGTCCCAATTAACCGATACTTGAAATCAGCATAATATATGCAATATCTGTAATAGAAGTAACCAACGACCATTAAAAGAACACTAAAAATAGTTTTTTATACTAGACCCCAAGAAAAAATAGTTTCAGGTTTCCGGAAATACCAAATCTGTGAAATGATATATGCCAAAATAAGAATGCCCTAAATAGAAAGAACTATAGTAGGACCATACACTAGATGCCAAGGTGGATTGAATAAATCAGTAGGTGGGGTTGCTACTGACACTGGTTGTACAGGATCAGCAATTTCTACTTTTGCATCTCAAAATGGATTACTAGCAAAAACAGAGGAATATGAGGCTAGCAATCCAGTAACAAATAAAATTTGTTTCTTCATAGAAAGAAAATTAATAATAAAGCTCGATTACTATAACACTGACCCCCTCGTCAAATCTTGAACTCTTTTTAAAAAACAATCCCCCACTTTCGTAGAATATGGTCGTTCTTTCATATGCGATCATGCAAAAAATAATAGATAAATTTGCATTATATTGCAAATAAAATCCAATAAAATTGAATAATCCCCCACTTTCGTAGGGGATTTTTTGAACTATCTTCATAGTGACTGGATTGCTTCATTCTATGCATCTTCCTCATCTTCCTCGAACTTCACTCCGCGTTCAGCGCGGATTTTTTCAGTGATGTTGTTTGGAACCTGAGCGTAATGAGCAAATTCCATAACGTATGTTGCACGTCCCTGAGAAGATGATCGGAGATCTGTTGAGTATCCAAACATTTCAGATAGAGGTACGTGAGCACGGATGATCTTTGCGAGACCACGTTCAGTCATCTCGATGATCTGACCACGCTTTGAGTTGAGGTTTCCGAGAACGTCACCCATGTACTCTTCTGGGGTATTTACTTCCACGAGCATAATTGGTTCGAGGAGAACTGGACGAGCCTTCTTGGCTGCTTGGCGGAATGCTTTGATGGCAGCCATACGGAACGCGAGTTCGTTCGAGTCAACGTCATGGTAAGAACCAAAGGTGAGAGTCGCACGAACATCAACGATAGGATACCCAGCGATGATACCGCGAGTGTAGGCCTGGAGAAGTCCTTTTTCCACACCTGGGATGAATTCACGAGGAACCACACCACCAACGATTTTGTTCACAAATACTGTTTCAGTTTTGAGTCCTTCTGGATCTGCAGCGCGCATCTCAGGAGTGATTGGTTCGAAGGTAATAGTAACATCACCAAACTGACCACGTCCACCAGATTGCTTCTTGTGCACACCACGTTCACCAACTACAGCTTGAGTGATCGTTTCACGGTACGCAACTTGAGGGGCACCGACATTTGCTTCGACCTTGAACTCTCGTTTCATACGATCCACGAGGATTTCGAGGTGAAGTTCACCCATACCTGCCATGATCGTCTGACCAGTTTCAGGATTACTAGAAACGCGGAATGAAGGATCTTCTTCAGCGAGTTTCCCGAGAGCCATACCCATCCTTTCTTGATCTGCTTTTGTTTTTGGTTCGACGGAGATGGAGATAACTGGTTCAGGGAACACCATACGTTCGAGGATAACTTGGTTGTTCTCATCACAGAGAGTATCTCCAGTCTTTGTGTTTTTGAGGCCGATAACGGCACCGATGTTTCCTGCTGGGATCTCTTCGATTTCTGTACGATTGTTGGCGTGCATCTGGAGGAGACGACCAATACGTTCCTTCTCTCCGCTCACCGAGTTCATAACATATGAACCAGATTTAAGTGTTCCAGCATAGACACGAACGAAGGTAATACGTCCAACAAATGGATCTGTCATTATCTTGAAGGCAATCGCACCAAGTGATTCGTTTGGATCTTGCTTGAGGGTAATCTTTCTCTCAAAATCATCAACATCTACACCAGTAATAGTTCCTTCGTTGATATCGAGAGGAGATGGGAGGAAGTCTACAACCGCGTCGAGAACGAGCTGAACACCCTTGTTCATGAGGGCTGAACCACACATGAGAGGGTATACCGCATCAGAAATAACACCCTTGCGAAGTCCTTGCTTGATCTCTGCTTCTGAGAGAGTTCCATTATCAAAAAACTTGTTCATGAGTTCATCATCTTGTTCCGCTGCCTTTTCCACGAGTTTTGCATGCCACTTTTCGGCTTCTGCCTTCATATTTTCAGGAATCTCGAATTCAACGACCAATTCACCCATCTTTCCATCGAACTTGTACGCCTTCATATTGATAAGGTTGATGATTCCAGAGAAGTCATTTTCCTGACCGATAGGGAGTTGGATAGGGATTACCTTGTTACCAGCGAGACGCTTGATGATAGACTCGTACGTCATCATGAAGTTACCACCTGTTTTGTCCATCTTGTTCGCAAACGCGATACGAGGAACACCATATTTATCTGCTTGTTTCCATACGGTCTCAGACTGTGGCTCCACTCCTTGTGAAGCATCGAAAACCGCAACCGCACCATCAAGTACGCGCATAGATCGCTCTACCTCGATCGTGAAGTCAACGTGTCCCGGAGTATCGATCAGGTTGAGTTGGATCCCCTTCCATGTTGTAGTGGTCGCAGCAGAAGTAATCGTGATACCACGTTCCTTCTCTTGCTCCATCCAGTCCATAGTTGCAGCACCATCATGCACCTCCCCGATCTTGTGGCTGATACCAGTATAAAAGAGAACGCGTTCAGAAGTAGTCGTTTTTCCAGCATCAATATGCGCGGCGATACCGAAGTTTCGGATATTTTTCAGGTCTTTGGAAATAGCCATAGAACAGAGATTAGAGGTTAGAGACTTTGGAGATATGAAAGGAAAGAAAAATCTCTCCCATCTTTTCTATAAATCGCGGGAATAATATGGAAAAATGAGTGAATGTCAAAAGGAGTTGAGAGTTCTAAATTTGAGGTTTTAGATGAGAGCTCCTTAGAAAGGAAACATCTGAGAATATTGGTATATTTCAAAAAAATAGTCTCAAAATTTGACAGGGGGGGGGTAGAAGTGGTACTTTGAGAAAGTCTTATTTTATAATTTTTACTATATGGACATGGAAAATAAGGTTTCATATTCTTTTAAGGAAAGATATTTCGATCTTGAAAAAGAAAAGCGTATTGGAAAAAGACAGTTCCAAACTCGCGTATTTGTTCCGGGGATACTTGCAATTATTCCTATCATTGTGGTAAATAGTGTGGTTATGGCAATATTTCTGGAGGCATTAAAGTCTAAGTCAGAAGTGGCAGTTACCATTATGATAAGTTCATGAGTCATTATGTGATTACTTCCAATGTTTCTTTATTATTGAGCTTCTCTTTTCTTTTTACCTACACTTATTAAGAAAAGGTGCCACGATTTCTGAAGTTCATGAGTAACTGAGAGCCGTCTTTTTATAGGTGGGTTCATTCTCTTTTTTTCAATAGCACTTTTACTTATTTGAGAATTTGTTTGATTTATTCCAGAGATTATTCCTTTGGATATTCTTATTTTAGCAAGAGACTATATCCGTTATGGAATTATTGCCCTTGGACTTTATCTTATGTTCCGCCCTGGTACTAAATGAAAGAATGAATATGGAGACGACACTTCCAATGTGAAAATTTGATTTCTTGGTTAATTGCATATCTACCAAAAACTTCCGACTTGCTCGGAAGTTTTTTCTTGCGTTCCTTCACCTTTTCTCTATAATCCGCTCACCTGCCCGGATGGTGGAATTGGTAGACACGACGGTCTTAGAAGCCGTTGCCGCAAGGTGTGAGGGTTCAAGTCCCTCTTCGGGCACCA
>JAVHPT010000014.1:2309-4293 GCA_036170735.1 Patescibacteria group bacterium | reverse complement strand
TTTCTTTACTATAACAAAAGAAGGATTAAAAAAATTTAAATTTTTTCTAAAAAATTAATAAATAAAAAAGAACCTGCGCTAAACAGGCTCTTTTTTAGACAACGTTTTAATTTATTTATCTCTTCGCGCCGGAATAGGCGATCGCGCGAACAATATCCCAGGCTAGAGCGTTTATCGGAGCGTGACCATAAACCGCAGTAAAACTCTTAATGGCTGCTTTTTCACTATTCGTATTACGATTAGCTGGCCGTAAGCCATAGGCAATAACGGTAACGGCGGCGTTATCGTTCGCATTCTTCATATTAGGCGAACGCTTATAAACTTTCTTAAATTCTAGAGCCGCCTGAGCTTCCGCTGAGGCGCTGGTTACGCTCGGCCAACGTCCATTACTAATTTTAATCACATCAAGCCATTCCGCGGCCGTCGAAGGAACTTTACCATAGGCGGATCGATAAGAACTAATTACACCGGCTCTTTCGCCCGCACCCAGAACTCTAGTCGTCGGAGTGCCGTAATTTACGAAATTAGTGATTGTCGCTTTAATTTCGGCCGTAATATTCTTCAAACCGCTAACAAGTTTGGTTGTATATTTAAGAGACGCAGTAACTTCGGCCTTAGTATCGCGCCTTAAACCGACAGCAGCTAAAACCTGAGCAACGTCACGTCCGGAAATAGTGGCCGCTTCCGCCACAATATTTTTTATCTGATCGGATTGTCCAACAACTGGTGGTGTCGGAGTAACTGGCGGAGTGACAACAGTCGAAGCCGAGGCGGTTTTAATCAAAAACGGAAGTCCCAGAATATTAAAGACACTAAATTTAGTTAAATGATTGACTGAAAAAGTAACCTTATTGTTTATCGCATCAAACACCGCGCCCGGAACTAAATTCCATTCGTTAGTTGTGTCGTTAAAGTAATAAACACCCAAACTTAAAGTATCGGCCGGTAAATTAGGGACAGTTAAAGAAATTGTTAAATTACCCGAAAAATTGCGAACCGCGACATTATTACTCGTAGCCGTAATATTAAAGACCTGATTGCCGACCATTAAGGCGCCAGTGGTATTTAAGGGGGTCATACTGCTCGTTAATGATCCAGCTGTGGCTGAAAACGTGGTCTGAGCGGTAACCGCACCTTTGGGCACGTCTAACTCCACTATAGAACCATCTGACAAAGATTGAGTTAAATTACCGATTTGAGTGCTATCAACACTCATTGGGACAGTAATAGATCCGGAACCGATAGTAGTTACGGAAGTCGGAGCAGAAGAATCTCCACCGCCGCCACCACCGCCGCCACCGGAAGCGACGCAAGTACTGCCGCTTAAGGTATAGCCGGAATTGCAAGTTATAGCGCAAGAAGAATAAGCGGCCACTGAACCGTGATCGACTGAAGTTATCGCGCATTGTATGGTATAGACGAAAGGAGCGATAGTAGAATGATTACCATTAGCATAACAAGATAAGGCCTTAACTGTTTGCGAAGAAGCCACTGACAAAGAGCCGGATGAGCCGGAAATTGTCGTTCCTGAGGTACAAGTTGGATCGGTGCCGTTAGTGGTGTAATGGATGCTGGAAGCGCCCGTAGCGCTAAGAGTAACGCTTTGCGTCGCCGTATAGGTTCCGGTTCCATAGTTCGCACTGGGCACAGTAATTACTACACCATCCATCGGACAATTTAAACCGGTGCAAAGATTGCCGCCTGTTTCCGAAGCCGCGGTCGTCGTGGCGTAAACGGCTACTGTGGAAGACGATTCACCTGATCCATTTAAGGCAGTAATTTTATAATAATAGGTGGTATTGGCCGTCAAACCGGAATCCGAATAGGTTGTAGTCAATCCTGAGGCCACAGTCGGTTCGGCTCCTATTCTCGGGAAAGGCCCATCAGCAGCTGTGTCTCGATAAATATCATAGCTGGTCGCGCCGCTGGTCGCTGTCCAAGAAAGATTAATGTGATGCTGATCTACCACACTGGCACTTAGACC
>JAVHPT010000014.1:0-2209 GCA_036170735.1 Patescibacteria group bacterium | reverse complement strand
TAGTAATATTTTGATTGGAACTATTACGTGCGGTAATATCACGAGCATTACCAATAACTCTAGTTGAGGCCACAGTCGGAACATTAGTCGTGTTTTTTACTTCAACCGTTCCGGCGCTTGATCCGGTTCCTAAAGCATTCTTAGGAAAATCAACCTTAATTCCGGTTTCTTGAATAATACCGCCATCCGCCGGAGTAATTGGAGAATTTTTTAAATTAGCGTTAAAACCGTCAATAGTAACCAGAGTTATATTTGTTCCCGTAGCAGGCGCGGTAACTGTGGTTGAAGTAGAATTATAACCATCATACGCCGCCTGGACATTCCAGCTGCCATTACCGACATTTAACGAATATTCACCGTTAGCATCAGTTGATCCGCCGGCCCAACCACCGGTATTATTTTGGGCCCAAACTCGCGCATTAATAACTTTAGTAACTCCTCCGGGAAGATAAACTGTTCCGGTAATAGTATTTCCGGCCGCGGTCAGAGTTAAATTTTGACCGGTTAACGGCGCGCCATCAACGGTTATGGTAATTTTATTACCGATATATCCCGGTTTTCCGATACCAATATCATAAGTGCCATTTTTTAATTTTAAAGTATAAGTTCCATCCTCCGCGGTTTGCGTTCCGCCCCCGCCATTTGATCCGGACGTCCAGATCCAGGCACCGCCAACACCGCTTCCGGTGACTGTCCCGGAAACAGAATAAAATCCGCCTAAAGTATATTCAATAATCCCATCATTGGCTGTTCCGCTATTTTCAGTAAACGTTCCGTCACTATTTACAACAATAGTCTTTTGGTTTAGCGGTCCATATCCCGGAATACCACCTTCAACATAATAAGTTGTTGATCCGGAGCCCGGGCGAGGAATATCAATTTGATATTCGCGATAAGTAGAACTCGCAATCGCGACATCAACATCCGAAAAACCTCCACCTTGATCACTATGAACACCGACAAACGCTTGCGTAAAATCGGTGGCCGGCGAAATGCGAACTTTTATCGTTGAGGCCAGTAGAGTAATATTTTTTGTCGTACTGGTGCTGATTGTCCCTAAATTTTCTTTATAAACCTCTCCTTTTCCGGGTAATCCGACATGAATCCAACTATTAGCTTCACTGGAAACGCGTAAGGAATAAACGCCGTCCGAATCCGTTCCACTGCTGCCGAGCATCTGGCCGCGCTCCCCTTGAGTAATAAAGATAAAAGCTTGTTGCAATCCAACGCCGCCTTTAGTGACCGTACCGGATACAGTATAATTATCTGAAGAAGAAACAGTAAAATTAACCGTCGGATGTGTTTCGGAAGTAACCTCAATTCCCGGTTGTTCTCCTAAAAATCCGAATGACTGCGAATTCGCACCAACATGATAATTCGCCCCCGGTCCGACATACATTTTATAATATCCTTGACTATCAGTTTGGGCGTTTCCGTTTCCTGGACCGCCCTCTAGCCAAGCATATAAAGAAACATTTGATAAGCCATTACCGGCCGCATCTTTCACATATCCTTCAATAAAATCAGACGGCGGAGCGATGACGATTCTCGGCCCTTTTGGCGGCTGGCCAATCGCGTAGGTACCATCAACCTCAACCTGAACTTCAACCGGAAAAGGCATATTTTCTCCGCTCACCCCGATTTTCCAGACTCCTTTCGAAACATTTAAAGTAAAGCTGCCGTCTGCGGCTACCTGCGCGCCCGTTCCCTTTCCGCCCTGCGGTTGATAAGCAAAGACCCATAATTTTCCGCGTTCATCACTGCCGAATTCACCGACCGGTTTTACAACATGTCCGACAATTCGATGAGTCGCGGCGGAAAAAGTGAAATTTTTTATGGCGGTTAAAGCGGAGTTAGAAATAGTAACTAATTGTTCTTCCGGATCAGTATAGTCGGTTGAGGCGGTAATGCCCCCGACGGTTGAAGGCGGAATATGCGCTTCAATTCGATAAACGCCGTTTGTCGGCACGCCGATCGCATAATTAGCTACGCAATTACTGGCGCCTGTTCTGAAAAAAGCGGGATTTTGTTCTTTAAAACCGGTACTGATATTTTCCGGTGAAGCAAACACCACCACTTGCTTATCATATCCGCCCGAATTACACAATGAACCTAAAGTTATGGTGCCGGAAATTACTCGCGTCGTGGCCGGCATAAATAAATTCTGAGTGGCCGAAGTATTTACTTCTTTGCCGGTCGAATTTAAATG
>JAVHPT010000013.1:0-19336 GCA_036170735.1 Patescibacteria group bacterium | reverse complement strand
CGAATAGTTTTCATAAAGACAAAATAAAAATAGAACTTCTTCTATAGGCATATTATAACCGAAGTTCTATTTGTCAATTGGAGAAATATATTACTCTCCTCTCGTTTTCATGGCTTCAAGGATGCGCTCAAGTGCTACGATATATGCTCAGGTTCGCAGCATAACATTGTGTTCCTTCGCTGAGTGGAGAACTCACTCAAGTGCTGTTTCCATCTTGAATTTGAGTTTTTCTTCCACTTCTTCATATGACCAGAAATAATTGGCATTATTCTGTACCTGTTCAAAATAACTCACAGTTACACCACCAGCATTGGCTAGTATATCAGGAATAACGGGAATTCATCTCGCAAAAAGGATAGCATCTGCATCAGGAGTAACAGGACCATTGGCAAGTTCCATGATAAGATGTGCCTTGATATTTTTCACATTTTCACTCGTAATCTGATTCTCGAGCGCAGCAGGAATGAAGATATCACATTCGAGTTCAAGGAGTTCAGCGTTGGTAATATGCTTTCCTCACTTGTATTCTGTGAGAGATTTTTTCTCATTCTTAAGTTTCACAATCTGCTCTATATCAAGACCCTTTGGATCCGAGATTCCACCATGAGAATCAGATGTCCCAATGATGATAGCACCAGCCTTATAAGTGAGTTCGATCATGTTAAGTCCAGCATTTCCTGCTCATTGGATAATAATCCTCTTTCCCTTGATAGGAGATTCTGTCATGATATCACCATGTGGGCGAACATCTTCGAGATTATCCACCTTTCTGAGATACGATTCAAGAACATAGAGACCTCATTGAGCAGTAGCAGTATCACGTCCAAGAGAACCTCCGATAGAGATCGGTTTTCCTGTAAAAGTTCCTGGTGTCCAGTGTCCAACAAGCTTGGAATATTCATCCACCATCCATGCCATAATCTTTCCGTTGGTATTTACATCTGGTGCTGGGACATCATCAAGGGGTCCAACATACTTGTAAAGCTTCTGTACCCAACCACGAGAAAGCGCTTCAAGCTCACGCTCTGAGAGTTCTTTTGGATTCACGATAATTCCACCTTTTGAGCCACCAAGTGGAAGGCTGAGAGTAGCACACTTGATACTCATCCAAGTTGAGAGTGCCATCACTTCATCTTTGGTTACCCCCTGATGGTAACGAATACCACCTTTGTATGGACCAAGAGCCGCATTGTGTTGGATACGATATCCAGTAAAAGTCTTGATCTCACCAGTATCCATCTTGACTGGAATACTGACCTCGATAATCCGTTCTGGATATAGGATCTTCGCAAACTGGTCATCATAACGACCTTTGAGGAACTTATATGCTGATTGCATCTGTTTCTTGGCAGAGAGGAATGGATTATTGGTGGACATAAAGTAAGAGGGTTAAAAATTAGTAATGGAGTTATTATAATTGTATTTTAAATTAAATCAAAACTAAATGAGAATAAGTCTCACTTAAAAGTATTGTTATTTTTATATGATTATATATTTATAACTTTCATGCGACAGCTTTTATGGATTCTTCAAGTCTTCTTATTCCTTCATCGATCTCCTCATAGGTTATCACAATAGGAGGTTCGATGCGGATCGTATCTGCCGCAATGAGCGTACCTGCAACCAACACACCACGTTTGAAGAGCTCAGATGAGACAGCATATCCGATATCATGACTCTGAAAGTGTTGTCCGATGAGGAGTCATTTTCCAGAGACTTCCTTATATATCTCTGGATATTCGAGAGCAAGTTTCTGGAGTTTTTTCATGATGTAGTTTCACTTTTCTTCTGCTTGTTTTGGATAATCATCACGAAGCATAACATTGATGCTTGCAATAGCAGCCGCACAAGCAAGTGCTCATCCACCAGTTGTAGTTGTATGCATAAATGGGTTCGGGTGCATGAGAGATTCCCAGATTTCCTTCGTAGAAGAGAATGCGCTTATTGGCATCACTCCACCACCAAGAGCCTTTCCTGATGTGATAATATCAGGTTGTATTCACCAGTGATCTACTCACCAGAGCTTTCCAGTTCGCCCGAGCCCTGTCTGCACCTCATCTGCTATAAGGAGCGTTCCATATCTTTTGGTGAGTTCGCGAGCTCGTGGCCAGAAGTCATCAGGAGGAACGATTGCTCAGGCTTCACCTTGTATTGGCTCAAACATAACTCAGGCAATACCAACCCCGATTTTTTTACAGGTTTCGAGTTGCTGTTCAAGCGAATTGGCATCACCATAAGGAATATGATATACCGGTCAGCCATAGAGTCGTCCAAGAGGTTCACGATAGATAGACTTTCCAATCATGGACAGTGAACCCATAGTTTTTCCATGGAATGCACCAGTCGCCACGATAAATGCATCTTTTTTTGTATAGAGTTTTGCAAGTTTTATGGCTCACTCAACCGCTTCTGTTCCGCTTGCAGCGAAGAAACTGTATTCGATATTTCCAGGTAAGAGTTCGGACATGATACGGGCAAGAGCTCCACGAAGTGGATCAATGAGTTCTTGTGACGGCATAGGATTACAGAGAAGCTGAGCATTGACGGCTTCGATAATTTCTGGGTGAGACCAACCATGACTCATGAGTCCATATCATCCGAGGAAGTCGATATATTCGCGCCCCAAGACATCACGGAAAATTGCTCACTTTCCACTCCACTCAGTTGATGCCCATTGCCCTGCTTCTGTAACGGACTTTCTATTTTCGAGCCATCATTCATTGAAGTGATTGCGAAAGTTATCGATAGATTCACTGATAATCCATTCTCCGAGTTTCCTCTCTGGAACGTCAGATTGCTTGATGATATCGAGCCAAGTATTCGAGTAAGCGAGAACATTTTTGAGATTCTGGGCCATAGTGCTTATAAGTTATGAGATGGAGCTAATTGATGCGAAAAAGAAGGTAAGAGCCATAGGTTGGTAATTCAAAATATTCTATCATGATGTGAAAAATAAAGCAAAGAGTATCTAGGCTTTTCTATTGCAAATGGGAGTATTTCCTGTATAGTTTTTTCGAAAATTTACTCTAGGAGATATGTATCCAGTCACACTGAACGAGGAGTTCATCGAAACCAAAACCTGCCACTGTAGTATCTGCAAGTCTGATTTTATCGATTCCAGAGAAGATGTTAAACTACGAGAAAAACTATCTCATGGATCGTATGGCACTCAGAAATCCAAGGAAGTTATTTGAATGAAAATGTAGTAAGTGTGGAAAAGAGATGATTACAACGTACAAGTCTGAGAGGAAAGAGATTGAGTTACTATGAGGAGTGTTATAATAGGGAATTAGAGGGGTAATGATTATAATTCTTCCGTTTCAAGTACAATTTTTCCTTAAAAGTTGCACTTTCTTATATTTTTAGTTATACTTCGAAGAAATAGTCTACTATGTCGTTTCATTCACTTACTTCTGTTCATATTATCCCATTCCACTCAACGAAAACAACGCGTGAGGATTTTGTTCAGTTTCTTGATATTATTGCAAACTCACTTCATCACACGGTTCATATCGGAATCGTACTTGAGAAGCGACATATTTCCTACGTCTTAACGGGAGATGCTGATTCGCTGGAGTACCTATCCAATGAGATTTATACTCGGTTTTATGGGTATGAGATCATTCCTATGTGGAGTCACGTGTTTACTCCTGGGAAGACTGTTCATGTTAGTCATATAGAACTCGAGAATAACGGATTTTACCCGTTTCATATCACAGAAGAGGAAGACAATATGACGGCGATGTTTCGTCTCTTTGATAAGGTCCTCCCAGAAGATACTGTATACCTCGACTTCGCACTTCGTCCGAGACACACGACCGAACGAGGGTTCTACCTCCGTGCGCATCTTCGATTTCTCTGGCTTCGGATAAAGAAGGCTCTTGAGTGGTATCGGTACCTATGGAATCCAAAGATTGAGAAACATTGGAAGCAAAATGGGCGAGAGTACTTTGAACACAAGATGCATCATGAGCTCTTTGAGGTTGGGATTACCCTCTTTGAACAGAGTCACACGAAGAAATATATTTTCTCGAAACTTCTCGTAAAGTCATTTGATCGGTATAAAAACTTTCCATACAATCAGTTTTACTTCAAGACGCACGATACCGATAAGATCGGAAAATTCCATGATGTAATGCGGATTTCGGAGCCACACCTTATCATGACTCCTCCAGAAGTTGGCTCACTCTTCCAGTTTCCAGTGAATCCAAAAGAAGAACCAAAACTACTCCGTGTCAATTCGAAGCGTCTTCCAGCACCAAATGATGTCCCTATCCCAAATACTAACCAAAAAGACATAACCCCTATTGGTATTTCTGACTACCGTGGAGTTCGTAACTCTGTAGGAATCTTGCCGCTCGATCGAGTACGTCATCTCTATGTAGTCGGGAAAACAGGAGTAGGGAAGACCAAGTTTCTCTCATCACTCATGCACGAAGATATCCTCCGAGGAAATGGTTTTGCTGTGATCGATCCGCATGGAGATCTCATCGAAGAGACACTTGCAGTGATTCCACCAGAACGATACAACGACGTCGTGCTTTTTGATCCGACCGATACCGAGTTCCCATTTGCCTTCAATCCTCTTTCACTGAAACCTGGAGAATCGAAGCAGATCGGAGCGAAGGGATTTATCGATATATTCAAGAAGTTCTTCGGTGCCAATTGGAACCCAAAACTCGAGCATGTGCTCCGTATGATCGTCCTAGCTCTCTATGACTTGCCTGGTGCAACGGTATTTGATATCATTCGCGCGCTCACAGATAAGGACTTTCGCTATAAGATGATTGAAGTGGTACAAGATGATGTGGTACGGAACTTCTGGTCCAATGAATTTGCCGGTTGGAGTCAGCAGTTCAACTCCGAGGCCATCATGCCGATTCTCAATAAGGTTGGGCAAATCCTCTCTATCGATGCTATCCGCAATATATTTTCTGGTGCAGAGAACAAGATCGATTTCCGCGAACTCATGGATCAGAAGAAGATATTCTTGGTCAATCTCCCGAAAGGAAAACTCCAGGAAGAGATCATGGGATTCCTCGGTGCAATGATCGTGACCAAGCTCTATCAGGCGGCGATGACTCGTGCAGATATCCAGCCAAAAGATCGCATACCGTTCTATCTCTATATCGATGAGTTCCAGAACTTTGCGACAGAGACTTTTTCAGAGATCCTCTCCGAAGCTCGTAAATATGGACTCTCTCTTCATGTTGCTCATCAGTTTCTCTCACAGATTCCAGGATACCTACAGAATGCCGTTTTCGGAAATGTTGGTACCTTCGTGAGTTTCCGAATATCGATGGATGATGCTCCGAAAATTGCAGGATATCTCGCTCCCCAAGTCACGGACTATGATCTCGGGAACCTCCCTGCTCGTGAGGCGTATATCAAGCTCCTGATCAATGGGATTCCTGCTGATACCTTCTCTATCCGTACTTTTGATGTAAAAGATGAAGCCGGAAAAAGTGACAATATAGCAAAAATCCGTGAGATCTCTCGGAAAAAATACAATCGAACCAAACTCGAAACCGTGAAAGAGATATCAAAGTCTCAATCGGATATCGTCGAGAAGTTGGCAGACTTTGGGGAGCCGATACTGTAATTTGCCTTTCTTCAGAACTTCCGTATATTTGCGGAAGTCTTTTAATATCTAATCCATTGGCTCGAGAAAATCAAGATGGGATTCCAGATGTAAGTGTAGCTCATTCTTTTCTTCCTAATTGCTGTGGCTCTTGCCTAGAAGATTTTAGAAATAAATCGAACTCATTCTATAATGAGGAACACATAAATTAATGATGTTATCAAGATAGAAATACTATTGTGGTATGGGAGTAGCCTGAGAGGTAAAAGGTATTCCCGTTTTCTCTTGCAAAGAACGTTCTTTTTTGTATAGTCTACCTTGAAACTACTTATAACCTTTGATATGCGAAAACCTTTTTTCCTTGGTATTATCTTCTTTGGGATTTTCCTTGATATGAGTTCCAAGTATCTTGCAGAACTTTATCTCAAGAATCCCATTTTCATGATTCCAGATTGGATCGAACTCAAGCTCGCTTATAATTCAGGAATTGCATTCTCTCTTCCGATAGAATGAATATTCCTACAGATTATTACCACTATTCTCATATTCGGAATTGTTGTTTACTATAGCAATACCGAGAGACCAAAGGAATCATGACTTCTTGATGTCTGATATGCGCTCATCCTTTCCTGAGCACTATCTCACGCGTATGAGCGTATCTTTATTGGTCATGTTATTGATTTCGTTTCGGTAAAATACTTTGCAGATTTTAACTTTGCAGATATATTTATCTCAGTTTGAATGCTTCTCATCCTCATCTATTATGTCCGACAGCCAAAATAATACAATCTTCTCGGATCCAAGTCTCACGACTGAGGAGCTCCTTGGTCCACCGAAAATAGATCTTACTGGTTATTGACTCATGCTCATCATGTCGCTTGTAGTTGGGCTCCTTGCATGAGTTGGGTTCTTGCTCTTTGCATTTCTGACTGCTGGACAATTTTCGATTTCGACTGGAGTATCACCAATACTCCTTGCGATGATCACCTTCTTTTGTCTTACTTTTGCGAACTATCTCTACACTTTGGGGCTTTCTATCATCTTCCCACATATATATACTCGAGTCCGGACGATGTTTGTCCAGATCTCCATATTTTCAGGAATCCTCTATGTGGTCATGGCTGGACTATATCTCATCATAAATACTATATACAACTCATCGACGGCTATTCTCTGAGCGTATGCGTTCCACGTTGTCTTCAATACATTTTGATTATTGCTCCTTACGGGAATCATAGCACAGTACCGATATTCACTCCTCATATTCTATTCAAATTTCATCTCTCTTATCCTCACAGGACTCATAATATCCTGGGTATATAATTCCTTTACTAGTTCATGAAACGCACTCTTTATCCTCATGTGAATCGTTACGGTGTGCTTCTTTATGTCAACATTTGTTACTTTTTTGATACTCTGGGCTTACTATCAAATGTATAAAACATTATGATTTGATCCTCTTGGAAATGTCTTTGCGGATATAGAAAAAGAGGAAAAAGATATCGAGAAACAAGCGGAAAATATACTCCTTGGGAAAAAGTAAAAATAATTCTCATTTACCAACCTACTACTTATGTACACTCTTGTACGAAAAACTCTTGAAATATATTTAAAAGAAAAACGGGTTATTACTCATGCTGACTTTCTGAGCGAGATCCTCCCACATCTGAATACAAAAGAATCAGTATTTGTAACACTCTACCATGAGGGGCGGGTTATCGCTTCAAGTGGACGTATTCAGTGTAAAAAAGAAAATACCGCTTTTGAATGTATCGACAATACGCTCCTTTGTCTCAAGGATGAACGTTTTTCTATATGACTTCAGACGTTAGAGTCACTCGAAAAAATCCGAATACGTACAGATAGATTTACATCAAAAGATCGTCGAGTTCTGAAGAATATCCAGGAACTTGATATCACCAAGGAGGGACTCATATTTCTCTCTCAAAATATTGGGGTTATGTCGATCATCCTTCCACATATGGTTCATGTTGGCTCAATACCAGAGTCATATTTCATTCTTGCATGCAAAAAAGCAGGAGTTGATAAGACAAAACTTACCAATGCAGATTATGTTACATATGGTTTTGTGACGATTGAGGAAAACGACTTCAGTTAACTTTATTTTATCATAAGAGTTTTCTTTTCGTACTTACACTCCTTCAATATTGGACAAGTTGGACACTTCGGTTTCCTCGCAGTACAAGTATATCGGCCAAAAAGCACTATAGGATGATGCATGGCTTGCTTCGTTTTATTGTCGAATATCCTATCGATCTCTCGATCTGTCTGTTCGGGGATTTTTGTTTTCACGATTCCTATCCGATTCATCACACGATGAACGTGCGTATCAACTCCCACATATGGCATATCATAAAGAACGGATAAGATTACTTTAGCTGTCTTTATGCCAATTCATGGAAATGTCTGAATGAGAGTAAGGTCATTTGGGATTTTTCCATCATATTCTCATGCGATTTTTTCTCCCATTGCCTTGATATAACGAGATTTATTTCGGAAAAAGTTTACATACCGAAGATATTCTTCTATCTCAGAAAGGGAAAGATTGATTACGTCTTTTGATTCACGAACCCTTGCGAAAAATGCGGGAGTCATCTTATTTACCTGTTTATCTGTTGCTTGAGCTGAGAGAATAACTGCACAAAGTAATTGGAATGGAGTCTCATAATCCAACTCTATTTTTTTACCTCAGTACATTCTTATGATCCTTTGGATAACATCCTTATATTCATTTTTCATTGGAATTATTGTTGGTATATCGAACCATAGACGAGTACGAGATTTTGGGTACATATCACCTTTTCTCGGCACACAAAGAGCTTTCTATCAATACGAGCATCAATATAGGTTATACTTCCATCTATAAAACCCTTATGGTTGGAAGTAATATAGTTCTTGAGTGTAATAAGTTGATTCTTTATATTATCGATTTTCTTTGTTATATCGATTCCATTTATATCATTCTGGAGGGTGAGGATAATCTTTGTACCACTCTCAAGGGAGATGTGGAGTTCATTTTCTACCACAAAATATTGGCTCTTCCCAAGGACAAGATCACCCCACTCTTCATGAAAGAGGGAAAGGATCTTCCCAATGATAAGTATCTTGTCATCAGGTATGACCTGCTTGTAGTCAAGAAATGGTTCTGACCTGAGAATTTCAGAATTGATCTCAATAGTATCAGTGGATCATGAACTTATGACTGAGTCTGGAACAAGAACACCATTCTCGCTCATGCCATAGTGCTTATCGATGCCAGTAATATAGGCAGTATATCGTATTGGTGCTCACGATATTAGGACTTTTACTCCATTTGGATAGAGTTTCTCTATACGAATATGAGAGATATTTTTGAGGCTTTTCTTGAGATCCACTGCTGTTGTCTCTTCATCGAGCAGGAAAATACTCTTTCCATATATATTTTCCAGAGAACGGTAGGCAATGTTGATATCAATTCCTGGAGTATCAGCCTCGATCAGCACTTTGTTCGGGCTAATCTTAAAATATGGGGAAAATACAACGATATAAAATGACAGGAAAATAAGAAATCCTCCCATATAACCAAGAGCACGTGATTCCCGAATGTGGTTTCCAAGATACTCAAATGATCACCCGAAAGAACTGGTGTATCTTGATATCTCTTGTTTCTTTCTTTTGAAAAAGGTATTTCGAGACGATGCATGTTTCTTTTCGGAAGCATCCCGAAAAAGATACTTCTGTTTCTTTTCCTCCTTTACCTGTTCCCGAAATGTCTGTCCTCAGTTACGAAGAATGCGCCGTATGATGTTCTTCAGAAAGTCCATATTGTTTATCGAGGATATTTATAAGAGAGAGAATATCTGTTGGTCTGTGTAAATCTTTTATTTTCCGGAAACGAATCTTCGGGGTTTTACGTAGAGCAAGCTCACGACTTATTCTCATATGAATAGGCCCAGAAAGTGTTGTCAGAAATTTTGGAAGTTTCTCTATATCTTCAGTAGAAGAGAGGAAAATATCACTATAACTTCCGTCTTTTGAGATAATCACATCAGTGATACTTACCACACCAAAATCATGAGAAGAAAACTCAAGATGTCGAATAATCTCCTCACTGGCGATCTGTTTGATAGCGTCAATGAGGCGCTCCTTATGTATAGTCATGAGTGGAAGTATAGGAAGAATTGCAGAAAATGCAATCTTGTTCGTTAAGATTATATATCAGAAGGGCATACTAATATAGTCTGAAAATGGATCTCTATCTCAGGGGGTCAGAGATCCTTCAAATTCTCTCTTTTGTACTATATTTTCAAGCAAAACTCTATAACCATGGATAATGAGAGTACTTTTCTTCGTGTAAGGTAATATATCCGTAGAATATCAAAGAGACTAGAGGCATTTAATATTAGTAAAGTATCAATTATAGAAAAGAAATTTATTTCCGAATACTATAATATAAATCTACTTTATTTCAAATACTTCCAATTCAGGTTTTAGTTTCCCCTCGAAAATGTAATCTTTCCCAAACAAAGTAAAGATGAGCCGATGTGCATGGAGCCACTGGCGAGTGAGTCCATATTTTTCGAGTGCTTCTTTATTTGCTTTTTCATTTCCATATACCTTATCTCCAAGGATTGGGAAGCCAATGGAAGAAAGATGAACGCGTATCTGATGGGTACGTCCAGTAAGGAGATCTACTTCCAGGAGCGTGTATTTTCCATCGATGATTCACTTATTATAGAACTTTGTCTTTGCGACTTTTGGGTTGATTGGGTCATCTGCTGTCATTTTTTTCCTATCCCTTGGATCACGCCCAATGAATGACTCAATATATCATTCATTATCTTTTATGATACCATTTACGAGCGCTAGATAGGTCTTTTGGATGGTTCGTTTTGCGATCTTGAGTTGGAGTGCATGCATTGATCTATCATTCTTTGCGATAATAATGAGTCCACTGGTATCTTTATCTAACCTGTGAATAATCCCTGGACGTTCAACACCATTAATGATGGATGGATTAAATTCTGGATTTTCATTTCGTATTCCAAGAGTTTTGAAGTGATAAAGAAGACCATTTACGAGAGTTCACTTTCGTCCACCTTCTCCAGATGTTGGATGTGTATTGATGCCGGCATCTTTGTTGATGATAGCAAAGTCATCATTCTCAAAAACAATATCAAGTGATATATCTTCCGCAACGAGCTCCATTGATTCGATGATCCAGTGAATTTCTATAACATCTCCTTTATATATTTTTTTATTTTTGGTAAAGTTTTTTCCATTTACTGTGATCTTTCCTTTCTCGATCATCTTTTGGATATAACTCCTTGATTTCTCTGGAAAAAGAGCCGATAGGTAAGTATCGACTCTTCGTGTTTCTCTTGGATCTGCAAGGACGCAGAATAGGGATGTGGAATAAGAATTAGAAGAACGCATTAAATAACTTTTCTTTCAAATGAACAGATCTCATTTCCAGTGAAAAACCTCTTTATTTCAACTTCAGCACTTTCTGCAGAATCAGAAGCATGGATGAGATTATAGCGGATAGTTGTCGCGAAGTCAGCACGGATAGTACCCATCTCAGCTTGAGCTGGATCAGTTGCACCGCAGAGCTGGCGCATACCACCAACGGCATTATCACCTTCAACAATAAGGAATACTACTGGACCCATGGTCATATATGCTACGATTTCTGGATAGAACGGCTTTGAAGTAAGGTGTCCGTAGTGTTCGTCGAGCTTTTCACGAGACACGAGATCCATCTTCATAGCAATGATTTTGAAGCCACGTTTCTCGATACGAGCAGTAACTTGACCAATGAGACCACGGTGAATAGTATCAGGCTTAAGAATTATGAGAGAGCGTTCCATAAAAGAAAATATAAAATATTAAATATGGACAAGCATGTCCAAGACCGCCGTATCATACGAAAAAACGAGAAAAAGCAAATTTTCTTTCTAAGAAAAAGGCTCCATATTTGGAGTCTTTTTCTACAAGATTATGGGTGAACGATTAATTATTACGCATACCCATACCTACTTCATGTGACATTCTATTTCCTTCTGTGAGTGCTTCAGGAACTTTACATACTTGAGCTTCAGTTTTAAATGTGTCCCAAGCCCCCCTTAGACTAGCTTTATCTACTTCATTAACTATCTGCATAGAGCTACTCCAATTTGCCCATGCAGCATTAATAGCTATTTTACGATCCGTGGTTCCAGTGAGTGTCCATGCTGTATTGAGAGCCATTGTACGGATAGTATAACCACTACTTGTTGAAGCTGAGAATGTGTTGAATGCTGTGAGAATAGTAGCTTCACGTTTTGCTATAGCGGTGCGAACACAGAGGAGTTGATCTGCAGTAACTCCCAATTGAGTCACACCAGAATGAGTTCGACCATTTCTCATATTATCTCGTTTCTGTTTAAGAGCTTCTCTTGTTTGCTTGAGTCTCTCTTGAGCATACTTAATCATCTGTCCCCTGTTTTTATATTGTCCTGAGGCAGTTGTTGTACCAGAAAGGTTATTTGTTCATGAATTTGTATCAGAATCAGCATTTACAAAACTGAGAGTTGAAAATGTAAGAATGCTTAGTACTAGAAGTGTATAAATAGATTTCATGTTGTTAAAAGTAAAGAAATAAAGCGAAAGAAGTATAGTAATTTCAATGAAAGATACAAGAATTTCAATGAAAAATACAAGGAATAAAAAACTATACAAATTCATAAAGTGTAGAATAAAAAAGATTGTAGGAAATAAGGGCAGGCTGTACTACTCTGAGAAAAATCCCTATCAAGAATTTCTCTATTTCCCAATATAGCTTCTCTATATTTTCACCATTGCTTCACAGAAAACTAGCAATAAAGATACTTCTGTATATTTTTATTAAAATTTTCAAGAGAGAATTTCTTTGCCTGTTTTATACATGAATCCTGCATCTCTTTCCAGGAAGATGTCTTAGTATTATTCAAGAGGTCTATCATCTCTTGTGGAAAAGAAGAGACCCCATCCCTTAAGAAATTTCCTGTTTTTCCATCAATCACTGTTTCCTGATATCCACCTTCATGAACAGCAATGACTGGCACTCCACATGCCATTGATTCGATGGCAACCATACCAAAATCTTCTTCTCGAGAAACTGCAATACTAGTAATTGCTCCACTTATACAACTAGAGAGATTCTCATTATTTTTGAGTTTATGAAAGATGATATTCGGGTATCATTTCCCAAGAGTAAGAAACTCTTCCTTCTGAGAGTCGAGTTCTCCATATAGGATGAGTACGTTTTTTTCTGGTATCTGCTTGAATGCCTCGATAATAACATCAACTCGTTTTGCATGAGTAAGGCGAGAAAACGATATATGATAGCCCTTATATTTGAGAGGAATACCTTCACTTGCAAATACTTGCAATATCTCTTCTTGTCCTCTTGGAAGGAACTTCTCCGTATCCACTGGAGGATAGAGTACGATCGCATCACCTCGACCGAACCATTCCCTCATCCGTTCTTTGTTTTTCAGAGAATTCACGAAAATAACGTCTACTTTTTGAATTTCAGCAATATAGAGTTTCCTGAGCAAATAAATTGCCATCACATAAGGGATCTTTGCATACCATGGTACTTTTGCGAGATACTGATCATAGAGATCAAAGAGGTGTCGTGAAATAGAGTGAGCGTAATAATAGGTCTTCGTTCTTGATTTTACATTCCAGATTCCAGTAATGGCTTCATTGGAGAAAAACACGGAATCATACTTTTCTAAAAGCTCTTTAGAACGGAAAAATTTCCACTTCATTTTGAGAAATCCGAGCATTCCTTTTCTGAAATCTGGATTCACTTCAAAAATTTTTCACCGGAATCCCATTGCACGAGCATCGTAGCAATCAGACTTCCAGATTGCTGTAGCAATATCCGCACCAAGGATCTTGGCAATCTCGATATTCATCCGCTCTGCACCTCACTTCATGAGGAATGTATCGTGGAAAAGGAGGGTTCTAGACATAATAAAAACCATTGTACGAACAATGGTTTTTTTGGCAAAGGGAAAAGTTAAGCATATCTATAAAGTCCATCTGGAGATTGTTTGATTTGTTTTTCTGATGCCATGATAGCTGCAGCGTAATATATATTGTGTCTTACTCAATGGTGAGTATTAGATTGTCCATTATAGGATGCAAGCGCGCAGAAATCCCGCATTTTTCATTCATCCCTCACTAATTCATTCTTAAAATCTTCAAATTCAGA
This sequence comes from Patescibacteria group bacterium, assembly GCA_036170735.1. Classification (GTDB taxonomy): domain Bacteria; phylum Patescibacteriota; class Gracilibacteria; order BD1-5; family UBA2023; genus JABFSX01. The sequence continues at coordinate 5,510 of JAVHPT010000013.1, read as the reverse complement.
AGGGGTAAGTGGTGTGAAATTTTTTGACTCAAGCATATCATTAAAGAAACTGCGATTCATTTTTCATATTGCTTTTATTTCTTTTTGCATCTTAGACATAGGCATATTTCTGTACCGATCAGTAATTGAAGAGAAGTACAGGGTTCACAAGAGAAGATTTGGACGGTAATCTCACTTATCTGTTGCTTGTGATACAAGTCTCTGTAATTCCTTGATATCACGCTCATTTTGAGAAGGATCTGGTTTTTCTTTACTAACATTAGCCTTTATTCTTTGAACAACTTCCTCAAATTTTCCTCAAACAGCAGAAGCAATCTCATCTGGTATTTTCTTGAGATTATCAGCATATTCAGCAATACCTCTTCCGACTCTTTTTCTTTTTTCATTAACATAGGCACTCATATCCTTAAATACTGACGTGGTGAGCTGTGTGATTCATTTTGATCCTGTTGATGACTTTGCCTTCACTTCTCAATTTGACTCACGTGTTATAAGGGCCATCATACGTTCTGTGGCAATTCAGAAGGCATCTGAAACTTTATCAATAGTTTTTTGAACTCAGATATCTTTGAGGATTCCCATAAGCATACCTTCCTCTTTTTTTATTTCAGGTGCTTTTACCTCAGTTTTCTTTTCAGTTGCTACCCGAGTTTGTGTTTGAGTGGTGATGTTGTCATTCTTAAAGAATGGTGACGTTCTCGAAATTCGAGTTTGTCATAAGGTCCAAGTAGGACCTGAAATACCCTGATGAACATTTCATACAGGTGACCGATCTTGCTCTGGCACTTTTGTGGCAACCGTATTTTGTAATCTAGTTTTCTCTGGTTTAGCTAGTTTTTCTACTTCGCTCTTGAGGGCTTCTCTAGTTTTCTGTGCGTCGATTACCCCTTTTGCATCTCGCAGTTCAGGATGTTGCATGATAAATTTCCCAAGGGCTCATAAGGTAATCCGTCAAATAATACCATCATCCTCAATGTCTCTTCATTCATGCCTCTTGTACAAAGTAAAGAGATCTCTCTGAAGCATTTTTACACTCTCTCTCTTGTCGATATGAGGATAAAATCTAGAAGCAAATTCCTGTATTCCCTTTGGTGCCGTGAGATTTAGTGCTGTAGCTTCTTTTAGCTCATCGAATACATTATGCATTCTTTCATGTACACTATCTCATATATTTTTGAAAGCAAGTTTATTGCCCTGTATGGATCTCACATACTCTGGAGTTCAGAAGGCTGGATGATTCCCAGAAATTGAGCTTTTGGGAGATTGAGTTTGGGTAAATCTGTTTTCTAAATTATTAGGTTCTGCCATAAACGTATAAAATATATAGTATAACAATCCCAGCCTATCACATCTTTCTTTTTCTCGCAAATATCCGAAGCTTCCTTTTGCAAAAAACAAGAAAAAACATATACTCAGGCTCATGTTCATTTAGATGAACGTATTTTTTATCCTTATCATATATGGCAAAGAAAACTAAAACCTCAAAACCTCAAAAAACAAGAACTCCTATCTCTGACTTCCTCGTCCCAACGATCATCGACAAGATCGGTGGTCAGGAACGCGCCTACGATATCTACTCTCGTCTCCTCGAGGATCGTGTCGTCTTCCTTGGTGATGCGATTGACTCTGCAGTAGCGAATACTGTGATTGCACAACTCCTTTTCCTAGAAAAAGCTGATCCCAAGGCTCCAATCACTCTCTATGTCAATAGTCCAGGTGGGCATGTAACCGCCTGACTCGCTATATATGACACCATGCAACTCGTAAAACCTGATGTTATCGTTGTCTGTATCGGACTCGCAGCATCTATGGGATCGATTATCCTTGCTGGATGAGCAAAGGGGAAACGTTACGCACTCAAACATTCCGAGATTATGATTCACCAACCTCTTGGTGGTATGGAAGGTCAAGCAATCGATATCAAGATTGCGGCGGATCATATCATGCAAACGGGAGAAGTTCTCTATAAGATCCTTGCAAATCATACTGGACAAGATATTGATATCATCCGTCGAGACTGTGATCGAGATAACTTCATGACAGCAGAAGAGGCACTCAAATACGGGTTAATCGATAAGGTATTGTAAGTAGAAGCCATTTTGTCATTCCGAGCGAAGCGGAGGAATTTCTTTTCTTATATTTATGAGTATAAAAATAACTAAATCTCTTAAGGGAAATTTAATAGGGATGCCTACGGCATGACAAAAAATATTTCCGCTTTGGTAGCATATATTTCATGAAAAAGTTCCTCCTCCTCATCTTACTCTTTCCTCTTAGCGTCTCTGCTATAGGTATTTCCAAACAGGTTGCCTGTAACCAGCCTAATGGGATAAATCTCAAACCAATATATATCCTCTGGCCAGGAGAGATTCCTTATGTGGATTCTTTTGTGAAGTACAACGGGAAGCTCTACTATTTCATCCAGAAGTTTGCCTCTGCAAAGGCTCGAAATATCTATATAAAAAATGGAAATTCTCCGCTTGCTAATAATGGTTTTATTACTAATAAATGATCTTTTCTAGTTGAATATGATTGTGCTCGGTCGAAGGTAGATTTTCTCCCAATCCAAGATACTTCTGGGCTTGGACACGGAAAGTTCCTCTGGAACAATGGGAGATGGGTAGATTATAGTTTTACTCACCCAAACAGGACTCCTTCTTGCAAAATCCAGCAAGATACTATTCTCAACCTAGAGACACAAAACAGAGCAAATATAGATAGTATCCTAAAACAGTATCCTGAGTCTACAAAAAGCGAATGTTACACCCGTGATATCTATACATATACAGGAAATGATACTGTCGTGTTCAGGGTAGAAAGGAAAAATCTCTCTACCAAAGAATCTTTCTTCTATCCTTATGCGTACGATCTTCTCAGCGGTTCTGAGAAACTCAGAACAGAGACTGGTAGTGGAAAAACTCCTTCCATAGATGGTACATGAGTCTTTACCAAAGAGGCTACTGACTTTATCGATAACAAGAAAATCTTCGTTCCATGAGTCACGATGACACAAACAGAAACTGAGACCAATCTTCTTTTTCATGGTAATGTCATCAAAACGTACAAGAATATCGAATATCCGATATCACTCCTTCGTGATATGAATACGAAGATTCCTGATTGTGCCAATTCAAAAAAAGGAAATGCAACTTCATATGCAGCAAAAACTTCGCTCGGGAAAGAGTATCTCAGAATATGTCTCGTACTTAGGATGCGATCTTTTGTCTGAGAATATCTCCTCTTCTATTGACCGAGTATCAGTGGACATACGATCTCTCTCTATGATATCAAGCTCGGAAAATTTTTTCATCATATCATCGGCACAACGACACAAATACGATTTACGACAGGAAAAGGAATCCTCTTCACCGTCAGTCAACCATGACTCTACTGTAACCAATCAATCTGGTCCTATAACGAAGGAAAGATAAGGAAAGTCTTCGACGAATGTACTCTCGAGAACGCGTGATGAGATCACGTACTCATCGATTCAGCAACATTTGGAAGCAGTACTATAGATATCCTCTATAAACCTCTCAAACTCATCGGTGATAGCTATATCGCACAAGCAAGACAAAAATATTCTCTACCTTATTAAAACCTCATGCAAAACTCAGAAATCCACAATCTCCTCACCAAGTGTGTGTCTAATGTCATAGACCAAACCAATCTCGAGCGTCGTCTTCTTGCTGGAGAGAAACTCCGTATCAAGTTCGGTATAGATCCGAGTGCTCCGAAGATCCATCTCGGGCACATGGTTCCATTTTTGAAGCTCAAACAATTCCAAGAACTCGGTCATGAGATCATTCTCCTTTTTGGAGATGCAACCGCACAGGTTGGTGATACGAGTGACAAGGATGCCGAACGTCCAATGCTCACCCGCGAAGAAACTCGGAAGAATTGTGAAGTATTTCTTCAGAAGTTCTCGAAAGTGATCGATATCTCCAAGATCAATGTCTACTACAATAGCGAGTGACTCGACGCAGTGAATTTTGCCTGAGTTGGTGAACTCGCGAAGAACTTCTCTGTTGCTGAGATGCTCGATCGTGACAACTTCTCCAAGCGATACAAGGAAGGGAAACGGATATCGCTCCAAGAGTTCCTCTATCCGATCATGCAGGGATATGACTCTGTTGCGATTGCTCGCAAGTATGGTTCTTGTGACCTCGAGATCGGAGGCAACGATCAATATTTTAACTTACTTGCTGGACGTACGATGATGCACGCCTTCGGACTTCCGAAGCAAGACATCATGACCTTCGACTTGCTCGTTGGTACTGACGATAAGAAGATGAGCAAGACGAGTCCGAACTGTATCCTCATCGATGATACTCCATTCGATATGTATCAGAAGCTCATCAACGTCGATGATGGACTCATTGTTCACTACTTTACCTTCGCTACCGAGTTGACTCTCAAGGAGATCCAGATTATAGAGCAACGACTTATCAGTGGTGAACATCCAAATATCCTGAAGAAAGAACTCGCAGATCGTGTCGTCACGATGTATCATGGAAAACCGTACAATGCGAATGATGTTTCCGCGATTGAAGAATTCAGATACAGCATTGATATTCATAAAGAAATTACATTAATTACACCTAAATGAACTGCGATTTATATCAGTAACTTATTAAAAGTATTATGATTCTGCTCCACCTCTGGTGACGTCCGCAATGCTCTCGCTGGAAATTCTATCCGTGTGGATGGCAAAGTGGTAACCGATCCGAAGTTTCTCGTCACTATCTCTGACAAAGGTACTCTCGTCGAGATGGGAAAGAAAAAGGCAAAAAGAGTATTTATTTAGCTTAACTATGAATGATTATGAAACGCAAAGATTTGATATGATTTATACTCTGATATGGAGGGATCCTCCTAAAGGCAATTTTCTGGTGTTGGCTCTTCTCAGTTGTTCGGTGTATGGGTGCTATTGATGGTTGTCTTTGGTCAGATTTGATACAAGAGCTTCCTCTTATATTGATCATATTCATGCTTTTTGCGGTTAGTATAATTCCTGATATTGTACTTATTGTGATTCTGACCTTTTCTCTTCAATCACCAAAAATTTATAAAACAGCATTTGTACTAGATATAACAATAATTCTGTCATTTTTCATGTTTATTTATGCTATTTGGGGGTAACCTCTTATTTTTATGTCCTTCCTCCTCATCTACGTCACACATCCATCCAAACCTGAAGCCATCAGGATCACGAGCGAACTCCTCAATAAGCGGCTTATCGCCTGTGCGAACTATCATCCGATAGAGAGTATGTATTGGTGGGAGGGCGTCTAACCAAAAGTGAAGAAATCATGACGATTTACAAGACTCGTGTCGAGAACTGGGAAATCGTGAAGTCCACGATAGAGGCTACTCACAAGTACAAAACTCCTTGCATCATCCGACTCACAGAAGTGACAGCCAATGAGTCATACAAATAGTGGACACAAGACGAAACTAAACCCCTATAATTAATCACCACTAAACCACCGGCTCTGCCGGTGGACTCC
>JAVHPT010000012.1:0-4637 GCA_036170735.1 Patescibacteria group bacterium | reverse complement strand
ATAATTGCATGAGAACCAAAATTGATATACAGAAAACTTTAGTAAAAATTATGAGGAAATTTACAAAACAACTACTCTAGACCCAAAAGTAATAAGAACTCTCTAAAAATCAAGAAATGAAAATCAAAGATGAACATCACCATGATCATGAATCTGAGCTTATCATTGATGGAGAAAACGCCAGAAATGCAATTTTGAAGTGTATTGATGGAGCAGGGGGGAGTATACGGATACGAATGTATATGTGGAAAGATGATAGTGCAGGGAAGTTGATCCTTGAGGCACTCCAAAAGAAAATTGAAACTCACCCAGAGATCCAGATTTTTATTGAAAAGGATGCATTTGGTTCAAGAATCTACAACTTTCAGAAGTTTATTACTCTAGGAAGAGAAGGGGGAGATATATTTTCGAGCGATATTGGCCGACAGTTCCTAAAAAATACGAAAAATATTCGCTTTTCGTATATTGGTTCTTGGCGGCCTCTTCGCCTCAAATATCTCAGAGAAAATAATCATTCCAAAGTTTTCCTCTTCGATGAATTCACTCCGAGAAGCAAGGCACTGATTGGCGGGATGAATATCGCAGATCAGTATCTAAACGCGCAAAATCATACTATGCCTGATCATGGTGGCTGGCACGATTATATGGTGCTACTCACGGGGCATCTGGCAGACACGATTGTTGCTGGTAAATGGAAGGAAATAAGAAAATGAATCGCGAAAAAAGTCCAAGATGGAGTTGAGATCTTTATGACTATCAAAAACAGACGCACTATGCGGAAGCGAGTCCTGAGTGAATTGTCTCAGGCCACGAAGTCTATCTGTATCGAACATGGATATCTCACCGATGCTGCCATCATCAGGAAACTACGACGAATAAGCTGTGATGATATAGTGGTTCGGGTGATCCTTCCTGATCGTTCGGATGGATTTCGGCATGCCAATATGCACAGTATCTATAAACTCCTGAAGCCATCGATGGTTCATCACAAATGAAAGGGTACTATTGAGGTTTATCTCTATCCAGGGATGGTCCATGCCAAGGTTATTCTCATTGACCAATCGGTTGCAATCATTGGTTCGGCAAATCTCACTTATGGAAGCTTCGATTTTTTGCGTGAGACGAATGTTATACTTCGAGGAAAGAGCTGAGTCGTTACGGATCTGGATATCCAACTAAGAAAGGACATTGCTCGCAGTAGCAAGGTTACTTTCGATAGTATTCCTTCCTACAACAGGTGGCTTGCCTGGTTTCAGCGTATCTTTATATAGGTTGCTCACACTCAATAAAGGTCCTACTTTTGCAGGTTGCACAAATACTCTTATCCAATTTCTGATAAATGAGTTTGATGGCATCTTTCTTTACCGTAAAGAAGCTATTCTTTCATACATGTTTCACGAATCATGTCTTTCTTAATTCAGACATCACGTCAGTCTTTACTTCCAGGAAATAGAGTCAGCCTCACATTTTCTTCAGGGTATCAGATATTTCCTGGAGCACCTCCATACCAGTCATGTCTATAAAATTTATACTGGAACAAAGCATAATGATATTCCGTACTCATTTTTCATTGATGATTTTATTTATAAATTCATGTATATAGTTACTTGATCAGAAATATATGGACATATCTATACGAAGTATCTCGAGCTGAGGGCATCAAGACTTTTCTATCTTTTCGGTAGATATTTTGCAGGTTCATACAAGGGTTCTTTTATTTCTTCCCTCATCAAAAGTACTGAGCATGGTTACTATCTTTGGAGTTGATGTCTTGTTGAGGAATATAATGAGGGATAGGATTATTCAGAAATATATAGCAAATTCTAATTCCAGAAGGAGCGTAGAGAAGAATGTAATACACAGTATAGTTGTCTCGGTTTTACTTACCTTGATGATGTGCTTAATATGAGTGAAGTCTATGAGATTGTATCAGACCAACATAATCACCCCAGCCATCGCGGGTATGGATAGGTATTTTGTGATGGGAGAAATTAGCAGAACAATCGCCAGGAGAAATAGTGCTGCAAATATCGCTGACATTGGAGTTCTTGCTCAAGCTGCATAGTTGACCCCAGAACGTGTAAAGGATCAGCTTCAAGCATAACTCGAAAAGAAACTTCAGATAATGTTTGACATTCATTGACCGATAAATTCTTGACTTGAGTTTATCATTTGGTGGGATTTGGACGCTATGGATCTACTTATAGAAACAGCTTCTATGAGTCAGAGTATAGCTACTGCAAAAGCAGGACCAGCGAGCATTTTTATATTTCCAGATGTTAGGTTTGGTATGGAGAAATCTGGTAATTTGGAGGGAATAGCTGGAACAAAAGTGATTCCACTTGAAAAGGACTTGAGGTAATAGGCGATGACTGAACCCACAACGAGGGCGATGAGGAGGTTTGGCACCTTCTTCACATATTTCTTTATGAGAATAGCGATAAGAAGAGTGGATATTCAGATTATAGTGGTATAGATATTTATATGAGGAATACTTGATCAGATAATCATCCAAGTTTCCAAGAAGTCCGCTCATTTTGGTATATCTATTCAGAGGATACTCTTCATCTGACTTGTTACGATGAGTAATGCAGCTCAGGCGGTGAATCATATGACGACAGTATGTGATACAAAATCAACCACTTTCCCGAGTTTTATGAGTCAAAAAATAAGTTGGTAGATCCCGGCGAGGAAAGTGAGCACGAGCGTGAGTTGTATAAATTCAGGACTTCAGATCTGTGCAAGTCACTTAATGGCACTGAAGATCACAAGAGATATGGCGGTAGTTGGTCCAGATACAAGGTGCCAAGATGATCAAAATATCGCGGCAATTATCGGTGTTACCATTGCCGTATAGAGTCAGTATTCCGGCGGCAATCAAGCAATCGTAGCAAAGGCAATTCATTGTGGTAATACGATGATAGCTCAGGTGATTCCAGCCAGGATATCAGCTTTTAAAATATTTCTTTCCTTGATCTTTCCTATCCAAGAGCTAAAAGGAGTAAAAATAGAAATGAGGCTGGAGAGTCGCATAGAAGAATGGTTAAAAAAACAGAAAGACTTCTCTATCGGAGAGAAGTTATGAGAAAATGTGGAACACGAAGTCCTCTCTAGAAGAGGATTTTGGAGGGATTATACACTCGTTTTATATTTATCAAGTCTTTTTTGCACAAAAAATAAAACCTCCAATTTGGAGACTTTATTTTAATTTACCTAAAACAAGAAGATTATTTCATGAGAGTGACATGACCAGTATATTCTTTTTGTTTTTCTTTGAGAGCCTTAATCTTTGCCTGCATGATTTCACGTTGAGCTTTGATTTTAGCCTTTAATATTTCACGTTGAGCTTTGATTTCTATAGGATTTTTATTTCCTTTTATTGATCAATCCCAACCTTTTCTCTCACCTTCAGTTTTCTTGACTTCAGGAGTTGGTACCTGTATACCTTTTGATTCGAGATATGTACGGATCATCTTTGCAAGCTCGGTATATTGCTCTGGAGTGAGTTTTTCCATTGCTCCTCTCAGACCGTCCATCTCATGTTTCATGATCTCACCACTTCCCATCATTCCACTTCCCATCATTGCACCACTTCCCATTGGAGGCACACCTTGCATATCATTATGCTGTTCATGATTATTTTGTACTGCACCACTTCCATTAGTTGGAGGTTCTTGCATGTCATTATTCTCAGCGAACGAGAGGGCTGGTACGAGAGCTATCGCAAGTATACTCGCGAGGACTATTTGTTTCATAGGAGAAAAAAAGTAAGAAAGTAAATATTTCCTATGAGGAAACATAAGGAGTATATATGAGAGAGAATATTTATCAAATACTTCACATTCCTTTCACTCTGTACTTTTGTAGTATATATTTGCCTATAAAAACAAAAAAACCTCCAATCATTGGAGGTTTTTTTGTAGAAACTCTTGAGCATCTCTTAGAGCTTGAAAGCCAATGCGACCACTTTCGCGATCTCAGCACGGGTGATATTATCTGAAGGTCTGAATATGAGTTTTCCATCTAGCATCTGTCCTTCGAAGATATGAGTCATTTTCATGGCCTCGATATATCGAGCGAGATTGGAGAATTTGTTCACATCAGAGAAGATTCCAGTGGCTGTTATTGTTTGTATTCCAAGAGCTCCGGCTAGGATCTTGGAAACCTCAGCACGGGAGATAGGGTCATTTGGACGGAAGGTATGAGCAGGAGATATGATTCCATGAGAGAGAGCGTACTCAGCATATGTTGAATACCACGCTGTCTTTGAGATATCTCGGAACGAATTCTGTGTAGTAGTCTGGAGATTCCATCCTGCAGCGTTTCCAATGATCTTAAGGAACTCAGCTCGTGTGAGAGAATTATCTGGATTGAAGAACTCAGTATTGTTGATAATTCCACGAAGAGCGAGAGCATTAATATACACTCTTGCCCAGTTTGATCTGATGTCCCTGAAGATGAGATGACTCAAAGTCAACATTATAGGAGTAATATTGAGAGTACCAGTCGAAGTAATAGATCCAGTTTCTGTTGTTCCGGTACCAATAGATACTGGTGCAGGAGGGGTATATGATCATCCACCTCCACCACCTGAAGAGACAGGAGCAGAGACTGTCACAGTACGAGTGACGATATTA
>JAVHPT010000011.1:0-4647 GCA_036170735.1 Patescibacteria group bacterium | reverse complement strand
CTCACATACCAGCTATACAATCACAGAAATGATTCACTGTTATACAGAAAGATGGGGTATGGAGATATAGAGTCAACTAATATTTTGATACACGTCTTAATTATTTTTTCCACATACCTTAGCATATGAATCAACAAGAGTTTGGTTTTTGCTATATGTTGCTATAACTTGTGCATCACAGGCAACCGCCTTATCAAGTTGTCAAAGTGCTTCTATTTTGGTAATCTCAGCAAGAGACTCACTATACTTTCCGATGATAAAGAAGGTACGATACCGTATTCGGAGGAGCTCGAGAGACGGTGGATTTGACTGAAGATAACCATTGGAAAGGGAAATAACCGTGAGATATCTCTTATCACCGTACGCTTTCTCAATATCTGATATAGATACGCTCATAAGAGTTGTTCATGTAGAAGATGCTGTTAATGAAGTCGAATGAGTACTTGCTGTTGGAGGAACCACTGCATTTTGTACATATGGATCAGCTATGAATGTTCGTTCAACTCCGGCAAAAGGATTGCTCCCAGTACGAGTAATATAGTATCCCGTTTGCTTGTTGAATTCGAAGAAACCAATGAGCTTACGTTGGAATGTCCCTGTACTATATTCATAGAGGATCTTCGCATCATAGACTCAAGAAGCAGTTGATCCTGGATATGTAATATCAACGAAAACATTATTATTATTTCCCCTCTTAATGAATTCAAAGCCACTTATAGATGATCCTGAAGACATCTTGTATGCTCCTTGGATTCCTGTCCAATCGGTGTGAATACGAGTAATAAATCATGCGTACTGTGAAGAATACTGTGTTGCAATCTGATTGAGTAAAGTCTGAGCACCAGAAGCAGTATTGATTCATGTGGACGTTTGTAATGCTAATACTATGCCAGATGATGTCATAATATCACCAACAATCGCACTAGAATAGATAGTGAGAGGAATCTTGATTCCAGCCTTCATTATCTCATTACGAAGAATAGTATTTTCGGCTTCAAGTGCCTTTACTCGAGCACCATATTGGTCGAGTATTGACTTCATCTGAGTAATGATTACATCGGTATCTGAACTTGTATCAGCAAATACGCCGAGTGGTAAGAGCATAAGTACTATTAAGATAATAATCTTTTTCATAGATCAAATGGAGTGAGAAAAGTAAAATGAAAGTTTAGCTTTGCGAAAGGAATACAGATCTTCCCATAGGATATATCAAATGGGATGAAGAAATAGATCTTGCCCAGATTTCCGAGCGAAATGAGGATCTTCCCGAAGGGTAGCAAAAATAAGTAAGGAATGCTAAGTCAAACTATACCGAAGAAGTCGAAAAAATCAACCTTTTCACTGGAGCATAACTCTTGCGATGAATTAAAGTTATGCCATGCTTAAGAAGCATTTCTTTATGTTTTCTTGTTCCATAGCCTTTGTGGTCTGCAAATCCGTATTCTGGGAAATCCAGGTGAAATTCACACATCATCCTATCTCTCACTACTTTCGCTATGATAGAAGCTGCAGAGATTGTAGGAATAAGCGCATCTCAGTTAATTTGGTAGTATATTTGGATAGTCGCATCTTGATTTTCTATTGGTATTTCTTTCTTCTGTCAAGCCTTTTTTGCAAATCGATATCCAATATGATGTATTCCATTAAATCGATAATTGTCACAACCATCGATCCATATCTCAACCGTATCATCTCGATTCACGAATTGCAAGAGGAAAGAAATCACGTCCTCCATACACTGACGATTGGCCTCATGAATACCAAGAATATCAATCTGCTCAGCATCCCGATAAGAAGAAGTATACTGACACTCTTGTTCAAATTGCAAATGTTCGATATCATCAAAAAGGATTTCTCGTTCTTTTGAAGAGAGCTTTTTAGAGTCATCAAGTTTTATAAGTTGGTTCAATATCTGTGTTGATTTTCCTACCTGGATAAGGAATCCTCAAACAACAACTGGACCTGCCCAAGGCCCTCGTCCCACCTCATCGATGCCAATAAGATAGTGAGTGATAGTAGTTCATAAAATGAATAAGAAGTATATATTTTATCTCTTGTAAATCAAGGAAAATCTCACTATTGTTTTGAGAAGTTCCCTCTTCTCACTTTCTGTTGACAAAGAATGCCCCCCCCTATACTCAAATCTAAACTTCTCGTAAACCATGGAGTAAGATTTTGAGGCTATATTTTCTTCTCGGATTTCTTATTTCCTAAAGTACTGGATATGAACAAATGAAAACATAATCTCTCAGGCTTCACTCTCGTAGAACTCATGATGGCCATTGCAGTAATAGCCATCCTTGCTTCTACTCTCTATTTCTCTGTTCTTGGATATACCGCACGAGCTCGAGACACAACCCGTGCAACCGACCTTCGGAAAGTGGCTCAAGGTCTTGATGGATATTTTACTGCTCATGATGTCTATCCTCCAACAACCTGTGGAATAGATGGATACGATTGTATTAACATAGATTCAGGATCATTTATTACCTCAACGGAGAGTGCATGGTCTACTGCACCTCTTGCATATTCTTCTTCACCATTTCTTTCATCCTCTCCTCTGGACGCTTTTCTTGTTCTTCTCTCACCAGTAAGTTATGCAGATACTGTACCCCTTCCTCCCTGAGCCCTTGAAACAGCTCTTGTTCCGTATATGGGAAACAACATCCTCCCAAGAGATCCAATCAACAATGCCACCTTCCCTTGGGTAGACAAGAAATCCTATGTCTACTCCTATGGAAATGTAGGAAAACTCAAAGGACAAGTAGGGTATGACCTCACTGCTACTCTTGAAAATCCAAACAACCAGATTGCCTGTAAGAATAGACCTGCCAGATATGGATATAATAATACTGCTCTCTGTAATCCAGCAGATCCTAATAGTGATGCTGTTGTAAATCCTGGTTTCACCTGAGTCCATCACTCATTGCTCTATGAAGCAGGGACACGTGATGGAAAGTTTGATGTAGCTCTCACAGATACTCAGATCAATTATGAATGGGTAGCATGAGTATGGGGAGCATACCAAAGCTGAGGTGCTATTACCTGTGGACAAGACACAAGAACACGAACAGTGACTTGTTACCGAAAGTCAGACAACCAATGAATGGACGATAGCTTTTGTGATGCAGCGACCAAACCAGCTACCTCTACAACCGATGAGATAGGAAGTGCCACTTGTGGATGGTCAGCGTGGTCAGGATGGGGAGTGTGTTCTGTTGGAACTCAGACAGAAACACGAACATGTAATCCTCTAGCATTAAATCACTGTACACCCAATCCAAATGGAACCTCTGAAACTCAATCCTGTGGAACTCCTGCATCAGTCACCGCATGGAGTACCTGTTCTGGATGAAACCAAACACGAACCTGTACTGAAGCTGTAGGTGGAGGATCTCCAACATGTGCTGGACTCTGAGCTACTGTAGGGGTGAATAACCAATCATGTGGAACACCAGCAGTGTGTGACACTACTACACTCTTTGCTTGTTCAGTTGGTACTTCCGTATCCAATGTTGCTAATAGTTGTGGACAGAATGCCACATGGGGATGTAATAGTACCGATGGAGGAACCAATACAACGGCAACCACTTGTTCTAAGGCTAACTCAGCCTGTATAAATGGAGTATGTAACAGTGTATTCAACTCATATACTCTCCCAACTGCCACCTGTGCTACAGGAACTCCAACTAGTGTCATTGGAAGCTGACCATGGACATGGGGATGTAATAGTCCAAATGGAGGAACCAGTACTGCAGCAAATGCCTGTAGTGCGAATAAGAGTGTGGATGGATGATGTAACAATGCTACCCAATATGCTTGTGCAAATGGAACAACTTCCGTATCTAATGTAGCAGGATCATGTGGAGGATCTTCAACCTGGTGATGTAACGGAATCAATGGAGGAACGAGTACTGCAGCGAATGCGTGTAGCAAAGCCAATGTGGCATGTCCAGTGAATGGAAGTTGTGGAGGTTCTGCCAATACCTGTGGAGCTGGTTCTCCTTCTGGATATTCTGGAGGAAGTTGTGGATGATCTAAAACTTGGTCATGTGTTGGTCTCTATGGAGGAAGTACGGCAGGTTGTAGCATAGCGAATGCGGCATGTCCTGTAGCAACCTGTAATAATAGTGTTGCTCTTGGTTGTACTACTGGCACCTCGCTATCTGATGGATGACAAGTTGCCTGTGGAACGACACATACCTGGTATTGTGGAGGATCTGGATACCAGACAAGTGGTCAATGTAGCAAAGCAAATGCAGCATGTCCAGTAAATGGAAGTTGTGGAGGTTCTGCCAATACCTGTGGAGCTGGTTCTCCTTCTGGATATTCTGGAGGAAGTTGTGGATGATCTCAGACATGGACGTGTAATGGAGCAAACGGGGGAAGTAATGCTAGTTGTAGTATAGCGAATGGTGCTTGTGCTACCTATTCAGTATCGGCACCATCTACTTACAGTTGTATTCCATATAATAGCAATACTTATTATATGATCCCTAGCTATGACTATATCAATGCTTCCTATCCTATTACTACTTGAGCTAGCTGTCCAACACAATGACAAACATATGCTTGATTCAATTCATGTAATTGATTCTCATGAGGTTATTACTATGATTGTACTTGCTGGAGTCAAACCTGCCAATA
>JAVHPT010000010.1:0-4656 GCA_036170735.1 Patescibacteria group bacterium | reverse complement strand
AACCTGGTGGAGTCCACCGGCAGAGCCGGTGGTTTAGTGGTGATTAATTATTTCCTTAGCAGAAAACGAATTAACTTGAGAATAGCATATTTTAGGGAAAGTGGAACTAATATCTTCTCTGGAAGCTGTATAAGCTCACCACCAAATTTTTCCTTAAAATAAGTAACTCATTGAAGATGGTCATTTGGATTATCTGGGTCTGCTACTCAAAGGAAGTCATATACTGGAATATTCCGTCTTTTTGCTTCGAGTATAGCAGTCCACTGTAGTAGATATGGTGCCATATGTTTCCGATCTTCCCTTTCTGAAGATGAAGCTCAATAGTAATAGATGGCTCGTGAATGAGTAAAAACGAAAATTCCTGCAGCAATTGCTCGATTTCCAAATCGAGCAAAATAGAGTCAACCATTATTATCTTTCTTGAGCAGAGCAAGAAAACTCTCATAATACTGACGTGAATTTGAGGAAAATCCATCTCGCTCTGTTGTATCCGAGAGAAGACTCATCCATATATCAATATTTTCTTCCGTTGGTTCTGCAAAATCAACAACAACTCATCGTTTTCCTGCAAGACGAATATTGTATCGTCCTTTTTCATGCATCTGTCTCAGGATATCTTCTTCGGATTGTTTTAGATAGATAACACGTGTATATGGTATGAAAAAGTTCTTATAAGACATCTTGCTCTTTCTGCTTAGAGCTTTTAATCTAGAGCTTTTAATTGGTTCTATCTGGAAAAATATTACTCTCTTTTTTCGAAGAACCCTACATAGCCCATCCATAAACTGTATATAATCATCTCAAACTTGTTCTTGAACAACACCAAGGGAAAACGCTCAAAATTGTCAGAAATGCAGTGCACGAATCTCGAGAAGCATCCAAGTTCCTTGAATATTTCCGTAGTAAAATACCTCTCTTGCCTGATGGGAATCAAGAAGGATAGACTTCCAAATAGGAGATTGCCAAAAGGAAACCCAAGAAGTAGGGATATCTTTTGGGTCGAGAAAATCATATATCATAACGGAAGTGTACAAAAAACAAGAGAAAATCAAGGAAAAATTTGCATGAAACGGAAGAAACTGTTATAATTCGCTCATAAAGATATGATTTTAGCGGTTCCTGTTCCAGATATTTTTATCCTGGTTTCATCTAACTTCTATATCCTAATCCCTAATCTCCTAATCTATGCTTACTCAACTCGAAGTTAAAAAATCTTCTACTAATACTGGCATTAAAGTATTCTCCTTCCATGGCGAACTTGATGAAACGAACGTTGATACAACTTTCCCCAACATCATCAATGATATTGGTGATTTTTCTGGAACCAAGACACTCTTCAATCTCGAGAAGCTCACCTATCTCAACAGTAAATCTATCGGATATATTGCTGATATTGCTCAGCGTACAGAAGATAGTAGTGGAAAGTTTGCTCTCTGTTGTCTATCTGCCGAGGTTCGTGATACGCTCGATCTCGTTGGAATCACTAGTATTATTCCTGTATACGAAACAGAAGAGACAGCTTTTGTAGAGCTCTCAAAATAGAATTGATCTCTAAGAAAAAATAGTTATAAATATAAAAATAAATTTTAAACTATGAAAATAAGAGTTTTTTATAAAAGCGCGCCTTCTGAAAATCTTCCTCTGGTTAGAAATAGTCTAGAGGATTTTGATGATGTAAACAAGAAACTAGGGAATCTTGAAAAGAAACTTAAGGAAACTCAGAATAAGATTGAACAGGAAAAAATCCAAGGACAAATCATATTACTCAAAAGGAATCGGGCTCGTTTAGAAAAATTTAGCAATCTCCAGGAAGGAAAACCTGAACTCAAAAAAAGCACAGAAATTCAAACAATCCTCGCTGGAAAGAATACTGAAAACTATCTTGGCTCTGATCTTCATATACTCCGAAAGCGCGGAGTCGACATTGCAAGCCTCGCTCTCGTAAAAGAATCCAATCCTGCAGAGGCCGCAAATTCAAGTTCAATGAAGAAAGATGACAGATTCATCGTGAACTTCGGAGGAAATGAAAGCCTGAAGAAAAAAGTTGGTGCTGGAGATATCCTCCCGCCAGAAGTAACAAAAGTAAAAATCAATGGGGTTGAATGTGAACGTCGCAATAGCCCTCGTCCAGGATATTATAAGATCGAAGAGGGAAAAAGACCAATATATCAACCTATCTATGATGGTTATAAAATTGAGATTGTAGAACGACGTACCTCTATAACTCCTGAGGAAATAAAAGCAACTGAAATAGCAGCAGAAAATAGGTGGAAGAAAGTTCGTATGAGTGAAATGCGTACTACTCTCCAGGCAGGAAAATCTCCATCCGATCTTGATGAAGATAAGTTCCTTCTTACCGAATTTCAAGAAAAAGAAAAACAAAAAATTGAAAGAAGGAAAATATATGCTTCATATAATCCAGAAAATAAAGAAAAATTTCTTGAAACCTTCTGAAATATAATCAAAACAGAATGTGTACAATACGGAATACCTGAACAACTCCTTGTAGAAAATCTTTTCGCAAGGGAAAATGGCACTTTTGATTCATCCCGAAAGAATCCATATTCAAGCGCGCACGGATTATGACAAATCATTAATGACACCTGGGATTTTATTGAAAATAAATTGTTAATAGACGATCTAGATAGGGATAATCCAGAGGATCAAATCCGAGCCACATGCGCTTATCTCAACTATATAAAGGAACTTAAGAACTGCTCTTGGTGAGATGCTATTGTGTATTACCATACTGGACCATGATTTGGAGATTCAAATGTTCAAGAAGCTATATCAAAAAATACACCCATAGCAAATTTTTTGGATAATAAAGAAACTGCGTCAGCTCAAGATTATATAGCTGCTGCAAAGAAATACTACTGAATAGTTGAAGTATCCTAAAACAATCTCCCCTGTTCCTCTGAAACCCCTGATTCCAGGGGTTTTTGTATAGCATGCAATCGTTTGAGATCGGTCTTGAGGCCGTATCCAACAAGCTCGATAGACGAAGTAAGTAATATCCTCACAAATTCACTTGCATCCACTCACTTTGTATCGATGGAGTATATTTTCCCATCCATTCCGAAAATAACTTTTCCGTGAGTATCAGTAGAGATGACTACTTGATGTACGCTTCATGATATAATTTTCTGTCCGAGTAGATCCAGTTCCTCTAGACTCACGACATCCTTTGCTTCGATATCTGGCACAGATACTACTTCTCCAGCAATATCACTCGGATAGAGAGATCGGAACTCATACTTTCTCAGCAGCCCCGTATATTTCTCCGACTGAACTCATGGGGCAAAAGGAATCTCAGGGATTGGGATAATCTCTAGATCGGTCTTGATGGAGGCAAGCCGCTGCGAAAGAAAGGCATTTTCTTTTTGGTTCAACAATACCTCTTTCATCTTCGCAGAGATATCATCAAGATGTTCATAGATTCATTCGAGCGTCTCATACTTCCCGAGGAGATCAACTGCCTTCTTGGGACCGAAGCCAGAAATCCCCGGAATATTATCAGAAGCATCTCCAACAATCGCGAGATAGTCACGAACCTGATGAGTCGGAATGCCAAATTTCTCCACCACATCTTTTTCCTTCAGGAACTTGCGTTTCATCGCATCATAGATGTGTATATGCCCGTCTCGCACGAACTGGCAAAGATCCTTATCAGAAGAGATGATCACCACTTGGTACTCATTGTTCTCATGCTGATGAGCGATAGACCCGATAATATCATCTGCCTCATACCCCTCATGAGCGAGTATCTCCACTCAGGCAGCACGAAAAATATCAAAAACCCCATCAATCTGAGAACGGAGATTGTCCGGCATCCTGTCTCGCTGAGCCTTGTACTCTGGATATATTTCGGATCGGAAGCTCTGACCAACATCCGTGGTAACTATGAGAGAAGCATCATGATTTTCTTCTGCGAGTCCACTCAGAAACTTCGCCACTCAGAAGATCGCATTCACCTGCTCTCCTGTACGAGTATGCATCTCAGGGATAGCATAGAACATCCGATAGATCAGATTGTAGGCATCGATGATAAAGAGTGTTTTTTTAGGCATTTCTGATTTTTTTAATTTTCTCCATCATACGAAGAAGTCCTACTTCTTCAAGATATTTCTCTACTCCGTCGATGTCGAACCACCTCATATCCTCAGTCTCATCGATCTGACGACTCATTCGGGCAGTATCAGGAACAATACCGAGAAATCGGATATCATAGTGCTTATGTTGTGGTCGTCACTTTGCATCTGCTGGGATATCATGAATATCTACATCAAATATTGGGAAACCTTGAGAATCAGAATACCGAAAAATAACTGGTTCTTCGGTAATACCAGACTCCTCATGAAACTCACGAATCGCTGTAGCAAGGACATCCGGAGAATCATCGCTATGTCCACCAAACTGGAGCCATCTCTGGAATTTCTTATGGAATATGAGAAGGACTTTCGTAAATTCAGGATTCACAACGAGTAGTGAAGCAGTGATATGTCCATCATCCCAGTGCCAGTTATGAAATGACTTTTCCTCATTCTTCTCGAGAAAGGCAATCATAGAATCTACGAAAACCTTCTCAGAAGGGAACCTTTCAGCATGTTCATGAAGTGATAAGATAAGTTGTTCCATATGTATTTTCACTTTTAA
>JAVHPT010000009.1:0-20475 GCA_036170735.1 Patescibacteria group bacterium | reverse complement strand
CATATTCGCTCGAATTTGAACGAGCTCCTTTGTCTCAAGAATATATGCCGTCAAGTATCCTCCGAAGCAACACCCAGTATCGAGTCCAATGGTATTCGGACGGATGCGGAGTCCGTCCACTGCCCAATGCCCATAGATAACTGGCTTTGTCTTGATATAGTCTTCATACCACGGTTTTCCATTATATTCACGAAGCAGTGTCGCGATCTCAGTTGGTGTATCAACACCATAGTCAGGATGAATACCTCCATGAACTAGGATAAAATCGTGTGTCTCAATAATACACGGAAGCGAGAGAAGCCAATCTCGATGTTCTCTAAGCTGTATCTGAAGCTCAGAGAATTTTGGAAGAGAATTTTTTATCCAATTCTTGTGTCCAGACTCAAGGTGTCCAAGTGAATCAATATCAATCTCGCTTGCCATAGAAAAATACTCATGATTTCCGAGGACGCTCCATGTATTCGGACGATTCCTAATAAACTCCACTACCTCAAGCGACTTTGGTCATTTATTAATAAAATCACCTGTAAAGTACAGATGATCTTCTGATTGTAGTTGGAGTTTTGCTGTAAGTGCCATGAGTTCATCATAGCATCCATGTACATCTCCGATAAAAATTGTACGTTTTGACATGGCGTATGTTATATATTTTTTAGGAAAAAATCAAAGAATTTTCTGGACTTGTTTTTATGAAAAATTATTTATACTCCGCTCCAATTATCTCATAATCTCTCAAAATAATGAACTCAAAATAGGGGTTGCGGGAGATATAATAGAAATATTCTAATCTTTCGCTGGATACCAACCAAAGATCATATCCACCGCGAGAATATGGCCTCACATAGCTCTCTGAAGTTCATTATATCGAAACCCTTTCTTGAGATTGAGGATAGTGTCGAGAGCGAAAACCCGAATCTCATATTCATGATCTGCATCTGGTGGACACGGTCCAGAATAAAAGCATGTGAGCTCATCTGGCATGTCTCCGCAGATTTGTCGGCTTGCGAGACTGTTTTTTCATTGGATGAGATCCTGATTCAATCGACTTGCGCCCTCCATGAGTCAATCCAGTTTAGGATCGATATCAGCAACCAGCCAATGAAGCCAACTAAATCAACATACCGGAACTGCATCATAGTCCTGCATAACAAGTGCAAGGGACTTTATCCCTTCTGGAACGCAAGACCAAGAAACTGGAAGAGAAAGGGTTGGGACCGTATCTTTATGTTCGCTAGAAAACTTCCCAAATCGACGATCCATCCTTCCATCAACAATACCAGAACTTGATATATGAAACATAGGAAAAAAGGTTAAGGATAAATAAATTAGCTACCAACTTCTTTACTAACTTACATATAACCTTGAATATTTATTAAAAATCTTCCCCTTTTTGTATATCGATTGACTCTTACCTAGAATATCTTAAATATTTCTAAAATCTTCTAGGTAAGAGTCTATGAAATTATTAAATCCTCTCCTTCCCTCCCATGTACGGCCGGAGTACTTCTGGGATAGTTACCGTCATATCTTCATTTTGAAAGTTCTCGATGATGGCGATGAGACAGCGAGAGAACGCGATCACGGTACCATTGAGAGTATGAACGTAGTCGAGACTTCCATCCTCTTTGCGGTAGCGGATACCGAGACGGCGAGACTGGAACGAACCAACGTTGGAACAGCTCGTTACCTCACGGAACTTGTCCTGCGCTGGCATCCATGCCTCGAGGTCATACTTTTTCATGGCAGGATTCCCGAGATCACCAGAACAGATATTTAGCTTCTGATATGGGATACCAAGTGATTGCCAGATGGATTCCTCCAGTGCGACCATCTCGTTGTGGACCTTACTCGAATCTTCTGGTTTTGCAAAACACACCATCTCAATCTTATCGAACTGATGTCCACGAAGGATTCATTTCATATCTTTTCCATAGGTTCCCGCTTCACGACGGAAACAAGTAGAATATCCGATGTACCTCACTGTACTCTCCACGTCGATAACTTCCCCGCCGTGATAGCTCGTAAGAGGCACTTCGCTAGTTCCGATGAGGAAGAGATCATCTTCTCCAGGATTCACTTCGTAGATCTGAGAACGATCCGCAGGAAAGAATCCAGTTCCATACATAGCAGGTTCGCGAACAAGATATGGAGGGATAATTGGCATAAATCCTTTTGCTACCATCTGATTCATCACATATTGCATGATAGCAAACTGAAGAAGGACGAGATCTCACTTGAGATACCAAAAACGCGCGCCAGATACCTCCGCTCCTTTTTCGATATCGATCCATCCCCGAGCTTCACCGATCTTATAATGTGTCCTCACAGGAAAATCGAACTTGCGTGGAGTGCCAAAAGTAGATTCAACCACATTTCCACTCTCATCTAGACCAATGGCAGTCGTCGGATCGAGAAAGTTCGGGAGGCTGGCAAGCATGAGCTTATACTCGCCCTCCGTCTCAGCGAGATTGGTTTCGAAGTCTTTGATTTTGTCGCTGACTTCCTTCATCTCAGCAATCTTGGTCTGCTTCTCAGTGGCGTCCTCGATAATAGGGATTTCTTTACTGACCTTGTTGCGAACAGCCTGAAGTGTCTCGACTTCCTGTTGCTTGGCAAGTCGCTCCTCGTCTACCGCGATGAGTCGGTCGAGATCGAACTTGAGATTGCGCTTCATGATGTTATCGCGAATGAATTCTGGATTTGCGCGGAGGATTTTAATGTCAATCACAAATGATGAGTATTTAATAGATAGTATTTAGATTTTAGGAAGGAATCTTAATTATGTTTCTAACTTTTATTTCTGTTTTTGCTTCTTTCTTTTTGTTGCTTTCTTCCTTATGCGAATTTTGTGTATGTGTCCATGCAGATTTCCGTATGAAATCACAAACTGTTTGAGGAGTGAAACGACGAGTTTTTGTGATTTAGGAAATCAAGTGGAAAACACATACCGAAATGAAGCATGGAAGACTCCGAAAGACTTTTGGTACTTTTGGTCGCGCAAAAGTACGTTCTGTATTCGCCACTAATTATAGAAAGAAGCCGAGAAAAATCAATCTTTTCGAGATTTTTGCAATTCATTCAGAGATATGGTAACCTACCTACATGTTCATCCACAAACTCTTTCGACATAAACCCACTCTCATAGATCTCTGGAAGAGCCGTATTAAGGCATTCTTTGTTGGTCTAGCCATCATCCTATTCTGGCGTGGAATCTGGGCGCTTGCAGATAACCTTCTGTTTCCAGGCCATCCAATTCTCTCAGCATTTTCTTCGCTTTTGATTGGACTCGGTATCTTGCTATTCTCACGAAACTTCGTCAATCAGTTCATCGATGGTGCGGTAGAGGAAGCCGACGATTTCGAATAAAGTTCACAATATAATACCACGTATTTTAGATAGGCCACTTTGATGACATAATTTACCTTCTTCAGGTACTGAAAGTATTAGTATCATGACTCTCCGTGCCACAATCCAAGAGAAAATTCGGGAATGCTCTATCAGTGAGTTTAAGAAAATTCGTGATTTGAGTCAAACATATGTTAAAGATGGTATAATAAGCAGCTATGATCAATATGGTATGTTCCAGAATTTGGTTGCACCAATATTAGAGTAAATCCCACCTCCCTTATCTATGTGCGGAGAAAAGAGGGAATTATTCAACAGTTTCTTTTACTATTAGATGCAAAATTTGAAGATTTGTTAAAGTTTGCCAGAACTAAGCTTCAATGGAATGAACGACAATATGTAAAACCTATAGAAGGTCTCAATAAATTTACAAATGATGATAAACATGCAATTTCTCAGAGATGAAATATGAATAATATAAAAGAGTGTGATTATGAAGGGGTGATAGGCTTTATTATTGATTGGATAGAGCGATACAGTAGATAATCTTAATTTACCTAAGTCCCGAATTTCTTCGGAGATTTTTTTGTATTTTCTCCATCTTTCATACAATTCATCTGTGTATATTTTCACTTTTCTATGCATGGACACCAAAAATCCCTCATGGCTCTCACAGAATACCTACCAGAAAATAATCATACGAGAGTATACCAATGCGAAGATTTCCTCCTTCGGGAGAAAAGACATGACAGATCACCCAAAAATTATTAAGGAGATCACTGACTCATGGGTCATACAAAATATACTATCACTCCTTACTGAGCTACCAACCAATGGTGATAAAATGAAAAGTTTTACAGATACCATCTTCCTCATCGAGATAGACTTCGTACGGGCAGATTCTATCATCCAGAATCAGATTGATTTTTGGGGAACCCATATAAAAACACCAAGTACAGGATTCCTCTCAGAGGAAGAGGATCTTTTTAAGGAGCGTCCTCTATGAATATATAGAAAATATCCTTCACTAGTGATACCTTGTCTATAAAACACCGCTTAATTTAGATTCTCAATAAGTAGAATGTCTTTTTGTATTTTCTCGTATTTTTCATACAATGCCCCCAACTTTTAACTTGTAGATCTTCATGTCGCTCTATACCAAATACCGCCCTCGAGACTGGGATTCTGTCATCTGACAGGATATGATTTCGACGATACTTCGCAATTCTCTCAAGATGGACCGAGTTGGACATGCCTACATTTTTACGGGTTCGCGCTGAACAGGAAAAACAACAAGCGCTCGTATATTGGCAAAGTGAGTCAACTGTACCAATCTCCAAAATGGAAATCCATGTCATGAGTGTAAGAACTGTCGAGCTTTCGACAATGGCGGTATACTTGATATTATCGAGATCGACGGGGCAAGTAATAATAGTGTTGATGATGTTCGTGACCTCATCGAGAAGGCCCGATATGAACCAACTCAAGGAAGATACAAAATCTATATTATCGATGAGGTACATATGCTCTCTGGTGGAGCTTTTAATGCACTTCTGAAAACGATCGAAGAACCACCCCCACACGTGAAGTTTATCCTTGCAACCACCGAGATTGAAAAGGTTCCTGAGACAATCCGCTCACGTTCTCTCCGTTTTGACTTCCGAAAGATCACCGAAGTTGATATCATAAAACGTCTCCAGTTCGTAAGCGAAGAAGAGTGAATCAAGGTTGAAGATGAAGTCCTCAAAATCATCGCAAAAGCGGCTCGTTGAGCTATGCGCGATGCGCTCACTCTCCTTGAGCAAAATACAATCAATGGCGAAGTCTCAACTGAATACGTTCGCTCTACGCTGGCTCTTCTCGAAGAATCCCTCATAGAAGAAATCATCACCAATATATATAAGAAGAATGTAGGAAGGATCCTTGAAATCCTTGAAGTTCTCCAAGAACGACATGTGCAAGTACGCGGTTTCTTTGATCAGATACTCTATGCCCTCAGAGACAAGCTCTTTGCCAGCTTAGATACAACGGATTTTGCAATATACGAGGAGATCTTTGGAATCTTTGAATCCGCATACACGAGGATCAAGTGAATCCCTGATGGGATGCTTCTCATTGAGATTACACTCATTCGAGCAGTGAAGAGAAATGAAGTTTGAAATGAGAAGTCAGAAGTAATAAGAAATGAAGCTAAGAAAATATGATGAAATGCAAGAGATAAGGAGACGGAAGGGGATAAACTGTTTGAGAGCGAATCAAAGCAAGAAAAAAGAAGAGCGACAGCGCACGAGTTTTTGTCCCCATCGGGCCCTTTTGGTACTTTTCAAGTATGAAAAGTTGAGAAGAAAGATGGCACCAAAAGTACGGAGATTGGTGTCTGAAAAACAACAGGGAAAGATTCTCCTAATGAGAATGGCAAGAAAATAGAAACAAATGAGGTGAACAGTCAACCAACAACTACTTCCCCTTTCTCCTATGCCACTCTCCTTCGTGCACTCAAGGAAAAAAAACCAGCACTCTCTGTCGATCTTAAAACAGCCCGATATGAGATAGAATGAACCAAGCTTATTCTCATCTTCTCAAAAGATTGGAACTTCTCTCGCGTCAATACAGCAAATGTAAAGAATATCATTACAGAAGCTCTTGAAACAAGTTTTGCCTCCAATTGGATAGTTGAATGTCGCCTTGAGGGAAAGGTATGAGGGGATATCTCAGAGGGGATCTTCTAATAAAAGCCTTTAATATACATAATACATAAAGGAAGGTCACTCCCATAAAGAGTGGCCTTTTCTTGGCTTGTTTTTTCTATTTTTTGCATACAATTAGAAACAAGAAAAAAATACTTCCTATTTTCAAATTATGCTTCGTGCACTTCTGCCTCTGATTTTCTCGAGTAGATTCCTTGAGAAACTTTTTGCTTTTGGACTCCTCAGTCTCGTTGGATATTTTCTCCGAGATTTCCTTGCACTTTTTCTGATTACCTTTATCTTTGCCTATCTTTTTCTCGGAGCCGCTGTGGTGCTCGCGAAGAAGCTTCATGATTGGTGACTCCACGGAGATAAGACGCGAACAAAGAAACTCGCTTCCCGATATGCTACTACCGATATCATTGTGAGTTTTCTATACGTCTTCTTTATTATCACTATAATACTTCTCTTCATCAATCTTGTTCCAAGAATTGGAGGTGAGATAAATCATCTTGCGCAAAATGCTCCGCGACTTGCGGCGCAATGACAAGAACTCTTCATCCAATTGGAAGCGAAGGTTGGTGTTAACCTCTGAGCAGAAGAGCTTGTTGGGAACTTCTTAAGCGAACAAAATATCAAAGATATTCTTCAGAATACGCTTGTTTATATTCAAGATGCTGGTGCCATCCTCATGAAGTTTTTCCTCTGAGTCATCCTATCGTATGTATTTATCATGGAACGTATGAAAGTACAAAAGTTCTTCCGTCTTCTCCAAGATGGAAATTTTAATTTTCTCTATCGAGAATATGCCATAATTGCCGAAAAGATTAGTCATGGGTTCTGAGCTATATTCAAGGCTCAGTCGATTATCGCACTAGTGAACTCCCTTCTGACTGTTATGTGACTCCTTATTATCTGACCATTGACCGCTATTAATACTCTTCATCCAACATTCCCTTTTATATTTACCCTTTCTCTTATCGTCTTTATCTTTGGTTTTATACCAGTGTTCGGTACCATCCTCTCAGGAATTCCTATTATTATTATTGGATATGGACATGGCGGACTTTTTGCAGTAATGAGTATCCTTATCATGATTCTCTTCGTGCATGCTATGGAAACATATGTACTCAATCCGAAAATTGTTTCCTCATATGTAGACTTCCCTGTTTTTATCACATTCCTCACTCTGATCGTATCGGAACATATCTTCGGACTTGTAGGACTCCTTATTGGTATCCCACTTCTTTCGATACTTCTTGGATTCCTTGAAGATTTTGACCAGTATATTGGTGAGATAAAGAGAGCTTTACTTTCAGGAAAATATGACCAAAAAGTACAAAAATAAAGTTGATGCCTTCATCGCGAAAGAGAGCAGTCTTCCAAAAATTATCGTTATATATGGCCCAACTGCCTGTGGAAAAACAGCAGTATCGATAGAGGTGGCTAGGTATCTAGAAAGTGAAGTGATATCCGTGGATGCTCGGCAGGTCTATCGTAATATGAACATTGGGACAGGAAAAGTGACGAAAGAGGAAATGTGAGAAATACCTCACCATATGCTCGATATTATTGATCCAACAGAACCTTTTTCTGTTTTCGATTTTCGAGAGATGACGATGCCAACGATCGAAAATCTATGGGATCGCTCTAAAGTCCCAATTCTCTGTTGATGAACTGGACTCTACATCGATTCGATTATTTTTGAGCGAACCTATCCAACGATCGATGCCGATTGGGATCTCAGGAAAGAGCTGGAAGGCTTTCGAATCACTCACGGAAATGAAGCTCTCTGGAAAAGATTGGAATCAATAGATCCAGAATATGCAGCGACTCTTCATCACAATAACTATCGGTATGTTATACGTGCCATCGAGGTATTCCAGAAAACTGGTCAGTCAAAAACGTCTATCATAGATACTCCGAAACTGAAGTATGATACTCTTTTTCTTACCCCTTTTAGTGGAGATCGAGCCGTCCTCTACGAACGAATCAACACTCGTGTGCAATCGATGTTCGATAATTGACTCATAGAAGAAGTGTGATATATTAGAGATACATTTACTTCTACTTGCCCTAGTCTCGCGACTATTGGATATACGGAAGTGGTGGATTATCTTGAGTGAAAAGTAACACTTGAAGAATCTATCAATCTCGTCCAACAACACTCACGGAACTATGCCAAACGGCAGATAACCTGGAATAAAAAGTATGAACAATAATATCAAAGTAAATAATATCGATGGAACTCCATTCCCAGAAGCAGCTGGCTCATTAGTATCACTGGTTGATGCCGTTGAGATTATTTCATCAACTCATGTAGAAAATCTTCTTGGGAATAGAGAAGGGAAGAAGAACTATAAAGAGGCAGAATCAGTGGTTCATAACTTCCTGAGTCAGGCAAGGATACAAGCAAATCTCCTAACTGGGGATTATCAAGCAGGTCTCAAGCTTGTGAGTCCAATATTTTTTGATTCTGAAGGAAAACTATCGGAGCTCCCTTATCTCAATATCTTAGTTGCACTCCTTGCATGACTTAAAAAGCAAACAAAAACAAATTTTCCTATACAACACTCAGATAAGATCATAACTCAGTTAGACACCATAATTGATGGATTTATAGAAAAAAGTGGAACATCTCCAAGTGATGCAATAGCAATATTAGCACAAATGCCCATTACAAAAGATACTCTAAAGTTAGTTGCCTAGATGATCACTGATACTTTTCTCAGATACTTCACTTTCACATCCTCTCAAAACTCCAATATATCTGATGGTGGATGATCACACACTCCTCCATCAAATCCATTGATTCATGGAAAGAACTCTCTCGCTCCTGAGAGAGTTCTTGATTCTTGACTTCAAGAAATATTGGCTGATGTCAGAAACATCGGATAACTCAACTTATCGCGGATATTTGCATCAATACAACCCTCCGCTACACGAAGAGAAATATTTTGATAAATCTCGTTATCAAGAAAACTTGGAAGAAGGAAATTCGGTCACATCTTTCAGAGAATACTCCATGGATGGGGATAATTCTTCAGGAAATCTATCTGCTCATCGGTAATCTTGATATACCGTTTCAGGTCTTGATAATCCCTTATCAACCATGCGAGTTGCTTCGTGAAATCCCGCCCCTTCAAGCGGTAAATCTCATGATAATCTTGCTCATTGAATTCTCAGGCAAGACCATAACAGGTGTCTGTGGGAAGAAGTTGAAGCATTGTTACTTTTAGTTTTGCAAGGATTTTACTTCTTTCTTTGTGATTTTCTTCAAAAGAAAAAAACTGTGAAATGGGGATTTGATTTCTAATTTTGCTTCTTTCTTTGGTGAATTTTTCGAAGCTGTCGACGAGACTTTTGAAGAAATTTGGAACGTTTGGTAGTTTTTCATCCCGCTAATCGGGACTAAAAATGAGTCGGAAACAGATTCCAAAATGAACCAACAAAAAGAAGAAGCTTTTGTTACTTTTCAATTATGAAAAGTAAGTAGTGGTTTTTACAAAAGTGAGGAGACCTTGCGTGAAAGAAATCCTGGATTCTTCCTTCGTCAGAATGACGGAGCTAGAGAGCCCAACGTCGGAAGCTCGGACAATCCTGTTCTACATCAATGTGCGAAAATCCCTTGTACTGAATAGCGGCCTTAATAATCTCCTTGAGTTCTTGGAAGTTCTTTGATTGTGCACGGCGAGTGAAGTGGCACCCTGCATGTTCCGCGAGGGCAACAGGATCAAATGGTGCGATGAGATTTCCCCCTGGAGCTGTCTTGGTCACTGCACCAATTGGAGTCGTTGGGGAAGATTGTCCTGTTGTGAGTGCATAGTTCTCATTGTTGAAGACGATATAGGTGATATCAAGGTCTCGACGACATGCATGGATAAAGTGTCCCATCCCGATCCCATACCCATCACCATCTCCACCAACAGCGATAACAGTCAGTGACGGATCTGCTATCTTAACTCCTGTTGCAAATGGGAGTGCGCGACCGTGGAGCGTCTCCGCCGCATATCCATCGACATACTGACTCGCCTTTCCACTACAACCAACTCATGAAACAATTACCCGTTTATGAGACGGGATTCCAAGTTCTCGGAAAGCATTTTTGATTGCCATGATAATAAGGAAATCTCCGCAACCAGGACACCATTGGATGTTTGTGAGTCCAGAACGCATACTTATACAAGAGTTAAGAAA
The DNA here is from genome assembly GCA_036170735.1 of Patescibacteria group bacterium. Taxonomy (GTDB): domain Bacteria; phylum Patescibacteriota; class Gracilibacteria; order BD1-5; family UBA2023; genus JABFSX01. The sequence goes on along the minus strand of JAVHPT010000009.1, from coordinate 10,246 downwards.
TCTTCCATATAAAATGGTAATAGGTCATATTTTCGTCTATTTTCTATTTTGAGATGCTTGATATATGCGAGTCCGAGTTCCTTCGTGAGATATCCTTCGAGTTGTCCGGAATAATTGTGCTCGAAAAAAACGACTCGATCACACCCTTCGCATACTTCATGCAATCTCATATCAACTGGAGCAAGCATCTTAATGATGATGATTCCCCACTCTGGATTTTGCTCGACGAACGCACGAGCCGTATAGGCGATAAAACTTGTTGTTACGATCATCTTCTTCGCTTGTGGATTGACGACTTCATATCCAAATATTCATTCATTTTCAAAGAAGTTTTGTAGCTTTCGAGCCCGTTTCTCTGTCATGGCTACCTTCATTGCTCTATCTTCTGTCGTTGCTCCATATTCATCATGCTCATAACTTGTCGCGATAAAATCACCACCTTCTGTTCAAACTCTGACATATGGAGAGATTCCATCATCAGTGAGCTCATATCTTTTATAGTCAGCTCCCGGACTTTCAAGGAGTTTTCCTCGTTCCACGGGTGCAGGTTTGATGTTCTTAATCGTCACTTTTCCTTCAGAAAACTGCTTGTCAGTGAGAAGAATAACGGTTGTTTGATATTTCTGTGCGAAGTTGAGGGCTTGTCCTGCCATAAAATATCCTTCTTCCATCGATGAAGGAATCATGACGATATTCTCGATATCACCAAAGGTCGGGCGTACTGCATAGAGCATATCTCCCTGTTCATGATAGGTTGGTGTTCCTGTACTTGGTCCGGCCCGTTGCGAAAGTACCGCCACGATTGGGAACTCGGCCTGGGCAGCAAAAGAAAGAGCCTCCGTCATGAGAGCAAAACCGCCTCATGAAGTTCCAACCATCGCACGTGCTCCAGTAAAAGATGCTCCGAGTGCAACATTCATCACTGCGATCTCGTCCTCAGCCTGAAGATATGGAATACGTTTTGCGTTTATGATCTCCGAGAGGATAGTAGAAGCTGGGGTCATCGGATAAGCACTATAAAACTCCAGTCCGCTATCCATCGCACCTTCTGCGATAGCCTTATTTCCATATGTGAGACTTTTACTGATAGGATCAGGTGGAAGGAGAAAAGTATTTTCTGAACGAGTATGTCGTGCTCAGAGTTCACTATACGTACGAAGGATCTCAATATTCTTGGCTACTACTTCATTCCCTTTTTTCTGGAATGCTCTTGTAATCCATGTTGCGAAAGCAGAAACGTCGACTCCGAGATATCAGGCCAAGATACCAACAAGATAGGTATTCTCATACTTGTCCTCAATAAGTGGATCAATGACAGTATATTCTGTGCGAAGATTCGGCATATTAGCCTCAACTTTCTCGATCCACTTCTTATTCACGATAAGGAGCCCTCATTTCCGGAGATCGGCAAGATTTGAGGTGATATTTTTTTCATTCAAGGAAATAAGCACATCCATGGCGCGGGCGATATATGGAGATGATGAACAGATATTGACGTCATAAAAATTGAGTCCACCCTTGATAATAGACTGATATTCACTATCCGTGATAACCTCATATCCAAGAGAAGCAAAGGTGTTTGCAATGATGTCCATGACTGAGTGCATCCCAAGTCCAGCTGGCCCAGCAATGCGGATTCCGTATCGATTTTTCATAACTATTGAAGTTCAAATTTTGATAGTGGGAAGTATAGAGAAAGTACTAAGAAAAGCAAGAAAACTGAAAGTGAAGTATTCTTGAATGAACGCTTTACATAAACATAAATCCAACGATTATATTCAGGATCGTAAACCAAAACCAATATCCACGAGGTGTATTGTTCATGAGGTAGACGCTGCCAAAATGAGAAACAACGAGAGTGAGGACAGTTGTCCAGAGAAGATGCATTGGATCGAGATTCATAGAAGGATGATTATAGATTATTTGTAGTTTCTTTTTGTCATTCTCTGATAGGAGAATCGCTCTAAGTTCTTACCAATTCTCCATACAGATCTTTCCAATGGGGATTTATAAATCTTATGAGTTCCTCCTTTTCTTTTCTTAACAAATGTTTTAGTTGTTTTTCATGAGCAATAGTGTTATAAATATAGTTTGTATATTCATAGTAAACCAACTTTGCACGTTCAATATTTTGATGTAAATCATTCCATCTTTCCTTCCTTATGTTCTTGGACTCTCCGTACCAGATTATTCTTCATACCAATATATAGAGTTCACGATCAGCTTTCCATAATGTAGACCTGGAAGCTATATTCCATAAATATAGAAGAAAGGGGATTCTCGTACCGAGAATGGCAGAAGCAAAGAATTTACAAAATCTCATACCGAAGCTCGTCCACATCACCAGCTCCGAGAAGAAGAATGATAGAAGAATCTGGATGTTGTTCGTCATATTCTTGGATTATCTTCGCTGTATTTTTGAGTCAATTCCCATTGATGATATTTGGTTGATGAGACCGAATAGCATCGATAAGCCGATCTACAACCATCCATTCAACATCTTCTTTTTTATCTCGGGAAAAATAGATATCTGGGATTACGAGAATATCAGCATCTTCAAAAGAAACTGCAAAATCCTGTAAAAGTTCTCGGGTCCGGGAGTATTGGTGCGGTTGAAATACAACAAAGAGTTTTTTATCTTGATACTTTTCATGGATAGCGCTCAGTGTTGGACGGATCTCATTCGGATGATGACCATAATCAGACATAAGGATATTCCCATATTTGGTCGTTCCGACGTTCTCTGAACGACGCCATGATCCTCGATAGGATTCGAGTTTTGGAACGATAATATCATCCTTCATTCCGAGGAGTCGACCTACAGCATACGCGAGATGAGCATCTTGAAGCAGATGATCTCCTGGAACCTGAAGAGAAAGCGTTGAAATTTCAAGGTAGAGTTCGGTGTGATATGTAAGGGTTTCTCCATCTTTGTTTTCTTCTACACGAGGAAAGTATGTCACTTTTCCTTCTCAAACTACAATCTTCTTTTCAATGGGGATATTGAGTTTCTTTGAGTTTTCATCATGTTTGGAAATAATAACAAATCCCGAAGTCTGGTCAACGATGGACTGGAACGCACTCAGATAATCTTCGAGACTCTTGTAGTAATCAAGATGATCCAGATCGATATTGGTTATGACGGTAATATATGGGTGATACTGGAGAAATGAGCGCTTGTACTCGCACGCTTCGATAACAAAATACGGTGAGTCTTCAGTATAAAAGTTCGTATTTCCAAGTTGCGGGACTTGTGTCCCAATAATGGCAGAACAACCTGGCGCCTTGAGCTCCTTGAGAAAGGGGCTGTTAGCTTTAGCTGACTGAGGATTGGTATCTTTGGAACCCCAATCCCCCTGATTCGTCACAGAGACAGACGAATCTTCCCCTTTTCTCAAGGGGGTTTCCAGATTCGCGAGTATGATGGTTGTCATTGCCGTTGTTGTTGACTTCCCATGCGAACCCGTGATAGCAATTCCCCGTTTTGCATTGAATACTTCCCCAAGCGCTACAGGATAGGAGATGTGTCTGATCTGAAGATCTCTTGCCTTTGCAAGTTCAGGATTGGCATATATCTGCTCTTCTGGTGAGAGATCAGGTTTCGTGATAATCGCCTCAGAATAGATAATGAGGGTGGTATTTTCAGGTACATTTGAAGCATCATGCCCGATAAAGATCTGGAATCCTTCCGCACGTAAGGTACCAAGAAAAGGCGAATCTGCTCCGTCAGAACCAGAAACTGTATAACCAAGATACTTATAGTACCGAGCAAGAGCGGAAACTCCGATTCCACCGATCCCGATAACATGAAGGTGATTTTTCATGACGGAATTATAGAGAAAATGAAAGAAAAATAAAGCCGAGATTTGCACACAGGAAGAAATTCTGGTAGCATAAAAACATGAAACAAAATATTTTCTGAACTTCTGGAGAATCCGTAGCACATATGAACCAAGAAAGAGAAATCGCTCTTAGATATTTAAGAGAAGAGGTTCGAACATTAACAAAACGAATTCAGGATTGAGAAACATGAATAGAATGAGAGAAAGTGGTTAGTGAAGTGCTTAACAATATGGCAAATAGGAATCCGAAATACACCATAATACATGATGTTCAATTTCAATGACAAAATATTGATCATATAGTTATTTATGATGATAGAATACTCATTATTATTGAAACGAAAGCTTATAACCAAACATCATTTAAATCTCATAAAAATGGGATCATATATCAAGTCTCCGATCAATGAAAGTATTTAAGACAACATCTCAAGATAGAGAAACTCTATGTAAAAAGTTTTGTTTGTTTTTCGAGACTCAAGAATATCCACGAAGAAGCATATGGAGTAAATCTAATAGGTATAGATTCGCTTGAAGATACTATAACTTGATACATTTCTGATCAGGTAGAATATCATCATCCTCCAAGAAATCTAAAAGATAAAATCCTTGATATTAAATACCCCCCCATTAATTTACCTACCTCACCTGCCTCGTGTGGTATACAAACACATAGAGTAGCATGAAGAATCCGAAGTACAGAACCATAAATCCAGAGAGACTCATCACTCCTCAGCTATACTGGAGAGACTCAATCGCGCGATAAGTGTCAGTGATAGTGAGAGACCGACCGTCAGAGAGGATCATGTCCACTATTTCTCAACCAAGATCTATCGGATGAGAGATGATATCCCAAGAGTTGAACCTCAGGAATCGACCAATATACACGCCAAAGATTCCAACCAACATCGTGCCTGAGATAAGTATCCATGCAACCCTCTTATGAAAGTGTGTGTTCCAGAATGTATGCACTATCTCAAGTGAAGCAAAACCACAGATCAGTCCAGCAATCGACATGACACTGATATAGACGATATCAAAGTGAAGCATCTCTGGATGTTCGGGAAGGTGGATATAATCCGTAAAGATATAGAGACTATTTGGAAAGAAGATAAACCAGAGTACAAAGAGTATGGAACGGAGTACTCCCCTGTATTGAACAGCAAGTCCTGCAAAGAAGTATGGAAGAAGAGCAAGGATGAGGTTCCAAACAAAACCAAGATATTCCACTGATCCAGTAATACATACACGAATAACTGAAAGAATGGCTCAAAAGAAGCAAAATACAGTAAATGCACGAAAGTGATGAGACATAAGGAGAAGGGAAATTTAGATGAAAGTATACAAGAAAGTGTGAGAACTCAAAGATTTTATAAAGATTCATGAAGAAAGAATTTACAGAAATTTGTAAATATAAAAAGATTCTGCTACACTGAATGTAGTTATAATTTTAATGTATGCTACAAAATCTATTCGACTCCCTCTTATATATCCTTGGGGAAACTGTTCCTTTCTTCCAGGAAAATCCTATTTTCCTCTATCTTGCTGCTCTTGGCATTAGTACGATTTTATTCTTTCTTGTACGTGAGATAATGTGTTGGTATTGGAAGATAAATAGGTTCGTGGCAATCCTTGAGAAAATCGAGGCAAATATAGGAGATACGAACTTTATTCTCAGGAATAATTCAAAGGCAAATACAGCAAAACAAAGTAGTACTGTAGAAGATCTCAGGAAAGAGCTAACCAAAGATCATGGACTCTTCTAGAAAAAATCCCTCGAATATTTCGAGGGATTTCTTATCTATTTTGAAGGAAGTATACCTTTAGCACCTTGTATCAGCTGATTATTCAGATCTTCCGTCATTGTTTTTACTTGATCCATGATGATAGGCTTTACGTATTCTGTAATATTCTCAACAATGAGCTTCGGATTCGAGGCAACAAAGCCAACGATTCCAAGTATGATAATCCACTTTATGATACGGCCGAATGAAGCCATCATATAGCGATGCTCCATCCTCTTCACAAGAGCATAGACCTCATCAAGTTTTTGTTCATTGGTAAGATTATTGTCCATTCTGAGGTAAAGTTATAGGACTTTCTCCTGAGATCACTGTCTGAGGTTGAGGTTCTGGAGCATTTGCTGACTCAATATAGACAACAATACCGGTTCCAATGATAGACAGAACAAGGGCACAAACGGTGATTGTGATAATTATTTTTCGCATAGTATACTTAACTCTAAATGGTGAAATTATTGTTGTTGTCCAGAAGTTGGAGGAGTTATATCAGAACTTGGAGTCTCTATAGCTGGAACATCTGGTTGTCCTACTGGTGCAAATGAATCCTTTGGTGAGAGTTTATCAAGCTCATCAAGAAGTGTCTGAAGCGGCTTTGTAGGAGATGGAACAGTTATTGTTCCTTGATATGGGGTTGTCTTGCTTACAATATTGAGTTCTACATGAGACTGAGGAGTGGTATCTGCTGATTTGTCAGTACTGAGTACATCTACACCGAGCGAGAACTTTCCTTCATCAACAAGAAGTCCAATATTGGCTCGGAATAGATCATTGCTTCCTTCTTTTACAACGAGCGGACCGGCAATCTTATCTCCTTGTGGAGTAAGTTCCATAGATACTGAACCCATTGGAGCTGTACCCTTGAGTGTGAGTGCTGTGAGCTTTTTTCCTGCAAGTGTTCCATTCCATGTGAGGTTTCCGATTGGAAGAGTAAGACTTCCTACAAATGTTCCATCATCCTTTACTGTATGCTTCATAGCAACGGTTACACCCTGAGCGGTGACATCGAGAGAAATCTCCTTGAGATTATCGCCACTATGCTCAATATATCCCGAAAGCTTTCCCATCTCTGTTCCTCCCTCACTCACACTTGCTTGGATCTCATTTCGAGTTTCTGTCTTGGTAAGAGTTAATGTTACGTCTGAATTCGTAGCAGCAGAAGTGAGATGAACTTGTGTGAGAACGCTACTTGTATTTGCATCAAGGACTCCAAGTTGTGTACCGCCAGATTCTGAGATAACAAGGTGCATCTGTGCAACATCTGCATGATCACTGTCGAATCCGAGTGTACCAGAAAACATAAGTGCGCTGAGACTATCTTGGATACCCTTCTTATCTGTATCAGAGATTCCACTGTTGGTAAGATCTTTTGTCACTTGTGTTGCGAGAATAAGAACTGTCTCACGATCAAGATCTATAGCAAATGTATGGATACTTCCGCTCATTCCGAGATCTGCTGTTTGCTTCCATATATGATATTTTGTGAGATATCCTTCTACATCAGCGATGGTCAACTTAGATATCCTCTCTACCATAGTATTCGAAAATATCTCTTCTTCGGTTGCTCATGAAAGAGTTTTTTTCATGTCAGCTTGTGTCCAAGAGAGCCATGTATTTGTATATTTCTCTACCGCGGTACGAATCTCTTCAGTAAGGATACCTAAATCTTTGAGTCCATCAAAGAGAAAATATGCATCGCTATTCTTTGATACAAAACCGAGCTTATCAAGAGAAAATGAACCAGAACCCATCATGCTCTCATATGCAAGGCGAATATTTTTGAGAGAAAGGCCTGCATCGCGTCCGTTCACCTGGATATCATGCTCAAGAGAGAGAGCGCCACTCATAAGAACAGGAACGTTGATAGCTGCCTGGATAGTACCAATACTTTCCTCTTGTTTATAGAGTCCAAGAGACTTGGTAAAATCTTGAATCGAAACAATCTGTGAATGGATATGATTGTTATAGAGAGAACTAAAATCAGAAGACTTGAGTCCACATGCAGAAAGCACGAGAACAAGTGAGGAAACAAAGAGTAATTTTCGCATAAGGGGAAAATAAGAAATATAACAAAAAAAGACGAGACCAAGTATAAAAAGTTTTGAAGAAATCGCAAATCTTTGATAGAAAAACGGTTGCTTTTTTGAATTTTTAGATAAAGTGGATGGGCTTTTCTGTTTTCTTTATCCCCTGAACTTTTCATATTTGTTTCTGGCCTTGCTTCTTTCTTCCCGCGAGCCTTGAAATATTGGATCTTTGCTTCTAGGCTTCCTTATACGAATTTCTTGTATGTTTCCATGAAGATTTCCGTATGAAATCACAAACTGTTTGAGCGAATGCAAGTTTTTGTGATTTAGGAAATCAAATGGAGAATACATGCAGAAATGAAGTATGGAAGCAAAAAGACTTTTGGTACTTTTGGTCACAAAAGTACGCTCTGACTAGAAAATCCTGGATTCTTCCTAACGTCAGAATGACGGAAACACCTTTATAATTCACTTTTTTTTATGGCAAACATCGACCACGCTCCGAGTAAATATATGCTCAATCTGCTCCACTTCCTTCCAGCGTTCGCAAATGAAGGAAAAGATCGTATCAATACACTCATCGAGCTCAATTCGATGACCATCAACAAGTATGAAATCATCACAGAATCTGGACAACTCAAACTCGACCGCGTTGGGTACTCTTCCCTTTCCTACCCCTTTGCCTACGGAGCTATCCCTTGCACTTGGGATGAAGACGGGGATCCACTCGATGTTGAGATTGTAGGAGTGACTGAACCACTTACCCCTGGATCACTTGCAGAAGTCCGTATTATCGGAATTATGCGGTTTGATGATAGTGGCGAAGTAGATGATAAGGTTATCGGGGTTCTTGCCGATGATAAGCGCATGGATCATATCACTAGTTATGAACAACTCGGCGCTCACTGGACCCAAGAGACAACCTACTATTGGGAACACTACAAGGACCTCAAGAAACCTGGAACATGTAAGGTAAATGGATTTTTTTGAGTCGAAGAAGCCAAGAAGATTATTCGAGAATGTGAGGTTCGCTATCAGAAAGAATACCTTCCAAAATTTGGGTAATCAATGTAAAAATCCTCAGAATAAAAACTGAGGATTTTTACTATCTATTTTTTAGATAAGGATCTATAGGTTTTCTTTGGGTCTTCCCCAGTTATCGGTTAGTTTCTCGGAGTAATTTTAGTATTTCTTTGTAGATATCTTTTCAAGATAGCCACATAAATCCTAGAAAGAAAGCTGCCTTCTTTCTTTCGTTTTTGATTGATCCATTTCCACTTTGCTCTTTCCTATTTTTTCTATACACTTCGGATATGCAAGAAATAAAAATCATCGGGCACCACTCATCCATCATCAAACACAATTTCCTCCTCACTTGCCAATCTGGACTTGAATCTCTGGTGAAACGAGAGTGTGAGAAGCTCTGACTCGAGAATGTTCGTGGACAAGACCGTCTCGTAAAGTGTAATGGAATCGAAAAAAACATGTACGAACTCCTCGTGTGGAGTCGGTTTGCGAATAGGCTATATCTCGTTCTTGGAGAACAAAAGATTACTGATTTTGATACGTTATTTGATGAACTGGAGCAAATATCATGGAAAAAGTACTTGAGCGGAAAAGAGAATATTGTTATCGAAGCTTCCTCAACACGATCAACTCTTACGAGTGTTCCAACCATCCAAAGTGTTTCCCAGAAAGCAATATTTTCGGCTCTTGTTACTCCCAACACCACCAGTGGAGTTGAGGCGCATGTTCTCATCCTCATTATCGACGATATTACCCACATCCTTCTCGACATCACTGGAAATCCCCTTCATAAACGATGATATCGTCAAGAAACAGGAAAGGCACCAATAAAAGAAAATCTTGCGGCAGCGCTCGTTGCCTTCGCAAACTGGAAGTATAAGAATCCCCTTTTGGATCCCTGTTGTGGTTCGGGAACGATTCCCATAGAAGCAGCAATGATAGCCAGAAATATTGCTCCTGGACTCACTCGTCATTTCCGTATCGAAGAATTTCCTTTTTACAAGAGAGAACTCCTCATGTCAGTCCGAGAGGAGGCAAAAAAGAAAGTATATCCAAGTGGAGCATATACGATCGTCGCATCTGACAATGATGAAGGGATGATAAAAATCGCAAAAGGAAATGCAAAACGTGCAGGAGTAGGCGAAGAGATTACTTTTAAGGTTCAGGATTTACTAGATGAAAACAGTAAAATGGAAATCAGTATCTGAGAAAGTACAATTATAACTAATCCTCCCTATGGAAATCGCCTCCAAAATGGACAACTCGAAGAAATCTACAATAAACTCACACAGGAAATAAAGAAAAATGGTGGCGGATTTATTACTTCATATCATATTAAAGATACAAAGGATTTTACAAATAAAAAACTCCTGAACTGAGCCGATGAATGTCGATTCTGGTATAAGAAAAATATTTAGTTAGGGTCTAGAGCAGTTATTTTGTAAGTTTCCTCAGCATTTTCACTAAAGTTTTCTGTATATCGGTTTGTATTCTTATGTGAATCAACTAACCCCGCAGCAAGCTGTCCCCTCACTCATTCGACTTCACTCAA
>JAVHPT010000008.1:0-1030 GCA_036170735.1 Patescibacteria group bacterium | reverse complement strand
AGTGCTTATTGGGTATGGGAATGAGTTTGAAATTAATTTTGGGTAGGTACTTATTGATCCAAAGTTCAATCTGGAGGTTGCAATCATAAAAGCCGTTGATTTTACGAGGGATCATCATCTTACACGCACCCAGTATGATTCTTGGACTGGTAATGTTGTCGTGTTCGACACATCTAAGTACCGCTTCAATCTCCTGAATATAATCTTCAAGCACATATGGACTGCCGAAAATAACTCTTCGCTCCTCCTCGTTAAACTCTCGCATAATCGTTGGATGATAAATAATAGGCTTATTGAGTTGCCGTTGGAATATTGTCTCAATCAAAGTTTTACACTTTGTGCGTTCATCAAATGTCATTCCATATCCTTTACATTTAGATTGTATGGATAGTAATCAAAAATATAGACTTATAATGTCCAATTTTACGTGTAAAGTTTTAAGAATTAGTGGATTTGTTTGAGTGCTCTATCGGGATGATGAATTGTTCTATCTAGCGAACAGGATTGCCAGACACAATTTGTCCCTAATACCGCTATAATAATCCCATAATTGTTTAAAGAGGTATCATGGCCATCTTAGCTGATCACGGATCACGCGGTAACCCACTCCAGCATAAACGCCATGCAGAGATATTGGAACGTCTCGAAAACGGGGAAGAACTCTCGATCGGTGAGCTTGCGCGCGAGTGGAACGTCGATCCCAAAACAATCCAGCGTGATTTTGATAAACTCAAACAGATGTATCCCGGACGTGTGGAGCGAGGAGAGGATAAAAAACGCTATCATAAACCACTCTCTCGTCGCGCTCAAAACGATGGTGATATGGTTCTGGAAATGTTGGAGAGTATGGTCAAAGACATAGGTGTCGATTTTTATAAAAAAGCTCATCCACTACTAGAGCGTTTACAGCGTCAAATCAAATCGCCTTTTTATACTCGTCTCGATATCGAAGACATCGGCAGTAAATTTGACATAGTGATGCGTCTCGAAAAAGCCATCGAACAAAAGCGTGAAGTGACAATATCGTATA
>JAVHPT010000007.1:0-1052 GCA_036170735.1 Patescibacteria group bacterium | reverse complement strand
ACTCCATGAAGTTGGAATTGCTAGTAATCGTGAATCAGCTATGTCACGGTGAATCTGTTCCCGGGTCTTGTACTCACCGCCCGTCAAACCATGGGAGGTGTGCATACCTGAAGTCCTTCGAGCAATACGAAGGCCCACGGTAAACACACTGACTGGGGTTAAGTCGTAACAAGGTATCCGTACGAGAACGTGCGGATGGACTATCTCTTTATCAATACGAAATTTATAGGTTTGTCTTCTGGTGTATGAGATGTACGGATCGTTGATCCTTAACACTCTTGAAATTCATTAATTTGAATGTTATCTAAATGAAGTATTGCTAATCACAATATTTCTAAATTTTTTAATGAAACAATGCAATTTTTTTTCGTAGATTTATCAAAATCTACTAGAAATTCTGTTTCCACCAAAAAACTCAAGATTTTATTCATACCAACAACTAGGCAAATACAAGTGAAAACAAAAAGTAAATAAACTCGAGAACGCAAGTTTTTGAACTTATGTATAAATACATAAACGGCACAAAGTGGATGCCTTGACTCATATATCCGATGAAGGACGCGCAAGACTGCGATAAGCTTGGGTAAGTTGTCACGAAACGTTACAGCCCAAGATCTCCGAATGGGGGAACCCTATATTCCAAGGAATATAATCCTATATGGATGGACACCTGCCGAATTGAAATATCTTAGTAAGCAGGGAAAAGAAATCAACCGAGATTCCGAAAGTAGTGACGAGCGAAATTGGAACAGCCCAAACCCATAAAGTGCCAAGGATGAATCCGTTGCTTTATGGGGGTTACACGACATATCATCGCAAAATTCAGATAGCGACACTTATGTAAGAATGCAGAAAAACGATCTGGAAAGGTCGGCCAAAGAGGGTAATAGCCCCGTATTTGAAACATATCTTGCCCCAGGTGCGATATGCTCGTAAGTAGCATCGGACACGTGAAATCCGGTGTGAATTCAGGACGACCACGTTCTAAGGCTAAATAGTATATGAGATCGATAGTGAACTAGTACTGTGAAGGAAAGGTAAAAAGAACCCCG
>JAVHPT010000006.1:0-5016 GCA_036170735.1 Patescibacteria group bacterium | reverse complement strand
AATTATTTCCGTTACTGGTGGACCCGGCGGGATTTGAACCCGCGACCATCGCCTTAAGAGGGCGTTGCTCTACCAGCTGAGCTACAGATCCATGAAATAAGTGTGTGGAATATAGTCAAGTTTTCGGAAAAATCAAATCTTTTTTTAGATGAGCTTGTATTTTTTCCAGATATATCTCTTCCAATAGGTTTCAATAATAAAGAAAACTATAGCCAAGATGAAGAATACTGGTTCGTATTTTATGACTCTTGTTTCGATTTTTGAGTATTCTGGAGTTCTTGTTATGGAATCGATCTCATTGAAGTATGTAAGGAGTTCATTGATATCGTGAGCACGGAAATATTTTCCTCATGTCTTCCCTGCTATATCTTTCATGAGATTTTCATCAATGTCACTTGTGAGGATGCTACCACTTTCATCATAAAAATATACCCGCTTTTTTGTGATAGGATCGGTATAGTAGAGCTGACCTCCTGAGGCCGATCAGATACCAATCGTATAGAGTGGTATACCGAGTTTTGCTGTCTCATCGGCAGCAATTCGAGGATCAATTCCGATATTTGCCCGACCATCAGTGACAAGTATGATAGACTGTTTCCCTACTATTCCTGAGAAGGTCATATTTGCGAGGAGAATTGCGTCCCCAATAGCAGTTCATGAGAGTCAATCTTTTTCTTGTTGTATAAAATCAGGAGATACATTATCAAGAAAAGCTCGGATTCAGTTATAATCGAGAGAAAAAGGAAGACCAAAAAATGGTTTTCAGGCGAAGATAATCAAACCAATCATATCATTTTTTCTTTGTTCGAGAAAAGATTTTATGGTTTTCTTTGCTCATCAGAGTCGGTTTGGTGACATATCTTCCGCAAGCATTGATCGTGATATATCAAGGAGAATAAGTGTATGTGCTGTTTCCTTTTTCGTGACTTTTTCCAGAGATGACATGTATGGTCATGCGAGCATTCATACAAGGAAGAACAATAATACCCCCCTGAGTATCCAGAGCATGAGTATTCATACTGGAGTTCCTAGGTGCTTCTTTATAAGAGGATTTGGAATATAATACCCTATCTTCTCCTGAAAGAATAGATACCAAATCCCTAAAAGGATTGGAACAAAGAGAAGGATGTAGGGAAAGGATAATGACATGGTTTATTTTTCAGATTTCTGATACATATCTCGTGAGATCATCTCCGAGAGAAATGTATTTATACTTCTGCATTCCTGGGTAGAAAGCATATTTCCGCTATATTCTGCTTTTTCAAGTGTATCAAGGATAGAGAGGAGTTCTGGGTCACTGATATATCTCTTGATTTCTTGGACGGTATGTGATGTAACTCTTGCTGGATTATGAATATGTGTGAGATATTGCTTGAGATTTTCGAGAGTTTTGCCCGCAAATTCAGAGTCCTGTTCACCAATAAAAATAAAGTCCGGATAATTCCCTCATAAAAGAGGTTTCATACTTCGTAAAAATCGGATGACAACATATATCATCGCAAAGGTTGATGCAATAATCAGCGATGCCATAGGGATTTCTCCATTCCACCAGAGTGGTTTTACAGCGAAAAAAAGTCCTTCCATAAATAATCTTAATATGGAAGGAAGTATAGGAGAAATAAGGAAAAACGCAAAAGAACGATCAGAGAATCTACAGCTTAAAGTTCGAAAGATCTGTTAAGAAACTCATGGCCGCAAGGAGTATCAATGTTGCAATGAGGGTATTTACAACAATATGCTTTCCTTTCTTTGCACGTTCTTCATCTCATCCAGAAGTGATATAGTAATAGGCTCACCATATCATCCTAAAGATTGCTATAGGTGCGGCAAAGAACAGCGCAAGCCCAATGATTTTGTTCATTACACTTGGAATTGCTTTTGAAAAATCTCCTACAGCCACAAGACGAGACCAACCCTCTACGAATCCAAGGAAAATGAGGCCAATAAGTCAAAGTATAAGTCGGTGCTTCGCATTTTTTAGTTTTTCTTCATCTCATCCAGACATGATGAGTCTGAAAAGCCCCCATGTAAAGGCAATAATCGCTACACCATAGGCAACTACCCGAAGGAAGGCAACGAGATTTCCCATGACTCAATCAAATCCATAACTGCTCCAAAAAATAGATCCACCATTTATGTCGCTATAGCTTCCAATGGTTCCAATAGATCACTTTGATTCACTTGGTCGGAATATATCATACACTACTCAGGGGATATTGAGAAAGATAAAACCAATGAGTGCGTAGACAATTTGCTTTCTCTGAGTTTTAATTCGATCTTCACTATCAGCATAAACCACCATATATACACCTACCAACACAAGATAGATAAGGGCAAAACCAGATACTACCACCTTCAAAAGTCCGAGAATCTTAAACCCGAAGCTTTGAGCTCATTCAATAGTTCATGGAGGTGTAGTAACCTCTATAGATGGGCCTTTAAGAATGCCACCTCATGGAATATCGAATGCGAACGTCGGAAATACATATCCAATGAGTATTCATGCGAGGATAGCAGCGATGATAAGAGAAATACGTTTCATGGATTTTTATTATATGAAGAAGAGGAAAACATCAAGGATATCTCTCTATTTACTCTGAGAGGGTAATCTGTTGTTGAAAAGATTTAACCACTTCTTGCAATCGATCTTGTTCTGCACGCTCTCTTTCTGCCTTATTCTTAAGGTACTCTTCTTCCATGCTGATTGCGAGGAGTCGATTCTTATACTCTTCTTCAATCTCAACTCGATGTTTTGCTAGCTCACACATCTTGATGATAGTTGTGTTGATCTCTTTTTCACGTTGGCTGAGCTCCGTAATAAATCTGTCAAATACTACTGAAGGCGCTGAGAAATCTACTGATGCAATAGCTTTTTCTGGTGTTTCTTCTGTAATAGCCTCTTCTTCCCCCGTCTCAATGGGTTCGCTAGTAGTAGCTTCAGGTAGTTCAATGATTGGAGATATATCAACAGTTGGAACTACATCATCAACTACCACGAGTACTGGCTGCTCTCCTTCTTTCTCTTCTTCAGCGCCTTTGTTCTCAGGAAATGGAGTTGGAGTAATATCAGTCTCGGCATTATCTTCTTTTGGGAGATCCTCATTTGAGAGAATATTTATGAGAGTATCATCTGATGGAGTTATATCAGATGATACTTCAGTATTTGCTTCTAGGTCTCATTCTACTGTCGGAGTTTCTTGGGTTCATTTATCCATTATATTAATACCACTGGCTGCAGTAGATCACTGAATCATAGCGATAGATCCAAATCCAGTGTCTTTATCTTCTGAACTTTCTGGGGTGGTATACTGAACACCGTTTACTGTAAATGAGGCTGCAGTGGAGGGGTGAGTTTCTTCGGGGATATTGACTACAGAACCTGTTATCCCAGTCTCTGGATTACCTACTTTATAGGAAATATCGGTTATATTTCCTCCAAAAGTGAGATCACTACCAATATCGATACCCCCGCCAATATCAAAAGATACTCATGCATCTCATTCTGGATTTCATTTCAGAGGAGTTTCTAATTGAGAATCTGTCATATCTCTCATTTCTTCTTTCTTTTCTCTACTATCTTGAGGAAGTTCAGAATCTGATCTCATAACTGCGTCAAATATATCGGGAGTTGATATTTTTTCTACAGTAGAGTCAGTTGGAGATTCATGAGTTTTATCTTCTTTTTTCTCTTCTTCTGGTTTTTCTACAACGGCAGTTGTTACTTCTTCATCGAGGAATATGTTATCAAAGAGTCACATATAAAAAAAGTTATAGGAATATATATAGGAGCATAACATAAAGAAAAAGAATTTGCAAAAAATCAACATGTTTTTATACTCAGGCACACGTATTTTATAATTATTCATCATATGGATTTTAAACAAGCACAAGATCTCATGAAGCTTCAACAACAAGCACAAAAGATCCAAGAGGAACTCTCAAATACGCATATTGAAGCGGAAGTTGACGGTATAGTTGTCACTATTGATGGTCAACTCAAGGTCGTTTCAACAGTTATCGAAGATTCATCCATATTAAAAGATCAGTCAAGACTCGAGAAAGCGCTTACAGATGCAATAAATAAGGGTATGAAAAAGGCTCAGGAGATCGCTGCTGATCGCATGCGTGGAGTTATGGGACAAATGGGCCTCAATCTTCCTGGAATGTAGAGCTCTTATTCTCAGATTACTCAAAAAGTACCCAATGGATCTGGGTATTTTTTAGTATGGGGGGCACCTTTACTGTGAAGAGAATTATGTCTTTGTACCAAAACTTTCTGGTCATATGTTCCTTCCCTGATACCAAGATTCGACTCAAGGTCCTCCTAAAACATCTTGTATCTGGATAGCATGAGTAGTGTCTTGTATCCATTCTGCTATAAATATAGGGGCTCTTGCCTAGAAGATTTTAGAAATATTTAAGATATTCTAGGCTTTTTTGTAAAAAGTCTTGATAATTATAAGAAGTTCTTGTTCGAGTTCAAATGTTTCTTTGGTATATCTCCATTCACATTCTTTTAGATGAAGAGGAAAATTTACTTTTGTTCCATTGAATTTAGAGAGTCTTCTTTTTGTGAAGCTCCAAAAGTTCTCTATTCCATTGATATGTATTCCATCTCATTTTGAGAATTCATTATCTCCGTGACTCACTCTTCCGAAATGTTCATGGCATAAGATAGAAATCATGAGATAAATTGTAAATAATCATTAGATAACGAGTTGAATAACTACTCTATGAAATAGAGTGTATGAGTCTCTAGACGTATGTCGAATTTTTTCAGTGATTCGGTCGACTCAAATACCAAGAAAAATCCTCCAATGAGTAGAGACTCATGTGGAGGATTATATGGGTACCGGTCATCTTGATTGATGATAGAGACCCGATTTACGGAAAGTTCTACAAATAAAATAGAAGCCCTCTCATATTCGAGAGGGCTTCTATTTTATCCGCTTACAATTTCTTCCGCCAGTAATTCGCTTTGTTCCAAAACTCTATCAGCTTCGAGTTTTGCCAAAT
>JAVHPT010000005.1:0-21557 GCA_036170735.1 Patescibacteria group bacterium | reverse complement strand
GAGTATACTTTAAAAGTACTTGAAAAGTAGTATATGAAATATTGAAGAATGTCTATTGTATAAGAAAGAAATAGAATGACAAATAAGGAAGATATTTTTAAAATATGAATTGATTATATTTTTTCTTCTGTTCAAGCCCAGTCTTTCTTGGAGTGTTCGCAAACTTGGTTTTTTGATCTATACTCTCGTTACCCCATCATCTCTCCTCGCAGTATCCATCCATCGAGTCCAACGATCTTTATTTTTACGATATCCCCAATTTTCAGTTCTATATTCTGTGGTATGACGACCTCCTTCCAATTACGAGTTCTCCCAAGGAGACTTTTATCATTTTTCACCCCTGAGATGAGAACTTGTTCCTCATGACCGATCATAAGGAGGTTGCGAGTACGCACAGTTTCCCTGAGGATATCATTCAAGATAGTCCATCGTCTTGTTTTCTCTTCCGAAGAGATATCATCCTCATATCTTTCACTCGCGAACGTTCCTGAGCGTGGTGAATATCGTGCAATATAGGCAAAATCAAACTGACACTCTCGCATCGCCTGTACTGTCGCCTGGAATTCTTCCTCTGTCTCTTCTGGAAACCCAACGATAATATCCGTGGAAATGGAAAAAATGGGGTCCCTCGCTCGCAGATAATCAAGTTGCGCCTTGAAATCTGCATACGTATGCTTCCGATTCATCCTCCCTAGCATCGTATCACTTCCAGATTGGAGTGCAAAGTGCAAGGAGTTACACATCCTTGGAAGGTCAAAATGGGCATCGAGAATATCTCGAGTCATATCATGTGGATTCGAGCTCGTAAAACGGATACGATCCAGTCACTCAACCTCATTTATTGCTTCCAGAAGGTCACGGAAAGGGGTTTTTACATCTTTCCCTGTCCATATAAGTTCGTCTTCATTCCAGAGTTTTACTTTTGTCTCCTTTCCATAACTATTCACATTTTGCCCAAGAAATGTTACCTCTTTGGTTCACCTACTAACAACATCACGGATCTCGACGAGAATCTCCTCTTTTGGACGACTCACTTCCCTTCCGCGCGTATACGGAACAATACAATAGGTACAATAGTTGTCACATCCCGTTTGGATGATGACATTGGCACTTGCTGGGTTTTCTTGAAGTTGCTTCACCTGAAGGTATTCATTGAACTTTGCATCATTGCCAACATCTTCTCCACTTATAAGAGAAAGGATCTTTGTCAGATAGGCAACCTCTTCGATCCGAAAAACAAAATCAATCAAGGGCGAACGCAAGAAAAGTTCATCATCATAATTCATAAGTGAATCTGATGATTCAAGAAGAGTGATTTTGTTGGTATTTTGCCTCTTGTACTTTTCGTTGTTCAAGTACCGCTTTGCCATCCCTGTCTTGCGAACCATACAACCAGTAATACCAAAAAGTACTTTTCGTCATCCTGATACTATTTCAGGGTCTTTTAAAGATGATGACGATACTGGGATCCCTTCGACAGGAAGTTTTTTATGGTATCTCTCGATCTCATGTATAAAGCCAAATACCTTATCTTCTCCCTTTTGCCGAACAGAACACGTATTCATGACAATAATATCTGCCTTGGTTGGATCAATCACCTTCCGAAAACCAGCCCCCATGAGAATCATGTGAATCTTTTCACTATCAGCATAATTCATCTGACAACCGAATGTTTTGATATAATACGTTTTGAGAGACATAAGAAAATACTATTTTTCAAATATGGTATTTTGAGTTTTTGACATCTAGCCAGGCTAGAGTGTAACAAGAAAAGTCTTTTTGTAAAATCGAAGTGCGTGCAAAAAACGTGAACAATGTTAATGAAAAATGATTGAAAAACAGGCATCGAAACGTATAATGCTCATGTACAAATCAACAAATACACAGAAATCAGATTCCAGAGACAATTGCTTCGGAGTAAAAAATTTATACACTATAATCTTTTATACAATATATGGTATCAGGTGAACAATTCGTTGCCATAGATATAGGAAGCTCAAAGATCAAAGCCGTTATCGGTGAGTGGAATAATGAGAAGAAGCTTCATATTCTCGGTGTGGGAGTATCAGAATCAAGAGGTATCCGTAAAGGAAATATCATTGATATGGAGGAATTCAAGAGTAATCTCGATATGGCTCTTGGCGAGGCGGAGAAGATGACTGGAGAACAGATCTCATATGTATGCCTCAGCCTCTCTGGAGTACATATTGATATCACTCGAAAAACAGGGGTTGTTGCTGTCGCAGGCATCGAAGTTTCAGAAGAGGATATCAACCGAGCACTCGATATCTCACAGAACGGTGTTGATCTCATGAATCGGTCTATTCTCAAGGTCATTCCTGAGAGTTTTGGTCTTGATCTCGAAAGTGGAATCAAAAATCCTATTGGAATGAGCGGAAAGAAGCTCGAAGTTCGAAGTCATATTATCTCAATTGGAGCTAATATCCTCTCAAATATCAAAAAGTGAGTGAATGACGTTGGTGTAGAAATCATGGATATCTACCCAAATGTTCTTGCCGCAGGTGAAGCAATACTCTCACGTAGACAAAAGGAACTTGGTGTCGTTGCTCTCGATATTGGATCAAGTGCAACCAATGTTGCCGTATATGAAGAAGGTGTGCTCATATATGCTGGAGTTATTCCTCTTGGTGGTGAACATGTTACAAGTGATCTTGCTCTCGGACTTCGTATATCTATAGATACGGCAGAGAAACTCAAGCTCGAATATGGAGATCTCAACTTTGGAGAAGGGATGAAACCAGATTATGATGAAGAGGTAGATCTTGCACGTATCTCAAGCGTAGATACTCAAGTTATCAGTCACAAATTTATGAATGATATCATTCGTGCCCGATATGAAGAGATACTCCATCATGTAAATATGGAACTCAAGAAAGTTGGCCGAGATGGTATGCTTCCTGAATGAGCTATCCTTACTGGTGGTGCTGCAAAGATGAGAGGACTTATAGAACTTGCAAGAAATTACCTTCGCCTTCCAGTAAGTATCGGAATCCCTGAAAATGTCGATGGTATCAGTGGTACGTCTATCGCAGACCCAATCTACTCGTCTGTTATAGGTAATCTTCTCCTTATCCAGAAATATGGTACGGCAAAACGGCCATTCAAAATCAGTTTCTCATTTGGTGGAATACTTGGATCACTCAGAAATCTTCTAAAAAAGATTATGCCATAGTAACTTTCCCTAAGTTTATTCTTTTCTAATTCCTAATTTCTTTTATCCATGTCTCAACTTCCAACAAGTGAGGATCGTCTCAAAAAACTCCTCCGAACAAATATCGCAAATCAGAATACCCCAGCCCCTATACAGTCACCTGTTGAGGTAAACGTATGAGGGTATATATCTCCTATTGCCAATATCAAAGTGGTTGGTGTAGGTGGTGGATGAAATAATGCCGTCAATCGTATGATCGAATCTGGGATTGAGGGGATTGAATTCATTGCCATCAATACTGATGCTCAGGCACTCTTCACTTCAAAGGCTCAAACTCGTATCAATATCGGCCGAGCAACCACTCGTGGACTCGGTGCTGGTGCAAATCCTGAGATTGGAAAGAAGGCCGCCGAAGAGTCAAGCGAAGAGATCAAGCAAGCAATCTCTGATGCTGATATGGTATTTATCACTTGCGGGCTTGGTGGTGGAACAGGAACTGGCGCTGCCCCTGTAATTGCAGAGATAGCGAAGTGACTTGGTGCTCTTGTTGTTGGTGTTGTAACAAAGCCTTTCGTATTTGAGGGACAGCGTCGAAGTTCACAAGCATTTGAAGGATTTGATCACTTGAGAGAAAAAGTAGATACACTCATCACCATTCCAAATGATAAGATCCTCGCAATTATCGACAAAAAAACTCCTCTTCTTGAAGCATTTCATGTCGCTGATGAGATTCTCAAACAAGGTGTACAAGGTGTTTCTGATCTTATCACTCACCCTGGCCTCATCAACGTAGACTTTGCTGACGTTCGTTCCGTCATGGAAAATGCTGGATCAGCTCTCATGGGTATTGGATATGGAAGTGGTGAAAACCGTGCCATCGAGGCAGCTCGAAGTGCCATCGAAAGTCCTCTCCTTGAGCTCTCTATCAATGGAGCAAAGGGACTTCTTCTCAATATCACTGGTGGTACTGACCTCTCAATGTTTGAAGTAGATGAGGCTTCTCGTCTTATCACTGAAGCATGTGATCCAAATGCAAATATCATCTTTGGTACTTCTATCGATGAACGCTTTACTGGTGAGATCAAAATTACCGTAATTGCGACTGGATTCTCTGAAGAAACCAATGCCCAAATCGGAAATATGTCTCGTAGCAGCTTCGGACAGAACAAACCTTTCTCTGCATGAGGAAATCAAGGAAACACTCAAAGAACAGGTGTGCATCCATTTACCTCAAGCACGCAGACCCATATCCCCGCTGAGCCACAGAATGACTACGATGTTCCTGCTTTCCTCAGAAATAAGCTCGGAAAGTAAAACTGTCTATCTAAAAAAATCTCCTAAAATTTTAGGAGATTTTTTCTTATAAGCAGTTATGAATAGAATTATTCCTTATATACGTATGATGTCATATTTTTTTCTCATTCGCCATATCTTCCAGTCTGTCTGTAATCACGAATTGGAGATGAAGAGAGCTCTGAAAAGAGGAGCTGAGCAATCTCCATACCCGGCCTGAGAATGATAGGAATACTATTCATATTTGCTAGCTCAAAGGTGATATTGAGGTAATGACCTGGATTGATGAGTCAGGCAGTATTGTGAACGATGAGCCCCAATCGAGCAAGTGAAGATTTTCATGAAAGATGGATAAGATACTTCTCACTTCAGAACTTTTCTATACTGGTTCCAAGAACCGTAACTCCAGGACGAAGGATAAATCCCGTCTCATTATCTGCAATGATCTCTTCATATTCAGGGAGAATCTTTTTCGTTGGATCAATATTTGTAATGGAAAATTGCTTTACGATGAGAAAGCGCGATCCAAGACGGATATCATAACTTGCAGGTTGCAGACGAGCCATATCAAAATCAGAGATAGTGATATCACCATTCTCGATTCCTATTCGGATATCACGATCAGAGAGATACATAGATCAGGAATTAGCGATTAGAAAAAACAAAGAAACCAGATATTTTCCTTGAAGTGTATTCATTCCCGGGAAAAATCAAATTATTTGAGATAAAAAAACCGCCTAGCGTTGGGCGGTTTGAATACTTGATTTTAAAGGTAAGAGCTTTATCGTTGTATATTTTATAATAACTTGTCTTGATTCTCCTTTTGCTTGTTCAGATGTTATCTCTCCAGCCTCAAATTGATTTTGGATTTTCCAAAGTTCTTGCATCTCACTTTCTCCAATTTTTTCAAGTAGTAAATTGAATTTCTCTTTGTCAGAAACGATATCCATGAAGTTCTGCTTGAATGCTTTTGAGACCTCTTTATTGAGTTCAGGATCCTTTTCAAGGATTTCAATCACTCGTTTTAATACGGCCTCTTGCGCTTTTGTAAGAGTCTCTTGTACTGGAGTTGAGAATTCGGATGATGGAGAAGGTATTTCAGGCATATAGAAAAATATTACCTTCACATCGTAACACTCTTCCAATGTTCTTGCAAGGATTTTCTCTTGACGGATAGATAAGATATTCCTTTGTAGATACTCTAGCTTACCTTAATGACATCCTCCTGTTCCACATGAGTCACATCCTCCTGTTCCACATCCACCTTCCCCATGACTATGATCTTCTTCGTCGCCAAAGATTGATACAAACATGGACTTGATTTCCTCGTATTCTGGTACTTCTCACTGAAAGATAACATCCTTGAATTCTATGGACTCTTCCTCGATACAGAGGGCTGGATTCTCAGTAATCCCAAGTTCAAGTTTGTATGCAGGATCGTCAGAAACCTCTACTGTTATAGCATCATCTATCGCAAGTTCGACGAGTGCACGATCCACTATGGTTTTGAGATTCTCGACTTCTGTTCAAGATCAGATAAGCTTCACTATCATAAAATAAGAAATAAGAAATAAGAACTCTTTTTTTAGAGTTGGTGTATTGTATAAAATACATAAGAAAATGCAAAAGAACTGGGTAAATAGAAAAAATGTAGGCTATTCGTCTCGATTTTTTTTGCTCTATGAGAGGCAAAAAAATAGGATAAAAGCTTACTATTTATTCATTTTGAATATTATGCTAAAAAGAATATCCTAAATGTGGTTCTGTGAATATAAAAAAATATGGGCTCAATAATGTCTGAAAAGCAAAAAATCGATGTAAAGATTGTGGTCGATTTTTTGTAGAACGATGAAAAAGAAAACAAGAAAAAATATCTCGTACGGTTCATTGGTTTGAGAAATATATCACCGAAGGATACTCCATTCGACAAATAGCACAACAACAAGGTGTATTGGAATATAGGGTATGAGGGGATACTATAACATCGTATGGTTACCTCTCCAATACACTGCATCAATGAGATATTTCCAAATGTTCATCACAATCATGATTGATGGATATTGGCTTCCGAAAATGAAAAACCCAAATACATGATCCTATGAATCAAAAGTACTTCTTCTATATTATAACTATATTCACGAGAAGGTAATCCGGTTCAGTATACGAGATGGGGGAGAAGAAAATATATATCGTTGAAGATCTGTGAGATTTCTTAGAGATCATATGGGATATACAGAAATACAATCCTGCACTTCTGATGGCTAAGTGAGTATATTGGCTACACTGAAAGAAGTATATCCACATTGTATTATTCAACGATGTTTGGTACACATTCAAAGACAAATCCGTACTTATCTCACCAGAAAGCCAAAGAGCCAAGCAGGAAGAGATTTCCTAAAACTTTCAATATATACGATACTTTCCGATCCAGAGATATTCCTGGAGTTATGGAAGGAATGGAAGCAAACGCATCAAGAGTACGTAAACGAAAAATCTATTAGACCAAATGGTTGACGGAAATATACTCACACAAATCTTAGGAAAGCCATCAATCCCATTAATAATGCACTCCCATATATGTTTCAATCACGCTCACATAGCAATCTTAACATTCACAAATCCAGCAACAAAATTGAGTGATATTTCTGAGTCTTTGCGAAAGAATGAATCAAAGAACATAAGTGACTTTCACCTTCAAGATTATATGTTTTCACCTTACTTTGGATCTACCTCAGAAACCAAAAATAGTCTACATTTTCTTCTATTTACTCTCAATTTCCCTTAAAGTCAAAAAAACCACATATATATGTGGTTTTTTACTCGAATATCTTCAAATAAAGATTATTCTTCTAATTCTTTCTCAGCTGCATCTGGCACATCGGTTGGAGCAATAGTTGTTGTTTCTTCTACTTCTTCGGCTTTCTTTGGTGCATGAACCGTTACGATAGATTCTTCTGCATGAGAGAGGACATGGAATTTCTTTGTATCAACTGTGAGATCACTTACATGAAGAGATTTTCCCATGTGATCAAGAATGGAGATATCAATCTCAAATGAATCTACGATATTAACAGGAAGACACTTCACATTGAGAGTAGTGAGAGTCTGATGGATTTGACCTCCTTCAAGTACCATAGGTGATGTTCCAATGAGCGTAATAGGAATCTGTACGTGAATCTCGGCCTTCATATCTACGGTGATGAAATCAAGATGGAGGAATGCTCCAGTTACTGGATGTCGTTGTACTTCTTGAACGAGTACAGAATATGACTTCTTATCAACCTTGATGATGATAACGTGATTCTTCCCCGCTTCGCGGAAAATCTTCACAAATGATGATACCCCAACGGCGATGCTCGTCGAAGGGACATCCTTGCCGTATACGACTGCAGGAATAACACCACTTTCGCGGGATTCTCTTGCGGTCTCTGTACGGATCTTTGCTTCGAGAGAGTGCATATGTAATAGAAAAAATATAAAGCAGGCAAATTATATAGAAAAATATGAAAATGCAAATAAAAAATGGTCAAGATTATATAGTGTGATAACAATACCAACTACCCAATTATAACCATCTTATCTCAACTAACTTACTCTATACCTAGTCTCCACTAATAGCTCCAGCAAGACCCATAATCGGTTGAAAGATACCAGTCGCAATGAAACCGATCACAACCGCCATAACCATAAGGATAATTGGTTCAATCATTTTCTGGATACTCCCAATAGCAATATCTACTTCTTCATCATAAAAATCAGCAATTTTTATAACCGTTTCCCCTATTTGAGCGGTTTCTTCTCAAACACGAAGCATAGAAATAAGGAGATCAGGAAAGAGAGGATCGTCTTCGAGAGATTCAGCCATCTTAAGACCATTTTTTACATCCTGACGAAGGAGGAGGAGACGTTGATGATATACCTCGTTTCCAACGGCGCTTGCCACGATCCGTATCGCCTCAATAACTGAAACTCCACTTCCAATCAAATTGGAAAATACACGACAAAAACGTGAAAGCACTACTTTACGAACAAGAGGTCAAAAAACAGGAGTTTTCAAAATAATAGCATCCCATTGATATCTTCCACTGCTCGTTTTCTTCCATATTCACAAGGTAACAACAAAGAGCACCGCCACGATAATGATGAATAACCAGTTCCCAATAAAGAAATCACTCACATTTAAGATCATCTTTGTCGCCTCAGGAAGCTTGTCTCTATCTCCAAACATTGCTGTCAAAGTTGGGATAACCTTTACCATAAGAACGAGCACTACACCAATCATACCAACGATAAGGAGAATTGGATATGTCATGGCTCACTTGATCTTTCGAGTAATGGAATCGATTTTTTCTGTTTGTTCAGCAATCTGGAGAAGCGCAAGATTCAGTTTTCCTGTTTTTTCTCAAGCTTCGATGATTGATATCTCAGCTGTATTGAAACAACCATAATATGCTTCAAGAGATTCATGCATAGTGAGTCATCCTTGGATCTTTACTATCATAAAATCGTAGAACTTGACCATATTCTTCTCTTTTTCCTGTTTTCTGAGCGCAGTTAGACTTTTTAAGACGGTCAAACTTGCATTTACCATCGTTGCCATGATACGAAAGAACATCACCTTCTGTCGAAGATTTATGGATCACTGAGATATGACGAAGCTTTTAAGATATTTAAAAAGTCCTTCTTTTTCTTTGATCACTTGACCTTCTTCTATGTCGAGAATGATGATATCTTGATTGGATGCCATAGATGGGAGATTAGAAGTTTAGTTTATTATGCATTTTCTCTTGCGGCTGAGTAAACCTCCTCAAGAGAAGTAAGACCATTAAGAGCCTTAATGATACCATCTTGTTCGAGAGATATCATCCCATCTTGGATTGCTACATCATTAATGATGGTAGCACTTGATCCTTCATTGATAAGTTTTTTTACGTTCGGTGTAATCTCAAGAATCTCATAGATACCAAGTCGACCATGATATCCAATATTTTCACACTGTGCACATCCAACGGATTCATAGAAAGTTGGTTTTTGGAGAATCTCTGGAGCAATTCGAGAGATGAGTTCTGCTTTTGCAGTTCTTTTCAATGCCTTTTCCACATTTGCCTTCAGTCTTGGCTCAAGGTTCTGCATAGCGACAGGTTTCTTGCAATGAGGACAGAGCTTCCGAACCAATCGTTGAGCGATAATTGCATTTACTGAAGCAGGGAGGAGAAATGCTGGTATTCCCATATTCAATATACGTGTGATCGTTTCAGCAGCGGAGTTCGTATGGATAGTTGATACTACAAGGTGTCCTGTAAGCGCCGCTTCGATTGCCACATTAATAGTTTCATGATCACGGATTTCTCATACCATTATGATATCAGGATCTTGACGGAGAGCGGTACGGAGACCATAGGCAAAGTTATATCCAATGTCTGGAAATATCTGACTTTGGTTCAATCCGTCAATCTGATTTTCCACTGGATCCTCAAGAGTCATGATGTTGACGTCTGGAGCATTGAGTTTTGAAAGACAAGAATAGAGAGTTGTTGACTTACCTGAACCAGTTGGACCAGATGTGAGGATAATCCCATTTGGAAGGGCGATAGCTTTTTCGAGGAGATCTCTATTATGTCCTTCGATACCCAGTTCCATGAGGTCAGGAATCTCTTTACTCTTATCGATAATACGCATTACTATCTTTTCACCATGAACGGTTGGAAGTGTTGAAACACGAAGGTCAAGAGGCTTATTGTTGATAACTGTTGAGAGACGACCATCTTGTGGGATTCGGGCTTCATCAATCTTTAGGTTTGACATGATCTTAAATCTTGCAATCACCTGTTGATGTAGGAACGGTTGATATTCCAGGATTTCCCTTAAGGTACCATCAACCCGATACCTAAGCCGAACGATATTCGTGAGTGGTTCGATATGAATATCCGAACTTCCCATTTCAACCGCACTAATAATCATAAGATCACATATCTGGGCAATGTTCTCTCATTTATAAATCTGTTCTTTCAGAATATCTATTGATTGTGACGACATATTTTATTGGGGAGTTGAGGAAGTAGGGACAAGATTTTCAAATTCTTTTTCAAGTGTTCGAAGTGAATTTACTTCTTGAGAGAGTCTTTCGATGGTATTCGCAGTCGGTCCAGAAGTTCCAGATTCAATTGATTTTGAAAATTCCGTATATTTTAGTTGAAATGCCGTAAGATCGCTCAGATTTCCGCAAAGAGTTTCATTTACTTTACACTGACTTACAGCATTATCAATCTTCTTCTTGAGTGCAGATCATCGAGATGTTATACTCTCACCAAGAAAAACAAGATCATTTGTTGAAGATCCACGAACATAAAATCGAAGAGTCGCCCGTCCAGAATTTTTCGCATCTGGTTTTGTCATATCGAGGGTATCCTGGAGAGAAAATGACTCCATGGTAATAAGAGGGTTGCTCATAATTCCTGGGGTATCCACAGATGTAAGTGCTCAGCTATCGGTAAGCACATCTCCATTTCAAGAATTATTTACAAAAGTGATCAACTTCTCGATATCTGCATTTGTGGAGGAAAAATCAAGTCCCAAGTCAAATGTACCAATACTGCTTGGTATTTTGCTAACTCCGCCGCCATATGTGATACTCTGAAGACCAAGGGTAAGGTTTGTATCAAGATTAAATTCTTTGAGGATTCTCATTTCAGTAAAACGGACATATTGTTTGAGTGTAATATTTTCTTCATCGATATTTGCACTCATCGGACTAAGGGTTGGAAGGATGCTATTTATCTTCTGCTTAATATGAACAAGCTTCTTTCTATCCTCATCACTTGATAATATTGCTTTTTTAAGCCAAGAAAAATATTTCTCCGACCCTTCTTTTTTAATAACATCCTTTACTTCTTGTGCTGAAGCTGCATTAATGATTGCAATGAGTTCTTCCTTTCCCTTCGCTGAAGTAAGAAGTTTTCAAAGTTTTTCAAAGCTCAATCCATTTGTTTCTGTGTCGTGATACTCTTTGATAGCCGCATTTGCAGCAGTCAGACGAGTATCTATAGTTCCAAGTCATGGAATAATATAAGTAAATACAACAATTACTACTCCTACAAGTACAAGGACCTGACCAATTGCGGTATATGTAAGATGTTCTTTTTGAGAGGTGCTAATCATACTATATAATAAAGTTAGGATTTTTGGTCAAATGGTACGTACTGGAGTTGAATTGGAACCGTTACACGTGTTTTAAAAATAGATGGGATATCTTTGGATCCTCAACCTATCTTTTCTATACTAAGTGTTGTTGGAGGATTCATGAGGATAAAGTGACTAACAATAGTATTGCTAAGGATATCTGTAAACCGTAAAACCTCTATTCTGGCGGATCCAAGTTTTCTATTCACATCATCATCCCCAATATCTCATCAATAGATGGTACATTGTGTAGAAATAGTATTTCCATGAGTAATATTGATACCATTACAGTCAATATTCTTTTCGTTTGTATACTGAGCCTTTTGAAGAATAAAATCAAATTGCTTCATAACATCATCTGGGTGTATCTTGTTCGCAAATGTCTCGAGAATAAATCTCTTTTCTGGAGATGCATCAATAATATTTTTCGATATCTTGATAGGAATGTATTCTGCAAGTGCATCAATAATATTTCACTGGAGATCGCTTGTCTGTGCTTGATAGTCCTTTGCTATAGCAGTCATAGTTTTACATAACTTGTTATCATCATTAACTCCATAATTGATATATGGACAGAGAAATTGATAGTTCTCAGCAAATCCACTGTCATCTCGTGTACGAATGAATATATGAAGAGATGCAAGTATGGTTATAATAAGCGCAACGGGAATAATATATCACAACAGTGTCGTGAGGACTTCAATTCCTGATTTTTTGGCTTTTGGCCCTATACTGAGATTTCCATCCGAAGTTTCCTGAAAGAAGTCTCAGTAGACATTTGCGTTTTCAGATAGTCCCGAGCTCTGAAGAAAATCAGTCTCTCTCGTGGACACTGGAACTGGAGGAGTTATATCTGCCATACAATAAAAGTTATACTTGTTCTAGCATACCAGAAAGATATATTTCTCGCAAATAGAGAATGAAAAATCTCTTGCAATTTCTTTTATAATATTTCCCCTGCAATTTCTTTTCCCCATATTGTCTTCACAAGACGTTCATCCATACAAGAAATATCCCCTATATATCCAGCACTCCGTATTCGTCCGACAAGAGTATTGATACGTATGATCATCATTGGTTCACTATAGAGTGAAAAGTTATCCGATATTCACACCGTGCGCGCGAGAAAATATGGATCACTTGGAGGATCAAATGGGAGTTTTGCTATAATAATATTCTTTGCTGCCCTCCAAAGAGGAAATTCGTCTTTCCAGGTACCAATGAGACCAATGAGAATAGTTTTTTCCTTATTTTTCTCAAAAAGAGATAATATTTTCCCTTTCCCTCAAGAGATTCATTGCATGAGTATGACAGCATCTTTTCTTTGCAAGTTTTTTCCTATTTCTCGTATGTGTTTCTGGCTTGTTGTGAGTATAACTGTTCAAAGGGGGATCTCTTTTTCCATCGATCCAATAGAAAGATGGCATCTTTTTCCCTTTTGCCTTTTACATTCCTGGGGAATACTCTGGATTCAACATTCTAATCTAAGAAATCTTTGCATAAAAATCCCCATAAGATTATATCAATATCCAACAATGTTTTGTGTATTTAGGATAGAGAAAGTATGCTGAATATAATTAGATACATCTCGAGGAATAAAGGTAATAATCGTTTCACTCTCTCGGATATGGATGATCGTACCGATATTTTCTTGCTTATATACACCATATCTTATGAGCGCAGTTATAGATTGGTCGACAACATCCACTTGTATCATATCTCTTCGACTCTTCACTTGTCGTGTCTGTTTCCACTCTTCATAATGGCTTGCAAGAAGCCTCGTAAAGAGCACCAGCCATTTTCCTGAACTGTTCCAGAGTTTTTCTTGATTAAAGAAATATGTCTCTCCAAAGCCTCATGGTGGAAAAGGATTATCTCATTTTGGACGACAAGGAATATTTTCATATATATCTCAGATAAGATAGAGTGTATCTATAAGACCTGCTGTCTCTGGAAAAGTTCGGAGATCTTTTATGATATTTTCGACATTTATATGGATACTAAGAGTTCTCCTTACGATATCTTCAAGGAGAGGAATATCTTTTATGAGGATGGACCGAACAAATTCTTTTGTAGGATTTCGTAGGAATTCATTTGAATCATATACAATACATGGAGCATCCTGTAGCTGCTCATTATATGCTATACGGAAATGGTGATATTCATTTTCTCCTGTACGAAAAAATCTCAAGTACTCCCGCTCTTCCCCATAGAAACTGAGTTCCTCAAGGAGTCATGCCCGAGTTTCTTCCAACCAAAAGAGGAGTTTTCCCATAAAGATAGACATTTTCCTTTCCCAGATAGAAACATTTTCTATCATAGACTGTATCTCTTCGAGTGAGCACCACCTGGAAGGATCAATACTCATAACTGCATTACAAGAACGCTCTATAAGAGTTTTCGTAAGAAATGATTGAACCTTCTTACCTGAAGTGAGTATGGCTATACGTTCATGCTCATGTACCTGAGAGAGGATAAAATCCACTTCTACTTCAGGATCTCCATCAAAAGAAAAAGCAAACTCCTGTTTTTCATGAAATGATTCCTGTGTCCCTTGTTCTGTTCATACCACTATCTCGTAATGAGAAACAAATATTTCTCACGCAGAGATCCCAGCAATCTCACAGAAGAGAGCTATACTTTTTTCTTGTTCTTTTCTACTCATCAGTCTCAGTATGGATTTCTTTGTTTCAGTAAGTGTGGCGGCATCATTAAGATATTTTACAAAAAGTGCCATAGAAACCCTAGTATCACCGAGGGCTCTGTGTTCTACTTCTCATACACAGAGTCCATATAATCATCCAAGAAAACCGAGATTAAGGCTCTCTGCTTCTTGAGAAAAGATCTCAGAAAGTTCAAATGTATCAAGAACAATATGTCCCGTAAGATCGATTCCATGCGTCTCAAGCATACCGATATCAAACAGTACATTGTGTCCAACAATGACAGCATCATGAGTGAAGTCCTCTACACGTTCTCGTATATCTTCCCATCTTGGCTTTCCTTCCAGCATATCTTCGGAAATCCCAGTAATCATGGTAATTTCTTCTTTGAGTTTTCTTCCTGGATTCACGAGCATTGTTCGTTCATCAGAAGAAGATATACGAAAAGATCCTCCTTCATCTCTTTCGAGAGAAAAGGCAATAGCCGCCACTTCGATAATAGTATCTGTTGTGGGGTCGAGTCATGTAGTTTCGAGATCGAGAGAAACAAAGCGCATGGGCGTAATCTATCTACTTTCTTAAAAAAGTCGAATGAAATATGCTCTTGCCTATTAAAAAACTTGCAACATCCTGATTCAGGACTTATCCACTTTACAAAAATCAATAAGAAAAACTTGCAATCTTACTCGTAATATATATACTCAATCCTGGTTAGAGCTTTCTCCTTAAGAAAAGAGAGACAAGTATAGTTTGGTCAAGACTTACGCTATGATTCCACATATAATCCTTTTAAGACATATTCATAATGTTGATTCTTTTATGTATACTCTCCTCATAGGAAAGACATAATACATATGGTAAATTCTTCTTCTATACTACTATTTTCTAAAAAATCTTTTGACTTTCTCTTGACACTCCCTACCCTCTAGACAAGTTATAGCATATAAAAATCTCATATGTCCAAGAATCTCGTTATCGTTGAGTCTCCTGCTAAGTGAAAAACTATAGAAAAATTCCTCGGGAAAGATTTCCGAGTGGAGGCGTCATTTGGGCACATACGAGACCTTCCAGAAAAACGAATTGGAATTGATATTGGATGAGGATTTATCCCAGAGTATGAGATAACTCCAGATAAAAAAAAACGTGTTACCGAACTCAAGAAACTTGCCAAAGAAGCAGAGAAAATATGGATAGCAACGGATGAAGACCGAGAAGGAGAGGCCATCGGTTGGCACCTCTGTGCAGCACTTGGCATCGATGCAAAAAACGTCGATCGCATCGTATTCCATGAGATTACCAAGACTGCCATCGAACATGCTATAGCAAACCCAAGAAAACTCTTTCTTGATCTTGTGGATGCACAACAATCTCGTCGCATCATCGATCGTATTGTATGATATGAGGTCTCTCCTGTTCTCTGGAAAAAAGTCCGAACTGGTCTCTCTGCAGGACGTGTTCAATCGGTTGCAGTAAAGTTGCTTGTTGAGCGGGAACGAGAAATCCGCACATTTATACCAGAAGAATCTTGGAAAATACATACCAAAATTGATGGTGTTACACCAATGATAGTAGAACTTGCAAAAGTGGACGGAAAAGTGAAGAAAATGAAAAATAAAGCTGATGTCATAAAATTCTTTGCTACGCATGGGATTCACATTGAATCACTAAAGAGTTCAGAAGATAAAAAAGGAAATATTGTGTTTGAATTCCCACACGAAGAAGATTTTGTACTCCAATATGCAGAAGTAAAAGCATCGACTCGAACGCCTGGAGCACCATTCACTACTTCTACTCTCCAGCAGGAAGCGGCCCGCAAGCTTGGGTATGGTGTAAAAACTACTATGGATATTGCACAACGCCTCTATCAAAATGGACATATTACCTATATGCGTACTGATAGTGTGAACCTTTCGGACCTTGCTATCAATACAGCCAGGAGCTTTATCGAGAAAGAATTTGGGAAGGATTATGCACTTCCAAATGGGCGAAAATATAAAACCAAACAAGCAAGTGCACAAGAGGCACATGAAGCTATCCGTCCAGCTTACATCGAAAAAACGCCAGATTCTATCAATCTTGAGGGGGTGGAAGCAAAACTCTATAAGCTTATTTGGGAACGCACAGTCGCTTCTCAGATGAAAGAGGCAGAGATCGAGACAACAACCTATCATCTTTCACCTACTGGTTCAGCAAATGAAGACTGGATTGTAAAATGAGAAGTGATTAAGTTCTCAGGATTTATGAAGCTCTATATTGAGTGAACTGATGAGGAAATCGAAGAAGAAGGAGGAAATAAAAAACTTCCGAGTATAAAGAAAGGAGAAGTTGTGACGTCATCCAACCTTTCATGACTTCAGAAATTTTCGCTTCCTCCTGCTCATTATTCAGAAGCAGCTCTCGTAAAGAAACTCGAAAGTGAAGGTATTGGCCGTCCATCAACATATGCTCCAACGATTCAAACGATCCAAGATCGAGGCTACGTGGTTATTGAATCGAAGAAACTCCTTCCAACGGATATCGCCTTTGTGGTAGTAGATTATCTTAATCAGGAATTCTCAACCTTCATGCAGTATAGTTTTACTGCCGATGTTGAGAATCGATTCGATCAGATTGCAGAAGGAAAGCTTGATTGGAAAAAGATGCTTGCGGATTTTTATACATCATTTCATGCATCGATCGAAAATGCGCTCGGTTCAGAGTGAAGGTTTGCTGGAGAACGTATTCTCGGAAAAGATGAAGTATCAGGAAGGACAGTCCTTGCCCGCATGAGTCGCTTTGGTCCTGTTGCTCAAGTAGGAGCTCCTGAAGAGCTCGCAGAAGGAGAAAAACCTCGCTATGCCAATCTCTCTGGAGGACTCTCCATCGATAATATTACCCTTGAAGAAGCACTCAAACTCTTCTCTTTCCCGAAAGAGATCGGAACATACGAAGGAAAATCAGTAATCATCGGGCAAGGACGATTTGGTCCATATGTAAAGTGGGGAGAAGCATTTATCTCTATTCCCTGGTCCGAAGATCCCCATGCTGTTGATCTCGAACGAGCGAAAGAGATTATTGAAGCTAAGAAAGTGGAAGACGCTCCTGTTGGAACCTATGGATGAGAGCCATACACAAAAGGAAAGGGACGATTCGGACCATTCCTGAAGTGGAAGAATCTCTATGTGAATGTTCCTCGCGCAATCGATTTTGATCAGATCACCCCAGAAGAGGCACAGAGACTCATTGTTGCAAAAGTTGATAAAGAGGCGAATCGTTATATTCACAATTGGCCAGAAGAGAAAATTTCTATCGAAAATGGTCGATACGGACCATATATCAAGTTTGGGAAAGAGAATGTCTATCTCAAGCGTGACGGAAAAAAGATTACTGAACCTGAAACAATCAAAGCACTAACACTTACAGAAGTGAAGGAAATGATTGCTGGACAGATTCCAGGTGCATTCAAAGAAAAGAAGGCACCAGCAAAAGATACTCCAACAAAAAAACCAGCTACAAAGAAGAAAAAGTAAACTTATACATTCAGATAAATAAAGATGAGATCGAATGGACGTGAGTTATGATAGCTTATACTTAATAATATCAACCCTTATTCCAAATACCCAAAATCAAGAAGTAAATTTTAACGCTTTTTATCTCTATGAAAAGGATACTATATATAATAGTATGTTGTATTCCCTTCTCTGTATTTGGACGAGAAACTTATCGCGAAAGATACATGCGAATTTCTAATAATCTTAAACAATCTATCACTGCAGAAACTGTAGAAACTCGTACACAACTGATACAAGACATAGAGAGTAAATATAGTTTTATTCTATATGTTTGGAATCTCATCTCTACTTATGATATCACGAATAAATACCATCCATATATTCAAAAATATACACTCTCCTGTGAGGTCGCCGCAGTAAAAATGGTGATATAGAAAGCTATGGTATAAAGAATTCCGAGGATAACATCTTCTTTCGTATCCCCATCTTTCTTTGTGCATATGCATCGTGAAGTACATGGTGAAATCCAGATGAAGAATTCGTTGGAGATCCAAACCGGAGTCAATACAAGAAAACAGGGTATGGTATCTACGAAAAACCTCTTGCAAGATATCTGAATGATTGTTGATTTGATACCGAAATCATAGATGCAACTTCCTATAAGTCAGGGATGTCTGCGCAAAGACATCTTGTAAAACTTCTTGGAGAGATACAGAATAGCTCTCGTGTAATACTATGGGGAGATTGGTGCACTACCCCAGCCCTTGATGATGGGATCGTTGATAAACATTATCAAAATCTTATAAGGATATTCCCAATTGCTGCAAAGAATCCCTGTGATAGAGATAGTGATAAGCGCGTATTTTCATGGTCCACACCTAATAAAGAATATATACAATGACTCTCCTGAGAACACGCTTTCTTGCTTCTTGGGTATATATGAAGTATTGATAACCCCACTCATATTATTGTCTGGGGTACAACTACTGGAAGGCATATACTTCCGTACGATGAATGGATGCGTAAGTGGGCATTCCTCCAATTCCGCTCATTGATTGTCAGAGAAAAATAATCATAAAAATATATGAAAACACGAAACTGAGAAAACGTTTTTGACTATTGAAAATAATATAAGATTATATACCCTTAAGGGTATAAGAAAAATATATTTGACTTTTTAAATCAAAAGAATATATTCAGTAAATATTATTTAATATTTATTTATGTATGTCTAAACACCACCCAAAGAACCACGATAAGAATCTCTCAGAAAAAGAGATGAATAAGGCAATCTCAAAAGCAGAAAGAGAGGCACTAAAGGCAATCGGAAAAGAACAAAAACTTTCCGAGAAGAATGCAAAGAAAGAAGCAAAGAAGGCAAAAAAAGAAGCAGCAAAAACAGCTAAGAAAGTTGCAAAAGAGAAAAAGAAAGAAGCAAAGATTGCAAAGAAGAATGCAAAGAAAGGGAAGAAAGTTGCTGCACAAGTAAGGGTCACTCCAGGAAAAAAGGCTCCTGCTAAGAAACCTGTTGTAAAAAAACCTGCAGCAAAGAAGGTTCTGCCAGTAAGAAAGGCTCCTAGTCCAAAAATCGTAGTGAGTGAAGAAGAATCCCTTGTACTTACCCCAGCTCCTATCATAGCAGCAAAGAAAGAATCACCAACAAAAGCACCTATTGCAAAGAAAACTTCCTCAACTACAAGAAAGTCTGTTGCAAAGAAGACTCCTGTAAAAGTGTAGTCTCTGTAAATTCCAGATAAAGAAACCTTCAATAATTATTGAAGGTTTCTTTATTTTTATTTGACATTTTTATACTTTCCGATAACCTCATACGTATGAAAGGACAACTTATCTCTACATCTTGGCATCATACTCTCACCTCGCGGTGTGGTATTTTTGCATAGATGTTTTCAAGAGAAATATCTTCCAAAATCCCCCGTGAGCGTAAAAACTTTCGGGGGATTTTTCTTGTTCCGTCATCCTGAGTGAAGTGAAGGATCCAGGGCAGATCAATAATTATCTCAATATTCATCTTCTTCTCATAAGTACAGGAGATCCCGGATTCCTCGTACCTCGGAATGACGGAAACTACAGATCATACCCTATTATATCTCTATCCACTATGTACCTCTACTTCAAATCCAAACAAACTTGGCAAAATATCTGGCACCACTATCTCGTGCATCGGCGGTAACTTTTTCATGCAATCTTTTTGCAAAAAACTTTATCCGCCAGAAATAGGCGGATTTTTGAAACCTCCTTTCATAAAGGAGGTGACTCGCCACAGGCGAGATAGAGTATCTAATTTTAACTTTTACACTTATGAAAACATCTTCCCTTATCATTGGAGTTGCAGATGAAACTCCCAATCGAAACATGGTGGAAACTCTTTTTTCACAATACCTTTCCTTAGATATCAACAATCCTCAAGAACCTCAGGTACAGATAGATACCACGGACGTATCGATCTTGCTACTTTCACTCGATCGTATTGTCGAAAGAGTGATGAGTGGTGACATGTCTTGTGGTATAGCTAGCATAGGCCAACTACGCAAGAAAATGGAAGCAAGAGGAAAGGTTCCTCTGCTTGATCTCTGATACGTGACTTGATTCTGAAAATGAGATCAACCCGAAACTCCTCTCTATGAGCTCTGATTCACTGTCGATGATAGAGCCTACGGGCAAGAAGTAGCTGATGATGATTTTCCTGCATGACTCATCTCTCTCAGAACAATGAGAAAAAATCCCGCAACCAAAGATCTCGTGCAAAGGATATCCGAAGCTGCATGATGCCTGTACAATACCTCCTCTTATTTCCGTCAAAACTATCCTCGTGGATAAGCCTATGTTCTCTACTCTCTTTCTCACATCTTGGTGGAATATCCCTCTTCCTTTTTGGCGGATATTGTAGTGAACCTGTTTCATGAATCTGTCAGAAAGGAAACTTTTTGGCAGATTTTTTAGAACCTCCTTTCGTAAAGGAGGTGGCTCGCCAAAGGCGAGACGGAGGATTTATTTTTAAACTTTTATACCTATGAAAACCCGAACTCAACAACCATATGCCATCATTGAAAAAGATGGGAATATTACCCGTTATGATGGAACACTTCATGCATTTGATACTATCAAATGACTTCAAGAATTCTATAAACAACAGACCACTACTATCATATTTCTTACGCCATTTTGTACCATTCGTGAACGCGGTTTCGACTCCCATGGAGATGAACCAATTCTCGCACTTCAAGTTCTGAAGATTACCGATCTCACTCGTGAACAAGTAGAAAATACTCTCTCAAACAAAGCCATCCTATTCGAGGAATCCATCGCTCCGATGCAAAGCGATGAGGAATTTGCACAGAAAGTCCAAGAAATCAAAGACACAGAAATCGCAAAAGGAAAGATCTGTCAGATGATCCTCTCACAACCTTATTCTGGAAAGATTCGGGATTTTAGTGAACAGGATGTGGAGTCAGCATTCCGAAGTGCTCTCAGACAAAGGTGACAATACATGACGCTCCTTTTTCATGATGGAAAAGGGAACTCTTTTGTCTCACTCACACCGGAACAACACCTCATGGTAACTCCTGATGAAGTGAGGATGAATCCGATTGCCGGCACTCTCAAAAAATGAGATCCAGTAACCTTCAAAACTCGTCTATTCCAATTTCTCGAAGACTCGAAGGAACGAAATGAGCTCTTCCAAGTGCTCGATGAGGAACTCAAGATGATGAAAGTCGTCTGTGCCGATTGAGGAAAGAT
>JAVHPT010000004.1:0-1086 GCA_036170735.1 Patescibacteria group bacterium | reverse complement strand
CCTACATTCGCACTGGAAGTGCACCACCTGCTAAGTATTGTTCAATATTCTCTCAAGCATTTCATTCGGCGTCAAGTACCCCAGGCATTTACGAGGAGTATTGTTCATGATGCTTTCTATGTAATCAAGATCTTTCCGGGTGAGATCATCCACACTCTTTCCTTTTGGAATAAATCTTCTTGATCTACCTATGGTATTTTCTACCGTTCCTTTCTCCCAGCTGTGGTATGGATTACATGCGTAAACCGGCATTGCGGTTTGATGGGTAAATGTTTCATGTTGACTATTTTCCGGTCCTCGGTCAATCGTCATGGTTTTTCGCAGATGTGGACTCTCTTTTTTCACTTGCGTAACCAATACCCTCCTTTTTGTTGAGGAAGTCTTGTCTTTGAGCTTTCTGAGTCTTACCACCCGAGTTTTCCTCTCAACCGTTGCTGATATTCCTGTTTTGTCCGTTATGATGGTACCGATATTGTCCGTTTCCCAATGTCCTGCCTCTTCCCGCGTATTGGCAGCAATTGATCGTTCTTCAATTTTCAAAGCCGTTGGTAGCCTCGTTGTCTGTACTTTTCTTCCCTGTTTTTTCATTCTTCGTTTGCGATGAAGGGTAAGATATCTCCACAGATTCATCCCTCGCGTATGGGAACGAGTGGAATAGATATACCGGTAGATGGTCTCATCATCGATTGAATACTGAGGGTGATCAACGGTAAGTCTGGCGGCAATTTGTTCCGGACTCCAGAGATATGGTTCTCTCAAGTGTTTTCGAACATACAGGAATACGAATGGACAGTGTAATGGCGCTTTGAATCGTTGACGATCCGCCCATCTCCTTGCTCTTTTTTCCGCCTTACAAGGAAGATATGGTCTCCCATATTTGGTATGTCGTTTCAGCTCTCTGGACAAACTGGTATGGGAGCGACTCAACTTCATGGCAATTGTCCGTAAGGATTCTCCTGCTTCCCTCCATGCAAACAATTTTTCCCGTTCTTCAAGGTTTAAATGTTGGTATTTATTCATATATGCACCCCCTTTCTTGGGTTACCAATTATAACTCATGTGGTGCACTTCGTTTGCGAACCTAAG
>JAVHPT010000003.1:0-1089 GCA_036170735.1 Patescibacteria group bacterium | reverse complement strand
ACTTTAAAGACTAGAATTTGTAGTCAAGTTGAGCACTTACACCTGTTTGAGAGTGAGTTGTTGTAATTTTACCGCCAGCAAAATTTGTATAAGTATTTTTAACTTCTGGTGCATATGTATATGCTAAGTCTACAGATGTAGATTTACTAAAATTATAACTTCCGCCTAACGCAATATGGGATTGAACAATCGCAGGGAAACCTAGCAAGTTAAATGTATTAACTAGACCCGCACCAAGTCCTGCTGGATTAAATCCAGTATATGTTTGTTCCGATATTGGACTTTTTGCGTAATTGTAACCTAAACGACCTGCCCAATCTTTTGTTGCATACTCGTAACCTACAGAGAAAACATTTTGGTCATCCCATTCAAAATCTTCATACCCTTTTGCTTTTGACCATTGAATCTTTTTGTAATCAACAGCTATTGTACTTTCACCCATTTTATATGATATACCTAAGCCCATTTCGGCTGGAGTAGATAATTCATCATTAGTGTATG
This sequence comes from Patescibacteria group bacterium, assembly GCA_036170735.1. Classification (GTDB taxonomy): domain Bacteria; phylum Patescibacteriota; class Gracilibacteria; order BD1-5; family UBA2023; genus JABFSX01. The sequence continues at coordinate 588 of JAVHPT010000003.1, read as the reverse complement.
TTTTTGCACCACCAGACATTGCAGATACCATTGGATTCATTGCATTAGCAAGCACACCTTTGTACTTCATATCAATTTGAGATTTGTATGTAGCTCCAACAGTAAAACCAGAAGTTTCATATCCTAAACCTAAGTTATAACCAAATTTTAAATCTTGAGCTACACCTGCACCGACATTATTTAATCCATATGCACCACCATCATTGTAATTAATATCCAATGCACCATATTGTAAAACAGGTGTGATCGCAACGCTAACACCATTTGTTTTATATGCCAATGGTACTCCAAACTGCATAAGCTGTAAATTTGTTACCATATTTAATTGAGTTGGGTCTGTGCGATAATCCGTACCCATGCCAGCTGTTCCCCACATACCGACACCCCAATAAAAGTTATCATTTACTTTTGAAGCCAAAGATACTTCTGGAATCATATTTTTATTGGCAGCACTACTTTTTTCGCCACCACCCATTCCAAGGTCACTCTTAACATTTGGCATGAAAAAAGTTCCGCCAAACTCAACTTCTGTACCTTCTACAGAAGTGATAAGAGCAGGGTTCACAAGCGCTGACTCAGCACCATGAC
>JAVHPT010000002.1:20709-22108 GCA_036170735.1 Patescibacteria group bacterium | reverse complement strand
TATGCAAAAAACTCCACTTTCTACTCTCATTCGCGAAGAACTCCTTCGTGCAGCAGTTTTCGGACTTTCATTTTTTGTTATCCTTGCACTCGGATTCGTCGGTATTGCCAACGCGGCCAATGGCGGACTCTTTGGGGATATCTTGAACAAGATTCTCGCAAGTGGAAATTGGGAAAGTCCCGGTGATGGAACGGTGAAAAATGCTACCAAACTCGGTGGAAAAGATGCCAGTAACTTCGTTCCTATGAATGCAAATTCATCACTTCGAAGCTGCGGTTCAGGAGAATGTATCTTCTGATTCAAGACTGATGGCTCAGTACGATGCCAATAATACCACTCATCAAAGAAAAATCCCCAATCAGTAGATTGGGGATTTTTTCTTTAAGGATCAGTTCATAGATTGGGGATTTTTCTTACACTATTGATGCGTTGGACTTTCGGACCTTCCATGGAGGGAGCACTTCACTTCGAATCTCATTGATAGCAGAAGATGCCTGATTATTGAGTGTCCAGATAGCACCATTAAACTCCTCTTGATTCAAGTTATTTGTGCGCTGTTCATCACGGAATTCGTGGAACTCTCCTGTAAGTTTGTTTACATCGCCCTTGAGCCCGTTTACCTCTCCAGTGAGCCCGTTTACCTCTCCAGTGAGTGCATGTATAGCTTCGAGTACTTGTTTCTGGAATTCTTGATCAGTCATAATGAAGAAATATAAAGAATATGAACCAGTATATCGTATACGAGTGGGCTGTCAAAGAAAAGTGGCTTGACGATATGGGTGGAGGATTTGCTTTTTCGAGTGAATCTATATAATGGAATTATCCTAATTCTCTCCTATGCCAAAGATATATAAGGGCCATATCTGCTATACAAAAACCGAAGTAAAGAAAAATCTCCGAAGACATGTTCTTGAAGAGGCTGAGATCCTCGGACAGAACCTAAGAAAACGTAATTATCATCAAGAACTAACCAATGCGTAATCTCATCTACTCTTCCCAAGTGCAAGATGAGATTATTGCATACACTAAATAGATATCTACTCTATGACCTGAGTTCAACTTCCATATGACCACTTGAAGCGAGAAACTGCAAGAAAGATGCGAAAAGAGATGACCCCTCCTGAAAGAACGCTTTGGTATGACTTTCTCTCGAAGAAAAAGCCACCATGGAGACGACAAAAGATTATCTGACCATTTATCGCTGATTTCTATTGTCCCTCAAAACGGACGATTATCGAAGTAGACGGAAATATTCATGCTGAACAACGTGAATATGATAATGAACGTGATCAATATATAGGAGCTCATTGAATACAAATAGTTCGAATACCTGCACGAGATATCTTCCAGAACTTCAGCGGAGTCTGTGAATACCTGGAACAGTTTCTGAAATAACCCC
>JAVHPT010000002.1:19419-20609 GCA_036170735.1 Patescibacteria group bacterium | reverse complement strand
CCCGTTTACGGGAAGGTGGCTCATCGAAACGATAGTGGAGATGAGTCGGAAGGGTTGCCCGAAAAGCCGTCCCGTTTACGGGAAGGTGGCTCATCGAAACGATAGTGGAGATGAGTCGGAAGGGTATTTATATCTTAACTTTTATTTCCCACTATGCGCAAGAAACTCCTACTCATCGTACCACTCGCCCTCATCATCGCCACTGGCGCCTATGCGCTCGTTGCCAATCTCTTTCCTAATATGGTCAGCTTTCCTCGGATTCCTATGGGAAGTGGCTCACTCGGGCAGGTCCTCGGGCAGATCCTCGGAGTCACAGACCTAACCAATCCTGGTGATGGTACCGTGTGAAATACTCTCGCTCTCTCTGGGGTGAGTGCTTCTAACTACCTCCAAAATGGAACCTGTACGAATGGTACTGACGTCTGGCTCAGCATCGACGCGGGTGGGAAACCTGTCTGTTGAACCAAGTGAGCCCCCCTTGCCTTCGGTATCCTCACTGATACTGGTGCCGCATGAGTTACTATCACTCATCCGGATAACTCAACTATCCCTGGATACATCGGTCTCGCACTCAACGTCGGTGATATCGTCTCTACACCAACTGGCGGATCAGCAAGTATCGGATTCACGAGTGATAACTCTATCATCCGTCTCGATCAAGGAACGGTTCTCGAACTGCAATCTGGAAATCTCGACGGGAAAACCGTTGCACAAGCCATCCTTGATAATGGAAATCTCTGGTGACGTGTCCTCACGAGTACGGGGATCAACTTCGGTGCGGGTGGATATATCGCCTGAGTCCGCGGGACAAGCATCGCGATGAGCTATACAAGTGGCAGCACGTCAGCTTCTATCATCATCCCACACTCAACTCATCTTGCCGATGCAGTGACGGTGACTCATCCTCAAAATTTACAGTGGCAAGCTACACCATTTACTGGAGGGGTAGGAACAAATTTCACTAATCTTTATGTCACTCCCATTGTGACAAGTCCTATCTACGGTCAAACAGCTACAACAAGTGATCTGTATAGTACAAGCCCTCTCGCCTCTTGGATTACTCTCAACACCAAAAAGGATATCATCTACCTCAATGATATCGTTAATTCTGGAGCGACACAAACACAGAAAGACACCGCTTCGGGAGAACTCGCCGTCACACTTCCTCATAGGCAAGAAGCCGACTGTAC
>JAVHPT010000002.1:4509-19319 GCA_036170735.1 Patescibacteria group bacterium | reverse complement strand
CCCAGCCGCGAGTTTCTCTGCAAGTGGAGGAAGTGTCACATCAGGTACAGCCGGAGCACTGATTACGACTACTGGTAACTATATTGCCTACGATGTTGATGCACTCAGTTGAGCTATCAATGGCCTTTCAGGAAAAACCGTGACGATTGAGCTAGATGGTCCTCTTGTTCTTCCTGCTCCTACACAAGATACAAATGGAATAGTACATTATACTTTGAGATATCTTTTCGATGGGGGATCATCACAAGTGAGATACTGGGCAGTAAATGGAAAATGTACTCCTCCCAGTACTACTGAAGGCACCGGAAAGAAAATCTGTCAGAGTATAGAAACTATTACTTCCGTTTCATCTATATTAATCAGTCGAGTTATCGCTCTTCCAATTTCTGTTGCTCCATCTCAATTTATTATTGGAGCGCAACTAACATCAGACCAGACCAATCCCTATAAAAACCAAATCTCAAATACTATAAGAAAAATTACCATTAAATAAAAAAATATCCGTCATTTGACGGATATTTTTTTAAAAACTAGTCCATTGTAATTATTACCATAGAGTTAGTGATTTCTTGGGCTGCGCCAATAGTTGCTTTTACAGTTCTCTGTGCTTGAAAGGTTGTTGTTTGATCCACTTGTAGCGTTCATTCAATGTTATTTGTTCATGTGTTATAACTTAATCATCATGATATAACTCCTCCACTGACAAATATCATTGTTGCTGTACAAGTCACACTTCGTCCAAATTGATCATTTCCAGTTGGACAGATACTAGTAACTGGAGTAATTGGTCATCCTCATCCAAAATCTGCTCTCGTTGCGTCCGCTTGTGCAGAAAAATTTGGAGCCACATCAGAGACATTTGCGGTTTCATTATTGGCACGAGAGTTATGAGCAGGTGCTGTATCTGTTACGGTGAGGGTGAATGGGATAGACTGCGTCGCACTCGTGAAGGTATATGTAAGCGGATTGACATTGAGTGTAACGGTCACATTACCTCCTGAGATGCTCGTTGACCCAGTCACTCCTATCGGAAGACCTGATATCACCGCTGTGGCAATAGCTTCATCGAATGTTACTGTTTGATTGAGACTGCTTCCAAGCGTGAACGTACCAAGATCGAGAGAACTCGCTTGAGTTGGCGCGGTAGTGTCAGGTGCTGCAAGGGTAGTAAAAGCGTTTGCCGTGGTAGTTTTTGTTGTGAGCGTATTAGTTGCACCATCATACGTAGTATATTGCATCTGCCATGTATAAGCGGTACTTGGAGAGAGTGCACTTGCAGGAACAACATTGCCTCCGCCATCTTTTACAATATAAGAAATCATTGACGTAAATCCTACAGGATCATCTATATCCGTTACATTCCCTCAACTGAAGGAAATACCGCTATACGTAATGGTAGGTGTAGGAAGGGTGACCGTCTCCGGATGATCTACTGGAGCAGCACTGACGGTAATAATCTGCTGTCCTGTTTGTGTTGTTGACTCAGCGGTACCATCAGGATTCTTCCCGGTAGCAGACCAGACGAGAGTATGAGATCCTACAGAGAGACCGGTGAGATTTGCGGAATAGGTTCCGCTACTGTTGGTGACTGTGACGGGAGTTCCATCTACTGTAGCAGTAACACTGAATACTCCTTCTGGATCCACTGGAGTGACACTACATGTAGTCGTTCCTCAGACCGTGAATGTGGTTGCTGTACAGGTGATACTTCCGAGAACGAGAGGAGTGTTGACAACTGGTGGTGGTTCTGGTACGGCAAGCGTCTGGAATGGAGTCTGATTCTCTACAGAACCCCAAGTGAGTGAACCATCTGGATTTTTCTTCGCTGCCATTGCCTTTTGAACAAATACGTACGCTGTATCTGGTGTAAGTCCACTGATCGTACAAGAACCTCCTGTCGGAGTTACTGCTGGTCCAACTGGCGCCCCGCTCGCAGTGAGAACCTGACAAGTAAGATCCTTGATACCATCGGCGTCGAAAAGGGAAACTGGAACAGTAGCAGTTGTCTCTGTTGTTGAAACCGTAAAATCTTTTACTTGTGTTGGACTATCAGATGAGAGAGTAAGTGTGATAGCGGATGCTGGGCCAGCTACATGAGAGATTGGATTTACTTCGCGAATACGGAGGGTATGAGTTCCTGCTGTAAGAGGTGGTGTCGTGAAGCTGCCTCCATTTCCTGAAATAGTAGTCCATCATGTTGAAGAACCATCCACCTGATATTCGTAATTCCATCCTGAACGAGCTCTGAACGTCACTGTAACGGTTCTATCAAGATTTATCTTCGTTTGGATAGCACTCTCTGTGAGCGCTTGAGGAGCATTTGGAGTATCTTTTATATCGGTTGTTACTACCTCCGTTGTGACTTCCTTCACCTCCCCAAGACTCCTTGGCTGGACATGGAGCGTAGGATTAGTTATGGCTATATTCACTTGATTTTCTGGAGATGATACCTGACCTATCCATGGACGCTCGTAGCGGGGACGAACAGGATCAAAAGAATAAGTAACTACCCCAAAGACCATACTGTTTGGTTTTGCTGAATCATGAGCAGGGGTATATTGCCCTGTGATACCGAGACTCCATTTATCATTCAATTGCACTGTCGCTGCTCCATTAGATATGATCTGTCCAGATTGAGATCGTATACCGGCATTCGCTTTCCAATCACCACCAAAATATGCAACATCAAATCCTGCTGTCTCCATAGTTCCATGGAGTGGGTCATTTGAAAGTCCAGCTGAACCTGTCACTTGCCAATTATCACCGATATTCCATGTGTATCCCCCAAGAACGGTTTCTCGAGAAAAGGCATTCCAAAGAGTTGTGGTAGTGGTATCTGTCGTGACGGTTGTCTGACGAAGGAATGTATTCATATCATCTTGTGATATTTGGACACTTCGACCATACTCAGTAAGGAGGGTTATATCCTTCCCACGTTCATGAATAAAACGGGCAAATGCCTGTCCCATACTGAGTCCAAAAGAAGCACTATATGCACGAAGTTTCCCGTCATATTTTGAGTTTCCAAGTGCCTTGGCAGCTGATTCGCTTGCCGCACTCACCGTAAATGTTCCAGTAACATTCTGGGCGATCTTGAATCCTGCCGCGAAAAATGCGCTCTCCAATTCCCTCGTGTGGAGAATCTGCACTCATACTGCCCATGTTTCACGATCCAATATTCCTATAATCTGAGCTCCATGAGAGGTAGGACCAACTGATATGCTTGATCCATCTTCTATATAACTCGCAGAGCCTGGTGTAACACTAAATTTGCCTGCCCTTTTTGCATTGCTTGCTTCTCTTACTGGATCGATAATCGTATCTATTCCTGATACTCAGGAAGAGTGAACGATAGACTCGCCAGGAGCTGGTATATCCTTGCATCCTAGGTGTCCCTGTTTTGCGCTCACGATATTTGTCTGATTATCACCGCATATATTTGCTGTTTGTTGCGTTGTCGCATCAATAACTGGTGCTGTCGGTGACTCTGCTTGAGCTGAACCGACTGCAAGTGAAGCGGCAACAAGTGCTCCGTGAAGTGGTTTTTTCATAAAAAATATATTAAATATTAATAACTCATACAGAATAATCAATTAATATATTTGTCAACTGTTTTTAGAAAATGAAGATATTGAAGCCTATATAGATACTCCCTTAAACTCTAGACTGACTACTATAATTGTACAAAAAAACACTACTGACTCGGTGTGGCTGGCGCCACACCGAGTGAAAAGCTACAATATTTCAAAAAACTATTTCCTTTACTTATGCCTACACTCTAGGGATTTGCAATGTAAACTTGATTCTGCAACAATACATAATTTGACATGTTCTATACTTTCACTATAAGAATACTATATATCCTTTAACTACTATAACCTTATGGAAAACATATCTACAACGACAGGAGGTGGGTTGCCTACTAGAGTATATATTCCCGACATTCAGGAGGTCCAATATTACTCAGAGGCAGCTTGAAATCCAAAACAATTTAACAATAATTCAATAGAACATGCTATTTGAGAGTCTCCCCTATCTGTGCAATTTAAGGTAGAATGAGTGGTTCCAGAGTTTAAAACATGAGTGGATGCATCAAATCTTGTGCTTCATATAAACCATCTTGTTTGACGAATAGATGTCAGTGCAGTGGAAAATCAAGTATTATCGCCAACGTTTGATAATATTCCTGATTATAATCCAAGAAGAAAGGTGTTCGTTCTATCAGAACGGCAACGAGAACGTATTAGAAGAATTGTTTGAGGTAGCTTATCTGGAGCTAACGGGGAAATAGTATACACTTCCCTTGGAGAAGAGATCTTCCTCAGAAATACAAGATGAGAAATGGAACCAATAGGCTTATCTGATAATTTCTAGAGCTATGATTGAGGCTATATCGTTTTTAAGCACAAATCCATGATCTCATACTCTTGTGTTATGATCAATACACGGAAATGAAGTTTGCTGATCTATCGCAATTGATTGAGTTATAGATCAGATCAGAAACTGAAGTATCCAAATAATATCTGGACAAGTCACTTTCCTACCAAGAGCAAATCGTAAGGCATATGATAATTGAACCCGAGAGATAATATATAATCTTAATAGAGCGTTCGGACCACGAGAAATAATATCAGAGGAACATCGGGTTGCAAAAATTATTGAAGGTTATATTAACCAGGCTACCTTTATTCTCGATCTTCATTCTATTCATGAGGGTGATGGGGCTTTTGCTTTCCAAGAATCTCCTATTGAAGTTGCTAAAAGTTTTATTGCTTGACTACCCGTTCCACGTATACTACTTGACTGGGAAAAACTCTATAGAGAAACAGCGGACATGGATACTATTGCATATGCCACTTCCCGGTGAACTCCATGAGTAACGGTCGAATGTGGAAATCATAAAGATCAAAACTCCATAAAAGTTGCTGAAGAATCAATAAATTATGCTCTAAGTTTTTTCTGACATACCACAGATATTAGAAAAGACTCTGTCATAAAGACAAAATCTTTTGTTAGAGTAAAAGAAATAGTATATAGACCAGAAGGAGCAAGATTTTGTAAAAGTTGGAAAAATTTTGATCCTATTCAAGAATGAGAACTCATAGGAACATCGAGTCAATGAAACCACATAGCCCCATATGATGGAGTAATTATAATTCCAAAGTCCATTTGAGACACATGAGACGAATGGTATTATCTTGGAACGATAAAATAAGAAAGTTTTGACATTTAACTCAAACCCCATAACATCATCGCATGATTTGTTTTTCGTTTCTTTCATCACGTCGTCGTAGCTTTCAATCTGAGAGCTTTGTTGTGATGCACTAAATACAACTCTAAAAAAATAGCTCTCAGTTTCTGAGAGCTTTTATTTTAATAATTTCTTTTCTATGACCAATATCTTCCCCTCTCTCCCTATCGGAGAAAAAGTCGGAATCGCCTTCTCTGGTGGACTCGATACCAGTTGTGCAGTAGCCTGGATGCAAAACAAGTGAGCTATCCCCTATGCCTACACTGCCAATCTCGGACAGTACGATGAAGATAACTACGAGGATATTCCTGTTCGCGCCAAGCAATATGGTGCTGCTCAAGCTCGTCTCATCGATTGTCGCGAAGAGCTCGTACAGGAGGGATTAATTGCTATTCAGTGTGGAGCTTTTCATATCAAAACTGCTGGAAAAACCTACTTCAATACTACTCCGCTTGGACGTGCTGTTACCGGAACCAAGCTCGTACAAGCGATGATGCAAGATGGAGTGAATACCTGGGGTGATGGAAGCACATATAAAGGAAATGATATCGAACGTTTTTATCGATACGGACTCCTCGTCAATTCAGAACTCAAGATATACAAGCCATGGCTCGATCAGACATTTACCACGGAACTCTGAGGACGAAAGGAGATGAGTGAATGGCTCATTGCTCATGGATATAACTACAAACTCAGTGCAGAAAAGGCTTATAGTACCGATGCGAATATCCTCGGTGCGACACATGAGGCAAAAGATCTTGAGGAACTCGGAACCTCTATGCATATAGTAAGTCCTATTATGGGAGTGAAACATTGGGACTCAAGTGTTGAAATAAAAAATGAAGTGGTGACGATCGAATTCGAGAAATGAGTCCCAACAAGAATCAACGGAAAGACATATACGGACGTGGTCAAGATGATGATGGAAGTCAATGCCATCGGTGGTCGTCACGGACTTGGTATGTGTGATCAGATTGAGAATCGTATCATCGAAGCAAAGAGCCGTGGTATCTATGAGGCTCCTGGCATGACTCTCCTCCATATTGTGTACGAACGTCTCCTTACTGGTATCCACAATGAGGGAACAATAGATAACTATATCACTCTCGGGCGCAAACTCGGTAGACTCATGTATGAAGGAAAATGGTATGATCCTCAAGCAATCATGCTTCGAGAAAGTATCATAAGCTGGATAGGAAAAACTATTACTGGAAAAGTGACGCTTGAGCTCCGAAGAGGAGATGATTATACTATCCTCAATACCACGAGTCCCCACCTTACCTATGCGCCTGAACGTCTGACGATGGAAAATGGCGCGGGAGAATTTGGACCGAACGACCGCATCGGACAGCTCACCATGAGGAATCTCGATATTACCGACACAAGGAATAAACTCTGACTCTACGAGGAACTCTGATTATTTACCCTCTAATCCAAGAATTATGGAAAACCTATTTTCTATTGCCGATGTTTCAAAAGAAACTATTGAACATATATTTTCGCTTAGTAGTAGATACTATTTTCCCACGAATCAACTTCAAGGGAAAAATATTGTTTTTGCTTTTGCAAAACCGTCACTTCGAACCAAGATTGCTACAGAAATAGCTATCAATCAACTTGGAGGAAATGTCATCCATATCGAACCTGATGTTTTTTATGGTGGAAAGGTATTTTCTGTTGAATCAGAACAAAAACTGAATGCTGGTCGTGAAGATCTCAAAGACACAGTAAAAAATATCAATGAATGGTGCGATGCCCTTTTTGCGAGAGTGTTTTCTCACCAAACCCTCTTGGATATTCATCTATATGCAGATGAGATCAAGATCGTGAACGCTCTCTCTGATGAACATCATCCAATGCAAGCGATAGCTGACCTCTATACCATGCAAGAAACCTTCTGAAATGGGAAGATGAAAGTTGTATTTATTGGAGATTCAAATAATGTAGCATTCTCTCTTGCGGAAATTCTTGTAAAATTTTGACATGAAGTTCAAATCGCTAGTCCAGAGAAATGTTCTTTTAATATTGAAAAACGACACTATCTCCAAAGCGTTGCAAACACAGGGAATGGAACTATTTTTTTTACCAAAAATGTACAAGAAGCTGTAAAAGGAGCTGACTTTATCTATACTGATACATTTGTTTCCATGGGGGAAGAGTGAATATTTGATGAAAAGATGAGTCATTTTAATGGATACCAAGTAAATCAAGAACTCATATCCTTAACATGAAAGGAGTCTTATTTTATGCACTGTCTCCCTGCTCACCGTGGCATAGAAGTTACAGATGACGTGATGGACAGCAATCACTCTCTTATCTATCAACAAGCTCGCAATAGGATGGTGACAGCCCGTGGCGTATTTCTCTCACTCTTCAATATCTAATTTTACTCTATGACTACTAAACTTTGGCAAACTTGAGCCAATCTCAATTCACAGATAGAGGCATTCACCGTGGGTGATGACTATCTGATTGACCAAGTATTCCTCTCATATGATATCGAGGCTTCTTTCGCACATGCCAAGATGCTCCATCATATCAGGATACTCTCGAGTAATGAGCTCGCGCAAGCAGAACTCTGATTCTCTGAAATCAAAACAAAACTTGAAGCATGAGAATTCACTATCCATCCTTCTCAGGAAGATGGACACACTGCTATCGAATCCTATCTGACTGAACACTATGGAGAAGTCGGGAAGAAGATCCATACTGGGAGATCTCGTAATGATCAATCCCTCACGATGATTCGTCTCTATATGAAAGATGCTCTCTCGGAATCGAGAGAGAAGATACAGAAACTCGTCGAAACTCTGAAGAAAAAGTGACAAGAAAATCCTCTCCCGATGCCGGGATACACTCATTGGCAAAAGGCAATGCCGACAACCACTACTGTCTGGCTCGGATCATTTCATGACGCTTTTTTGGATCAGCTTCATATTCTTAAGTCTCTTGAATCAATTTTTGACCAATCCCCTCTTGGTTCTGCAGCAGGATTCGGCATCGAGGCATTTCCGAATGATAGAACCTATACAGCAAAAGAAATGGAGTTTGCAAAAGTACAATCCAATCCCATGTATTGTGGACTTTCTCGCGGACTTTTTGAACATGATTTTCTTACGGCACTCGGGAACTTTCTTATGGTTCTCTCAAGAATGAACAATGATATTCTCCTCTTTACAACGAGCGAATTCGGATTCCTCTCGCTCCCCGATACGATGACAACTGGATCATCTATCATGCCACAGAAGCACAACTACGATGTATCTGAGTTGGTTCGTGCTAAGATTTCTGTATTTTTTGGTTATACTGACCAGATGAGAAATCTCTATACACATCTCATGAGTGGATATCAACGCGATCTCCAGATGACAAAAAGCATCTTGCTCAACGGATATACTCTCTGGACAAGCATTATCGATATCATGACGCTCGTTGTGGAGAATATCCAGTTTCATGAGGAAAATCTCAAAGATGCTATGACTCCAGAGCTCTATGCAACAGACGAAGTATATAAACACGTCATGGCAGGAGAGAGCTTTAGGGATGCGTATAAAAAGGTAAAGAAAAATTTAAAGAAATAAATTTGCTTTATTTATAAATTTAATTATAAATTATTTATTACATATTAATTCTTACTTATGCCCTATACTTCCGACTGAAAACATTTAGATTGAGACGATTGGGTGGCAATTGAACAACAAAGAAATCAAAAGCCCTATACCAAAACCATTTTGTCCAATATTCAATCAAGCGTAAGCTGAATTGGATTTTCTAATGAACTGGAAACAAAAAAACGACTAGATCCCGACAGTAGACATGCCATGGAGTTGTAATAATTTCTTTGTTATTTATGAATAAGATAATTTCTGTAGTACCACCACGACAAGGATGATGGTACAAAGATGGCATTGATATGCCAGGTAGTTCAGAAGAAGATACTGACAATATTTGAGAGAATTATGCCATTAAAAGATGATATATTCCAAATCAAAAAAAAGTTCGAGAACAACATTATAGCTTAGTCAAAAAACTAGAAGAGATCGGGATCGGGGTGGTGTCCATCCCTTTGAATGAGAACTCGTGATTACTCGATAGTGCAGTATTTGTTCGAGATGCATTTGTATCTAACCAAGTAGACAGGATTCTTTTATCCAAATTCCGAAGAAACGATAGAGTCCCTCAAGCACTTTGAATATGAAAAGCATTGCAAGAAAAAATTGAGAAAATTGGGCTCTCTAGGGAGATAATTGTACCCCCAGAGAAAGATGGACTTTATCTGGAAGGCTGAGAGTTTCGATACATCAGATGATCATGAATATTGTTCGCTGGTTTTAATACAGATCAGACCTCTTCAAGAAATTCATATTCAGGAGTCAATTGGACAAGGGAGCAACTTTGAGTACAACCAGAAAATGTGATACTAGTTGAAGCAAAATGATTCCACCTAGATACCGTTATGTGAGTGATAACCGATAGAGACGAAAGAGTAGTTGCTTGTATCTTTTGTAAAGAGTTGATAAGTAACTACTCTGAAGTGAAAGTAGCCTGCGTGTCAAGATGAATAAAATGTATTGAAGTTGATAACAAATTCTGAATATATTCACCTATGGCTGGAAATCAATGAGCGCTATGAACCGTAAATACTCTTAATATCGGGAATGCTCTGATTTCCTGATGAAGATTCGATAGCAAGACGGAAGATAAGATAGCTACCCTTGGCGTTCGAAGACTTATAGTAGATATATCTGAATTTTGGAATGCTTGAGGATGAGTACACTGCCTTACAAATCAAATATAAGTTTATTTAGTAACAAGTATTGGTAGCATATGTTGGACTCAACATGATTCATTTTCGATACTGAAATACACTTAGATGAAGCTAGAGAAGTGGAGAAACAAATCGAAATAGAAAACGCACGTGATGGAAACATGATTCCTGTAAAAGCATGAAAACTGGTAGATTGTTTCGTTAGATACTGATGAGTTTGTGCGCGCCGTGCAAATACAGGAGAATTAGCTGGATGTGTAAAATTAGATCAACTCAGCGATACATTCTCAGTCTATGAATGGGGGTCGCTATTAGTTATGCCGAATGCACGGTGAAGAAAGTTATGACATGCTCTTGTGGATCAAATTACCCACCATTTTCAGCAAAAATCTCTAGTAATGGTTACCAAGACGCCTGCTGTTATCCACTTGTGAATACATAGCCCAAATCAGCATGAAATTCTACAAAGAGATATTTGATCTAGATTAAGAAGCATCATCGAGTGACCTCAAAAATTAGAAGAAAAAGAGAGAGTATTTGTTAATAAGACGATGCTTAAACGAATTTTCGTGTGAGAATTTTAATAACTAGCTAAATGCCAATCTACCACTTCGATACATACTTGCCTCTTTTGCAACAAGCAGACATAGGAATTGCCGTGAGATCCGGCATCTTGAGAGATCACCATAAAGGCATCGTAAACCAACTTCAGGACCTTGTAAGAATGGGAATAAATCTTAAGTTATTTCACAATGTTCCTCAAGGATCTGAAGCATGAAGGCTACTAAAGGGGATTGAACAGGAAAAATGAATAAATCCTGTTCGCATCTCAGACCATGATGACTTTTATGCATCAAGTATAAAGAAACATGGTAGACCAGCATGATCTGAAGAACATAAGAGGAAGATGGGAAATAAGCTCATATTTCTCGAAACTGACCATATCAATGATCATAACAAATGAAGGCGTATTAATATTCTCCCTGCTGAAGTTATTCTCGATAATCCTGAATGATTGTGAACCCTTATCGAGGATACTCGCCTCAGATCTGCATTGGCCCTCATGGCACAAGCAGTTATGAATAATGAGATTAATCGCATCCATATACTTCGGGCGAATCGAAGGAATGGTATAAAAGAAGAGCTGTTCACCCTAGAAGGCGTAGGTACCATGATTGAATGAAACTTCAAACCAGAAATTGGAGATGCCCTTGAGTCAGACATTACCGCACTTTTCTTACTTCTATCAGCTCATAAGTATTCTGGACAGCTTAAGCCCAGGAGCATGGATTACCTCAGACAACATTGGGGTCGATTCAAAGTCGCAAGAATTGATAACGTGCCTGTCGGATGCGTAGAAATGATTCCTATCAATAAAGATACTATTGAGCTTGGAGGTATTGCTGTTAATCTCGACTTTATGGATTACCGCATTGGAAAGAGGCTCATCGAGGAAGTCGAAAGTTTTGCATACCTCCAAAGCAAAAATGTTATAGCAGTAACCAACAACCCCAAACTGGGCGGCATGTTTGAAGCACGATGATATATACGAGCAGAGCACCTCTTCTCAGACCGAATTGCTCAATCACCATGAAAAAAACTTTATCTAAAAATCATCTCTTAACCCTTTATTTACTATGAAAAAACTTCAAAACATTGTTGCGACTACAATCGGGGATTTATATGGAGTTGATGCTGCTCAATCCGTAGAATTATGAATTCCTCCAAAAAATCAAACTGCTGATTACTGCTTCAACGTAGGTACACTTGCAAAATCAGTCAAACGGAGCCCGAAAGAACTATCAGCAGAAATACAGCCAATACTTCAATGAAATAATGGCACCTTTAAGCTCGTAAGTATAGTAGGCATATATATCAACCTTTGCTTAACAGACTTGGCATTTACCGAGATGTTGCGAGAATCCTCAATAAGCAAACAAAAACAATCAGAGAAACAAGATGAAACAGTGGTAGTTGACTATGTTGGGGTCAATATTGGGAAACCCCTTCACATATGACATATATGTACCCCTTCCATTGGTCAAGTATTTTGCAATATTTATCGGTACAAATGATCTAAAGTAATTGGCGATGTCCATACAGGAGACTGGTGAGGAATATTCTGACGCCTCATTGCATGATGGAAACGCTGGGGAGATGAGAAGAAACTAGAAACTGAACCAGTTAATCATCTTCTTGAGCTCTACCAAAAAATATCTGCTCTTATTGAACCGGAGAGTTGAGAGGGCGATGAGTCTGTAGATATTGCATGCAGAGCAGAGTTCAAGAAACTTTCTGAGTGAGATACCGAAAATATGGAGCTCTGGTCAGATTTTACAGCCCATTCTCTGAAAGGGATGCAAGAAACTATTGACCTCCTCCATGTGAAACCAGATGTAGCTATTGGAGAGAGTTTCTATGAAGGACTCCCTTTACCAAAGATTGGTGAATATCCAGAGCTTCAGTATAGCATGAAGGATGTTGTATGAGAACTTGTACAAGCATGAATAGCTGAGAAAAATGAGGATGGAAGTGTATCTATTAGTTTTCCTGAAGATACGAAACTCCCCTCAAATATTCTCCAGAAACGCGATGGCACTCATGGATATTTTGCAAGTGACCTTGCTTGTATAAAGTATCGCATAATGAATGGATGGAATCCGAAGAAAATTATTTATTGTACTGATATTCGTCAACAACTTCATTTCCAACAAGTTTTTGCTGTTGCAAGAATGGCTGGTTGGGTAAACAATAGTGTGGAGTTGGTTCATGCCCCAAACGGATTTATATCACTCCCTGAATGAGCCATGAGCACACGAAAGGGAAATATTATCCGCCTTGATGACCTGATCGATGAGGCATTTCTAAGAACAAAAAAGATACTTGAAGAAAAATGACGGTCTCTTTCTGACGAAGATGTTCGTGAAATAGCTGTCGGTGGACTAAAATATAGTTACCTCATGCAAGATAGGGAAAGGAATGTGGTTTTTAATTGGGACAAAGCTCTGAACTTTGAGGGAAATAGCGGTCCATATATCCAATATGCCTATGTTCGAGCAAGGAAGCTCTGAGAGCAATTAGGTGATTCTTCAGGAATTCCACCAGAAATTGAATCTCCATTAACCGAAGATGATAAAGAACTTATTAAAACTCTCGTAATCTTTGATGAGAAAGTTGATGAAGTATTAAAAAATCATAAACCCCATGTACTTGTACAATACTGTTATACTCTTGCATGAGTATTTAATAGCTTTTATGCTCACACTCCGAGCATCGTTCATGAAGAAGATCAACAACTTAAAAATCTACGTGCAACTCTCGTATCACTTTCAGCCGAAAGATTGAAAATTGGATTCGAGCTTCTCGGCATACAGATGCCTACCGAGATGTAATATATTTCAAAGAATGACTGCTTGTTTCACTGTAACCTTTCGCTCTAGCGAATTTTCGCTTGACTAAATAGGGAAATTCAACTAAAATAGTGGCAATTTAATCCTAAACTTTGTCCATATGGCTGATGTAAAAATCATTCCTACCGTAGCGGAAACTCGCGAGAGAACGACTATTCCGCCTGATACAAGACTCAATCAACTCACGAATACAGTAGTCAAGAATGGACGAAAAGCCGTTGCAGCGGCAGCGTTTGCTGTACTCAGTACAGTTTCAGGTTCTGCTTATGCAGCTGACACTCCCAACACTCCATCCACCTCGGCCAACGCCTCGGCGGATAAAAGGGCGTGACAAATGGTGACATTGAAGGATGGGAGAGTGATGAGTTTTGCGGAATTATTCGCTGAGGAACAAAAAACAGGAAAAAATGTTTCTGAGGAAATTGAGGATAGAGCATCTCGTAAAGCATATCTAAAATACTCTAGTAGTAGAATTGATGTGGCGTTGAATCAAACGGCTGAAAAGAGAACAGAAGTAGGACAGGCGTTGAATCAAGAACAAAAAAGATTAGAGCAAGACCAAAAGGCGTTGAATCAAATTAATGCCCTCTATGATCTAATGGACCAACTCTTTGCTGAACAAGGACCTCAAGTATCAGGAGATAAAAAATATGAGTCCCGTGCTATCATTGTAAAAAGAGTGCTCGACAATCCGATCCTTACAGAAAAATTCACACCTGATACTATAAATCTCCTTAAGGATATGGAGTGAAGCCTCTCTCGATGAAAAAATCCATTCATCTATATGAGTCCCTCAGGAAAAGCAAAGCTCAGAGCAATGCTCAAAGCGTAATTTTGCAATATCACGAACGATATGATACCATAGGGTTATTCCTATGGTTTTTTTATGACTGCAAACAATATTAATGAGAATCAATGAACTGAACAAAAAGAGAATCTAAGTATCTCTCCAGACGTTGTGAAGTTGCTCGATAGTATAGGTATAACTACCAATGAGGCTACTCTCAAGAATCTCGAAGAAAGCTTAAGTAAAAATCGTTCTCTTTTCGAATCCTTCAAAGAAGACGGCGATATCGTAAAGCAAAATCCTTCTGAAAAATCACGTTTTGAACTCCTGTATCTAAAAGGGTTTTGACAAATGGTGACATTGAAGGATGGGAGAGTGATGAGTTTTGCGGAATTATTCGCTGAGGAACAAAAAACAGGAAAAAATGTTTCTGAGGAAATTGAGGATGAAGATTTATCTGAGAGGTATCTAGAATACTCTAGGAACCGAAAGAAAGAGGCGTTGAATCAAGAACAAAAAAGATTAGAGCAAGACCAAAAGGCGTTGAATCAAACGGCTGAAAAGAGAACAGAAGTAGGACAGGCGTTGAATCAA
>JAVHPT010000002.1:0-4409 GCA_036170735.1 Patescibacteria group bacterium | reverse complement strand
GGCGTTGAATCAAACGGCTGAAAAGAGAACAGAAGTAGGACAGGCGTTGAATCAAAAAAGTGAAAGATTAAATATAGTCATCTCCGAGGCCAAGAAACTCATGAATGATGAAGGTTTACAATTTCTCTCGGATGAACTCCAGAAAATCCAATCTTCTCCTGAGTCCTCTCCTGTCGTTCAGGACCTGATCAAGCAGTGAGCCAAGATGGAGGATATCCAAAGTGGAAAATATAATGGTATCATCGAATCCCGAATCATCATCGATAATGAAGATATTTTTGTAGATAAATATCTGAAGGATAAAACAGAAGTTGGAAAGGAAGGCTTTCATACTCTCGTCAACCGGATGCGTGATAGTCTTGGCGTTCCACCAACCCCTGAGAATATCGACCGTTTCCTCGGAAGTAAGGTACTCGGAGAAGGACGTGAAGTAGTGGGAACCGCTATGCATGAGATCGGAAAAACTGGGAACTACGACCGCATGATATGGGATGAGGATACTCGCGCTATCATTTTCCAAGGAAAAAATGGTGAACAAGTTCGAATAGATACCGTATCTATCCCTCCTCGTCTCACGAGATCACAGGATCCTCTCTCAATCTCTCATGATGCAGAGATATTGAATCAAGAAGAACGGAAGCAAAGAGAACAGAGAGAAAGTGCTCTGAAACTCGGAGAAAAGTGATCCCTTGCCTATAATGAAGGTATCGCTGCATACATTCAAAGCAGGACGAACGAGTATCGTCTTCCTGCGGAAACTCAAGAGATATTTTCTCGAGAAAATGGAGAACTCCAAAGGGACTATGAGAGGATGGAACAATCCCTCATGATAGAACAAGACCCTGCCAAAAGGATGGAACAGATACGAGAAATGTCTCGGATCAATGAATCCATGAAACAGGAGAATCTCGAAAATATGCTCGAAACAAGTGAATGAGAACGGCATATTGAAATCGACAAGATGCTCGAATGACGAAAAGAAAATCTAAGAAAGATAGAACAAGCAAGCGCTCTTATCCAAGAGGCAAATGCATCCCTTGCGAAACTTTCTGGAGCCATGAGTGAGAATCGGTATGAAAAGTTTTATCGTGTCTCTGGCTTCAATCTCTCCGCAATGAGAGGTATAGATCTCCATAAGATATGACCTCGGGCACAAGAAATCATAGACCGTATCATCGCAGAAATCAACCGAACAAGAGATTCACAAAATCAGATAAAACTCGATAAGAAAATTCTCGATGATTCAGATAGGACTACTCTAAAGAAATCACTCGAAAAACTCGGCGGAACAAAAGATATCTTAACAAGCGAGAGGATATGAACATTCCAAAAAAACCTTAATACCATGCTCGCGAAAACCCTAGGAGCACCTGGAAGTATCGAAGAAAAGCTTCGAGAATCCCCATTCTCCTCCGCATCATAAGGTGCGGATTTTTTATCTATACCCGGGCACTAAAATCCCCATAAGGATCATTGGAAGCGAAACTCGGAGTATAGAGGTGTGCTATGATATTTCTTGCTTGGATATTCTGTGCACCAAGCTGTACTCCCTCCTCAGAGGCATCTGCTGCTCGAGCTCACTGCTCTCGTGTCAATCGGACCTCTCCACCAAGTTGCTCCAACATATATTCGAGCTCTCTGAGACTCCTGAGCATGTTGTGTTTTTCTCCATTTTTTACCTTTTCTGAGACTTCTCGCTGATATCATAGAACTCTCATTAGTGGGGTATTCCCTTGAAAATCAGGAATATTGATATCGAATGATGGAATCTTATTATGTAATGCACGAATAAAATCACGAATATAGTGAAACGTGCTTAGGAATTCAGTGCTATCCGTACATATATAGTATGCTTTCACCAGAAAATGAAGAAAAGGTATTCCTTCAATTCCAACATTTATATCTCATGTTCGTTCTATGGCATCGAGATACTGTCAGAGTTTTGGATAGAGACTGAATGGGATATGTTTCCGAAGACCATGAAGAGAGATAGGTAATTCTCAGAAGTGCCTGAGAATAATATCTTCTACACTATGTGGCACCCCTCCCACAACAACATCTGACACACTCCTGGATGGAGAAAATTCAAGCGTCGGTAAACGCCCCTCTGGATCTGGAGGATAGAGTGGAATATCTTGATCTGGTGTTCAGTATCATTTCATGATAGTACTATAACAAAAATATGCAGTACTGTCAAATATTCTTACTGTGCGGCGGCTTCGAGCTTTGCTGTCTGATCTGCG
Source organism: Patescibacteria group bacterium (assembly GCA_036170735.1). Taxonomy (GTDB): domain Bacteria; phylum Patescibacteriota; class Gracilibacteria; order BD1-5; family UBA2023; genus JABFSX01. The sequence goes on along the minus strand of JAVHPT010000002.1, from coordinate 2,166 downwards.
ATCGCAAGTGCATCGATAATATGTCCAAGATTCCCTGCCATGATGCTCGGAAGGTTGGAAAAATTCTGATTGATACGGTGATCGGTAACTCGATCTTGAGGGAAGTTGTATGTTCGGATCTTCTCACTTCGATCTCCGGTTCCCACTTGTGCAAGGCGTGCCGCTCCTTCTGCGGCTGCCTTTTTCGCTTCTTCCATCGCGTAGATACGAGAACGGAGAACTGCAATTGCCTTTGCCTTGTTCTGGAGTTGAGAGCGCTCATCCTGACACTCAACCGCAATTCCTGTTGGGAGATGTACGACACGGATAGCGGAATTGGTTTTGTTGACATGTTGACCTCCTGCTCCAGATGCACGACACGCAAATATCTCAAGATCCTCTTCCCGAACCTCGACGTCTATCTCTTCTGCTTCTGGCATGACGGAAACCGTGATAGTGGAGGTATGAACTCGCCCATTTTTCTCTGTTTCTGGGATACGTTGAACCCGATGAACCCCTGATTCATACTTGAATCGTGAATAGGCACCAACTCCATCAATCTTGAAGATTCCTTCCTTGTAGCCTCCAGCATCATTCCAAGACTCCGAAAGTACCTCGAGTGCGTAGCCCTCCGCCTTCGCAAATATCTTGTAGGCTTCCGCGAGTTCATGAGCAAAAAGTCCAGCCTCATCCCCACCTGCTCCTGCTCGGATTTCGAGGATGACATTTTTGTCGTCATTGAGATCTTTTGGGAGGAGTGCAATCTTGAGTTCTTCTTCCAATACAGGGATCCGCGCTCCTGCCAATGTTAGTTCCGCCTTCGCAAATTCGAGCATTTCTGGGTCTTTTTCATTCGCGAGAAGTTCCTTTGCTTCGTCATAATTCGCATATAGTGTCTTATACTCACGATACAATTCCACAGTTTTTTCCATGGATTTCTTTTTCTGATTCACAGTTTTGAGTCGCCCCAGATCAGAGTAGATGGTTGGATCGGCGAGTTCTGCTTCGAGGGCTTCGTAGTCAGCGATGAGGTTGTCGAGGGAAAATTTCACGGTAAGAGGAATTAGTATCTAGATCTTGGATCGGTATTATACAAAAAATCTGAAAAAGTCGAGAGGAAAATATCTTCATCGACAGAGAGGAATGTAAAGTGGATATATTGTTGTCTATAGTAACTCCGCAATATATTTATTATTATTTTATCTGACATTCTCCTGCTCAACAAGTCCTGGTCGTTATAATACCGGCATAGCAGTCATGATAAGACGAGCAACTTCCTACCACCGAAGTTGCTACGCATACACCATCGCTCGCTCTTAGATAAGAAAGATAAGTACCACAAAAAACATCATATCAAGATACATATACTCTGTCAAGAATCCTGTGCGCAACTTCACCTGTATAATAACAATATTGATGGAATCGTGCCTGACCAGTACAGTCTGAAGTTGTAAAATAGACGTTTGCATTATTATTCATACCGGCTAGGTCACAATGGTTTGTACCGAGGGTCTTGAAATGATTAGAAGCGTTGCTATACTCAATACCATCACAGCCGTAGAAACTCGTATTAACTCATAGGTACTTTCAAATAACGGTTACTCCATCTGATTTGTAAACAGTAAGACCTCCCCCTCCTGCACTCACCGCCGCATCCACATATGCCTTATTAGCTGCATCGGTTGTTGCTACTGGTACGCTTGGGAGGGTCAGTTGTCATGAAATATTTACATTCCCATTAACATCAAGCTTGTATAATGGACTCGTCGTCCCAATACCAACATTGCCAGTATTATTGATATAAAAATCAGAACTATTGGCACGCGGACTCAACCATACATTAGAATTTCCATTAAAGTCAGCCATTTGTGTCCAAGCAATTAGACTGTTTCCTGTTCATGTTGTACCACCAGCATGAAGTTGGATTCGATTGTCATGAAGTGCGAGCATAGAAGCACCGCGAGTATTGGTGTATACATAGCCACCTCAACCTACCGGCTGATATCAACCTGCAACTATATTAAGCAGTCAATACCCATCTTGATTATTCAGGGTGGATTCACTTGCAATAGACACTGCTGATTGTCCTAAGACAGTTCCATTTAATGCTACCTTTCCATCTATCTGTCCAATACCATTCACCTCAAGGGTTGCAGTGGGACTCGTTGTCCCAATACCTACATTTCC
>JAVHPT010000001.1:0-1124 GCA_036170735.1 Patescibacteria group bacterium | reverse complement strand
ATGGTGCAACCGACAGGACTTGAACCTGTGACCTCCTCCTTCGCAGGGAGGCGTTCTAATCCAACTGAACTACGGCTGCGCAGATAGCTCGTGCATTCTATAGATTTTTCTTGAAAATCAACAGAAAATTATCTTTTTGTAAGGATTTCCCAAATTTTAGCAATATCTGTAAGGATTTGTTCCTTGAGTGTTTCAGAATTCTCGAATTGCTTGATATCCCGAATCCTTTCGAGAATCTTTACATCAAAAAGCGTTTCTGAAGGGAAGATAACATCAGTTTCATCTATAAAGTATACCTCAAGTCTTGCCTCAGTATCCAAAAAGGTTGGAATCGGTCCATAATGGATCGCACTTGGGAAACTTTTTTCCTCGATAGAAGTTACTCCCGCATATACGCCAAATGGAATAGCCTGAAGCTCTCTGGAAACAGGAAAGTTGATTGTCGGAACGGTCATCTTTTTTCCTCTTCCAGCTCCAGGAATTTGCTTGAGATTGTTGAGTGTGAGGGACATAGCTTCTTGGCTATTTACTATAAATAAAGATTCCAGGACAAGCCCAGAATAATGTTTATTGATCTATGACTGTCTCGGCATCCCATAGAAATCAAATCCCTTAAGATCTACCATGGATTTGGTAATATAGTTTTTCTTCTTTCCTTTCTTAAAAAATCCTCGTTCATCTAGGATTCCCATCTCAATGAGTTGATCGATATTCTTCGTTGGGAGTCTTTTTGGCGGGAACGCTTCCTTATTCTGCATATAACGAGTTCGTTTCTTATAACTCATGTTGAATCTAGATTGCTTATTTTCGTTTCCAGTATAAATAACCGCCATCTTTTTCTTTCCCTTGGAAAGCTTACGAGCGGCAGCTTGTTTTTTTACGAGACGTGCAGAAAGTCAGTGACTATTGGCCATGAGGAAATATTATAACCGAGATATAGCACCTTGTTTAGTTCTCCTTATAAAATCATCGAGTCCACAAGCAGCCTTTTTATAGGAAATAGTAGGAGTCTCGGGAGAAAAGTGCAATTTAGGTGTATCTTGAAAAACAGGAAGCACCTGTTCTCCTACAGGAAGACCCAAGAATGCATCATCTGTAAGATTCATATTTTTAGAAAATGGAGC